>JANOKL010000079.1:0-18537 GCA_031419215.1 Luteolibacter sp. | reverse complement strand
ATCTCCATCGGCATCGTCGTTGGGTCCATTCAGCGCCACTCCCTCAAGCTCGTCAGCTTGCCAAACGGTCCAGCTCGTGGTCGGCGGTGCGCTGTTCGTTACGGCGGCGGACTGCATGAGATGGGGACTTCCGGAAGCGTTGACGGAGCCGAGAATGACAACACCTGTGACCGGAGTCGCCGCATCGGCGGCATTCCAACTCGGCGGCGTGGGATTGAAAGGATTCGGCGCGGGCCAGGTCCAGGCGGCGTTTCGGATCAGGATCCATTCGCCGCTCGCAGCATTTCCCCGGAAGCCCCAGAGGTAGGCATTCGCACCGTTGGTGAAAGGGGCATCATTGTCCTCGACGATGAACTCCGCACTGAACTGCCGGACGCCCGTGTTCGGGTTGTAGCGGGTTCGTTGTGGCGATCGCCAGTTTGCAGCCCATTGCGAGGTGTTCGCAGAAGTGGGGACAAAGCCATTGATGAACACGCCGAGTTCAAAGCGGAACTGCGAATCCATCGGCTGACCTGTGCTGGTCAGATTCGTACGGTTCAGGGTGGAGAACCAGTTGATCCGATTGGCCGTGGCCGAGGTGCCTAACAGGATCCAGAAAAGGCAGGCAGCGAATCCTCCGCGCCGGGGCACGCAACGAGCGAGGGTTCGGAGGAGGTTCATGGGAACCGGGCTGATTCAGTCCCTGCGTCGGCGTGCGAGGAGCAGCGCCGCCATTCCCATCAACAGGGTGGCGGAGGGCTCCGGCACGAAGGTGTAGGTCTGGAGGTAGGAGCTGGGGGAGAAGACCTCACGCTCACCGCCGCCTTCGATGCCGCCTTGGCTGCCGTAGATCGGGGTTTCGTTGGTTAGATCGCTGACCGACCAGTTCACCGGCAAAGTGGAGCCGCAGCAGTTCGGATCGGCAGCAGGAAAGGTCCAGGTGCTGGCGCGGACGAGGGCCCATTCCGAGTTGGGGCCGGTGCCGTTTGCATTTCTAACCCAGAGGTAGGCCTGAAGGCCGGCAAAGGAGAAGGTGCTGGAGGTGGCATCCGGGCTGGTGCTCTGGCCGAGCGCATTCATCTGCGCAGTGCCGGTCACATAACCGGTGGCAGGATCGTAGGTTTCCTCGTTGTAGGAAGCCGCATCAAAGGCGACCCACTTATCATACCAATCGGCGGCATTTGAGACTTCAGGCGTGAAGCCGTCCTTGAAGGTGCCGAGTTCGAACGTGAAGGTCTCATCAAGCGCGTTGCCTTTGCTATCGGCAAGACGGCTCGTGAAATCCGGACTGAATGGGCTGCCCCAGTTCAAGGTCTGTGAATGGACTGACGACATCCCGAACAGCATCAGGGCGAGTGTCAGCAACAACTTGGGGAGGGTGAACTTCATGATTCCGTGGGGACCGGAGTGCGGGATGTTTAAGTAATCCTTATTAAATGGTCAATGCAAACCTCAGGGAGCCCATGGGGCAGCAACGCGTTGGCCGGGCAGGTCCTGGTTGAGATCGAGGAAGACGGCGCGGTCCATGAGGAAGAGGTTGGTGGCATCACGCGGGGCGATGAAGGCATCACCCACCTTGACCCAGCGCCTGATCGGGGACTGGGCTGTGCCGGCTTCCAGGAGGTAGTAGGTGTCATACCCGGCGGCATTGGCCACAGCATCACCTCTCCAGACATAGAACATGTCGGCGAACTTGTAGTCACGATCGCCATCGAAGCCACCGGCCAAGGTCATCGCGCGGCTGGCGGGCGACTGGGCCAGCGGATAGCCTCCGCCGACGAGGTTGGCTCCGGTGAAAACAGGACGGACGAAGTCGTTTTCGCGGACCTTTCCAAAGGCGAGGAGCGAGCCGGTCACTTGGCGGCAGTTGATGAAGGTGCCCTGGCCGGGTGGAATCACCACCGCGCTCTGATCGTCGGTATTGGCCACGCCAATCTTGAGCCACTTCAGCGTGTTGGTGGTGCTGAGGAGGTCATCATCGTAGAGCCAGTAGCTGGTCCAGGCACCGTCAGCGAAGATCTGCACCTGATCGGCTGTCGTCTGCACATCGGAGGCGAGGAAGGAAGCGGTCGGGAACATCGTGCCGAGGGTCCAGTGCTTGCGGACGGCGAAAGTCGCGCCGGCCAGTGTGGACGGTGGTGCCCCGATCATCGTGTTGAACGGCGGCAGGGCGGATGGGAGGCTGGCGTCGTTGGCAAGCGTGAGGCTGTCCACGGAACCGGCGCTCACATCGAAGCGCTGGCCTTCATGGAGACCGGACGTGATTTCCACAAAGTAGGACGATCTAGGTGCAAGCACGGTGGCGAGGTCGGTGCCTCCGCCCGAGCTGGTGAGCACGAGGTCGTTTCCGCTGACGCTGTCGATGGTGCCGGAGAAGACCGGGCAGGAGATGAACGGGTTGTTGTAGGTGCGGCAGCTGGTGCCCAGCGCGCTCTTCACCCATCCACCGACTTCGGTGGTGGCCTGCGCCTCGTAGGTGGAGTCACCATTGGCATCGAGGCTGACACGGAGGCGGACAAAGCCGGAGCCACTGGTCAGGCCGGTGACCGCTTCCAGATCACGGATGCGGATGGTTTCCGTGCCGTTGGTATTGTAGGTGAAGGAGAGGTCGGCGGGATTCAGCGCGATCGTGGTCCAGCCGCTTGGCGAATTGGTGAGACTGGCGATGTATTGGAGCTCATAAGTCACGTCGAGTGCTCCACCAGCGGTGCGGGTGTAGACGGCGTCGACCTTGTTCGCATCCGTCAACGAGGCGGCCATGCAGAAGGGCGACCTGATGCCCTTCGTCGGAGGCAGGCAGAAGGCATACTCGATGAGGTTGTTGAACATGTCTCCATCGGGGTTGTCGCCCGGCTGGTCATTCGGCGAAAGGTTCCACTTCGTCTGCCAATCCGCCCAGATGTTCGGGCAGGCCTGCGGGCGTTCGAGGAAGTCCTGGCCGGAAGTCGTGGCACCGGCGGTCACGGTGACGGGCGATCCGTTTCCGATGATGTCGGGATTTCCACCATCGATGTCGGAGACGCTGAGATAGCCGACTGGCTGCGTCTGGACGATCGAGTAGCTGCCGGGAGCCACGTCGATGAACGAGTAGCTGCCATCCGAGAGGGAAACGGTGGTGGCGATGACCGTGCCGCCGGAGTTTTTCAACGAGATGATCACTCCGGAAATCGGCAGATCAGGCGTGCCGTCGTTCTGGATGTCCGAGCGGACGGTGCCGGTGATCGTGCCGGGGATGAAGTAGCCATCGATGCCGCCATCGATGCTGGTGCCGGAGACGGCGGTGAAGGTAGTCGGGTCGGTGCCCTGCCTCTGGGTCGAGTTGGCCGGATACTGCGGATCGCTTTCCTGGACGTTGGCGATGGTGGAGCCCGGAGTGACCATTGCGCTCCAGTTTCCGGAGGCGTTGGTAGCGACGGTCTGGGTGAAGCCGAGGCTATCGGTGATCACGACATCGACGTTCGCAAGGTCCGGTTCACCGCTGTCCTGCGAGCCGTTGCCGTTGGTGTCGATGTAGAGATGGCCGGTGACGGTGGCATCTCCCTGGTAGCCGAAGTTGGCGGTGGTCAGGTTCTGCGCGGCGACGAGGGTGACGGAGGTTTTTCCGTCCTTGGTCGAGTCCGGATCGCCGGTGTTGGTCACGCCGCTTGGCAGCGTGGTGGCATCGACGACGACCTGATAGGTGCCGGGGATTAGGCCGCTGATGAGGTAACTTCCCGTTAGATCCGTGGTGGCAGAGGGCTCATTGGCATCGCGGGTGCCGTTGGCATTGCGATCGAGGAAGACCTTCACGCCAGCAAGCACGGGCTCGGTGAGTCCCTTGGTGCCGTCACCGTTCTGATCGAGCCAGACGGTGGTGCCGATGGAGGCGTTTCCTTGATAGCCGAAGTTGGTGGTCGTGTTGCTCTCACCGGAGCTGAGGATGACGGTGGTGCGACCGTTCTTCGTGGCATCCGGATCGCCGGTGTTGGTCACGCCCGCTGGCAGCGAGGTGGTGTCCACTGCGATGGAGTAGGTGCCTGCGGGTAGTCCGGTGAGGGCGTAGGTGCCGGAGGCATTGGTGGTGGCGAAGGGTTCGTTCGCGTCACGGAAGCCGTCGTTGTTCAGGTCGATGAAGACCTTCACGCCGGAGATCGGCAACTCGGTGGCGTCCTGGATGCCATCGCCGTTGAGGTCGTTCCAGATGGAGCTGCCGATCGATCCAACGCCTTGATAACCGAAGTCGGCGGTCGTCAGGGATTGGGCGGAGGCCAGCGTGACGGAAGTCTTTCCATCCTTGGTCGCATCTGGATCTCCGGTGTTGGTGGAACCAGCGGGCAGAGTGCTGCCATCGACGGTGACCAGGTAAGTGCCGGGGGTGAGACCGTTGATGGTGTAGCTACCCGATGAGTTCGTGGTGGCGAAGGGCTCGTTGCTTTCGCGGGTGCCGTTGCTGTCGAGATCGAGGTAAACGACCACACCACCGAGAGGGATTTCCGTGGAGTCCTGCGTGCCGTTGCCATCGGCATCGATCCACACGTAGTCGCCGATGCTGGCGTTGCCTTGGTATCCGAAGTTCGGCGTGGTGTTGGTGGCTCCGGCGGTGACGGTGACCGTGGTCTTGTTGTCCTTCGTCACATCCGCGTCGGCGGTCTGCGTGACACCGACCGGAAGCGTGGCGCTCACGACCACCACACTGAAGTTTCCGGGGATGAGGCCGGTGAAGCTGTAAGCTCCGGTGCTGCTGGTTGTGGTCTGTGGCTCGTTGGTCTGGCGAATGCCGTCACCATTGTAGTCGAGGAAGACGGTCACGCCGGAGATGCCGGGCTCGCCGGAGGTTTGGGCGCCGCTGGCATCGCGATCAAGGAAGACGATGGCGCTGATCGCCCCGTTGCCCTGATAGCCGAAGTCGCTGGTGGTGTTAGGAACACCGGCCGCCAGCGTGACGGAGGTTTTTCCGTCCTTGGTCACGTCCGGATCGCCGGTGTTGGTGGTGCCGGAAGGAAGCGTGGTTGCATCCACGGCTACAGTGTAGGTGCCTGGGGTCAGACCGCTGATGGTGTAGGCACCGGAAGCATTCGTGGTGGCGAAAGGTTCGTTGGCATCGCGGCTGCCGTTGGCATTGAGATCGATGAAGACCCTGATGCCTGACATGGGCCCTTCGGTCGCGCCTTGCGCACCATCGCCATTCGCATCATTCCAGACGTAGTCGCCGACGCTGGCATTTCCCTGATAGCCAAAGTCGGCAGTCGTGAGGGCTTGACCCGAGGTGAGGGTGACGGCGGTTTTGTTATCCTTCGTCACATCCGGATCGCCCGTCTGGGTGACTCCACTTGGAAGCGAGGTGGTGTCCACAGCGACGGTGTAGGAACCGGCCGCGAGACCACTGATCAGGTAGTTTCCGGAAGCATTCGTGGTGGCGAAGGGCTCGTTCGCGTCGCGGGTTCCGTTGGCATTCAAGTCGATGAAGACCCTCACACCGCTGATGGAAAGGTCGGTGGCATCCTGAACGCCATCGCCATTTAGATCATTCCACACGCGGTCTCCGATGCTGGCGTTGCCTTGGTAGCCGAAGTTGGCCGTGGTGAGTGCCTGTGCGGCGGTGAGGGTGACGGTCGTTCTTCCGTCCTTGGTCACGTCCGGATCACCGGTGACGGTCACACCAGCTGGCAGTGACGTGGCGTCCACCACGACCGTGTAGGTTCCGGCAATCAATCCGCTAATGAGGTAGTTGCCACTGGAGTCGGTGGTGGCGAACTGCTCGTTGGCATCGCGGCTGCCGTTGGCATTGCGATCAAGGAACACTCTAACACCCGCGAGTCCCAAGTCGGTGACGGCTTTGGTGCCGTCGCCATTGAGGTCGTTGTAGATGTTGGTGGCGATGGAGGCGCTGCCGACGTAACCGAAATCGACGTCCGTGCGGGCCTGTCCAGGCGTGAGGACCACGCTGGTCCTGTGGGGAGTGCCGATGCCGTTTAGGTCAAAGGTCGGGGAAACTCCAGCAGGCAGAGTCGAGGTGTCGATGGCCACCGTCCAAGTACCGTCTGGCAGGTTGGAGATGAGGTAGTTTCCATTCGTATCAGTCAGCGCGAAGGGCTCGTTGGTGTCTGCGGTGCCGTTGTTGTTCTGATCAATGAAGACCCTGACGCCGGAAAGCCTGCGGTCGGTGGTGTCGATCAGGCCATCGGCATTCACATCGAGCCAAACCGTGTCGCTGACCGATGCGGTGCCGCGATAACCGAAGTTCGCCGTGGTATTGTCCAAGGCTGCGCGGGTCAGCGTGATGGAGGTCTGGCCGTTCTTCGTCGCATCCGGATCGACCACGACAGTCGTGAGTCCGGAAGGCAGCGTGGTGGTATCGACCTTGATGTTGTAGGTCGTGCCGGCGAGGGCGACGGGTAGATTGTAAATCGAATAGGCACCGTAAAAGTCGGTGATGCCGAAGGGCTCGGTGACCTGTCGGATGCCGTCGCCGTTGGTGTCCGAATAGACGTAGACGTTCTGAATTCCTTCGTTGGCATCAAAGACGCCATTGTTGTTCATGTCCTTGAAAATCGTGGTGCCGATGGAGCCACCGATCGTCTGGACGCTGGCCGATCCCACGGAAGGAGGAACCGAGTTTCCACTGGCATCGACCGCGTAGGAAACGTCCGCCGTGTTCGTCGTCGGATTGGAGGTTCCCTTTACGGTCATTGTGACGTCGATGGTCCTCGACGCTGCCGCCGCGATGGGGCCGATGTTGTTCCAGAGCAGTGAGCCGGAGCCGGTGGAATCCGCTGCCACGGTGGCGGAAACGTAGGTGAGTGCGCCGCCGCTGTAGTTATCGGAAAGCGGCACGGTGGTGAGGCTGGTACTACCGGTGTTCTGAACCACGATGCGCCAGACGACGGTATCGCCGATGTAAACCGGACCCGCCGACGGGGTGAGCAGGCTCTTCGTCACCGTAACGCCTGGCCTTTCAATCGCGACGTTCACCGAGGACGGACCGGCGGAGGCCGTGCCGCTGACAGAAGCGGAGTTCGTGACCGTCGCCCCTGCTGCCAACGCGGTGAAGTTGACCGTCAGGGAAATGCTCTGACCGGCTGTTAGAGGGCCGATGTTTGTCCAGCCCAGGGTGCCGCTGCCGGTGGTGTTCGGAGTAATGCTGGCGCTGGCGAACTGAAGGCTCGCGGCCGGGAAGGTGTCACTGAGGCCGACCGTTGTCAGGGTGACCGTGCCGGGGTTGGTGACGGTGATGTTGTAGGAAACCATGCCACCCACGAGCGCCTTGCCATTGGTGGGCGAAATCAGGCTCTTGAACACGCTGGCCGTGGCAACTGCCGGAGGAGCGGCGATGAAGGCCGAGGCGCTGGAGGTATCAGCCGGGTCCGTGGGATCCACATAGTTCGCGGCGAGCGTGGCTCCGGCAACGACGTTGAGGGCGTTGTTCCCCTGGGTCACCGCGCTGGTGTTGGTGGTGATTGCGGAGCTACGGAAGATGCCGGTGTTCACGCCGGTTTCCGTGAGCGTGATCGTTTCACGGTCGCCATTGTTGGAGGTGACGACGACGGTGACGGTTTCCGCGACGGTGGCGCTGATGTTCTGATCGCGATCCACGACCTGGACATAGACCGGACCGGTAGTGGTGTAGCTCGGGACCGTGTTGCCGCTGGCGTCGGTGAACGTGGTGGTACTTGGCGTGCCGAGGTCGAGCGAGGCGACCTGCAGCGGCAGTGAGGAAATGGCGGTGATCCCTTCGCTGCCTTCCTTCGCGGTGGCTTGAATCGTGTAGCCACCGTCGCTAGGACCGGCGAGCCAGGAGTATTCGTAGGTTTTCGAGCTGGCCGTGCTGGCGACGGTGCTGGTCAGGTTCACCGTGTTCGTTGCATTCGATGGGTCGGTGATCGCGAGATCGAGGCCAGTGATGTCATAGGCACCGAAAGGATCTGCGGCGGTCACACGGGCATAAACGCGCTGGCCGTTGGTCATGCTGGTGACCAGCGTGCCTCCCGGGAAAGGTGCACCGTAGAGACCGAAGCTGTTGATCACGATGACCGTGTTGGTCGGCAGATTGACGACGGACGGCTTGGTAGTGCTGTCGTAATCGACCGTGAAGGTCACGCCGGACTGGGCGGTGGTGATTTCAAGAGTCGCCGCCTCACCAATGGCGAAGTTGAAGTTGCTACCCAGGGCTGGGAACGTGAAGGAAAGCAGTCCGCCACTCGCCGAGGCACTACTGCTGGTGGCGACGGTGGTCGCACCTTTTTTCAAGACCGCCGTGATGGCCGGACTTGCAGGCATTGAGCCGGTGGAAACGGTGTAATAGATGCTGGCTGAAGGAGCCGCACCGGCAGGCATGGTAAATGCCGTAGCAAAGGTCGGCGTCTGTGTGAAGCTGACGGTCGGATTTCCCGCACCTGACGCCGGGATCAGGGAAACACCGGCTACCGCCCATTCGTCGTTGGTCCCGGTCCACGACATTGAGACGCTGCCAGCAGCACCCGCCTTGGACTGACAGGCACCCGCTGTCTGATTCGAGAACGGCATCGCCGACCACAATGAAGTACCACCAGAGCCCGCCAATGCATAGGCGCTGAAGGACCTGCCAGCCACGACCCCGAAGACCACCTGTCCAACTCCAGAAGTCACCGTAACGGCGGGAGTCGTGCCAGTGCCGGTGCCGGAATTGACTCCTGCGAAGGTTCCAGTGGGAGTGGTTTGATTGACCCCCGAATAGGTGATGGCTCCGACGACCGCGCCTTGGGTAAGCGCGGCACTCCAGCTAACAACAACGTTGTTCGCCCCAGTCGGCGGATTGACCAGACTGTAGATGTAAGCCGCGCCATCCGGAAAAGTTGACACACTGGAAGTGCTCAATCCCACGAAGGTCATCGCCTGCCCACCATAGGTGACGGAGGAAATCGTCTCGCTGTTTCTGTTTCGGTAGGAAACTCCCACCATCAGGATCCGGTTGCTGGCCGCGGCACCGGCATTGTAGCTGAAAGTGTGGGATAGTGCGGTCTGTAAGGAGTTCGAAGTCGCAGCAGCACTCGCCACAGCAATGGTGGCAGTACCTCCGCTAGTTGAAAGCACTGCCGTGCTTGCGGTGGTGGAATCAACAGGTGCCGCCGCAGGGTTCACACGATCCAGCGCGAGGGTGTCCGTCAGATAGAGCTTCTTCGTGAGGGTGGACGTTTCAATCACCGCGTTGGCCGTGAAGGTGCCGCCGAAGAGGGTGTTGACGAAAGTGGCCACCAGGCCGTTGCCCTGAAGCGCGTAAAGCGTGTTGTCCTGCTGGGTCAAACCTCCAGTGATGGAGGATGGAAGCGCAGACGTGTTGAGGAAAATGCCGGTGCTGAGTCCGGTTTCCGTCAGGGTGATGAGTTCCTGATCGCCCGTGGTTGGGTTGGTGACGGTCACGGTGATCGTTTCTGCAACCGCGAAGTTGGTATTGAGATCCGCGTTGGTGACCTTGACGTACACATTCCCGTTCTGCGGATAGCTGGTCGTCGCGGTCCCGACGGAGTTCGTGAAGGTGATCGTGGTGGGGGCATTTCCACCGGCTGGGACGATGGGCGACGTAGTTGTCGCTGTCAAAACCGCCTGGCCACCATTGGCCGTGGCGTTGTTGATGACGCTGGTGGCACCGGGATTCACGGTGACGCGATATTTCACCAGGGTGAATCCGCCAGGTGGGATGGAGTAAAGCGTGTAGCCGCTCTCATCCACCGGGAAGATCGTCGAAGGCGAGGAGTTGTCGGTGATGGTGACACCATTGACCTTGGTCGAGTTCGCGACGTAGGTGCAGGTGTTTGGCAGGGCATCGAGGACGATCGTGTTGTCGAGATCGACCACGCCTTCGTTCGCCACACGCACGGTGTATTCGATGGTGTCGCCGACTCCGGTTTTTCCATCGCTGTTGAGGTCCACCACCAGTGCGGAGGTCTTTGACAAGGACGGCTGCGGGAAGGGCACGATGGTAGTGCCCATGTCGAGATAGGGGGCTCCGGGGCCGGCTTTCGAAGGATCCTCACCCCAGGCGGCGGCGAGCTTCGCGCCATCTGTCGTGAAGATCCGCGCCTTCGTCATGTTCTTGTCGGTGTTATCGTAGATCGTCTGCGACTGGAGCTTGTTGACGTTGTAGGATACGTCGTATTTCGCACCGTTTGGAGCCGTGCTTGCCCCGATGGTGAGGTCACCCGAGTAGTTGACATAAATCGTCGTGCTCGTGGCGGGAGTGATCCACACCGGGCTGCCGTTCTGGTCGGGACCGGTCGGTGCGGAGAGGTCATCGGATCCAGGGCCGAATCCGACCACCACTCCGGTCGTCAGGTAGCTTTCCGGAACAAGCGCGTATCCCCAGTCATGGGTCTGGTTGGCGCTCGCGGCGGCACCGCTGTCATTGGCCCCCACCGCGTAGAAGGACTCACCGCCCGCCGTGAAGAAATGACCGCCGGAATTCATCGGCATGGCGAACTGCGAGTTGCCATTCGCCGGAACGCTGATCGTTCCAGTGCTGGTGGTGGTCTGATAGCTGACGTTGATCGCCGAGGCGTTTGGGTTGTAGAGGAAAACCGTGTGAACCTCGGTGGAAAGCGTGGTGCCAACGGGAGCGAAATAACTTGAGCCCCACAAGCTCGTCGGGCGGATCGCGAAGGTGCGGGATTCGTAGGTCGAACCAACATCGCCTGTTAGTTCATGGACCTGCACCGGCTTGGTCGAGGTCACGGTGGCACCAGCCCTGACGCCGCCGTTCACCAGCATGGCGTCGCCCAGGTTGAGCACCTTCGTCTGATCGACGCTGCCGTTTCCATCCACGTCGACCTGGACACTGGTATTGTCCTGCGCGGCGATGATATGCAGCGACGAGTATTCGAAATTCTGAACCGAACCCGTCGTGATGCCGATCGGGATTTTGTATGACGTGCCGAAACGACGTGTGTCATAAACCTCGGTGGCGCTGGCGAGCACTGTGCCGGGCGCGATGCCCCAGCCCGCGCGTGTCACGGCAATGGCCGCGGTGCAGCCAACGCGGTCACGACCGTCAAAAAACAGCGTCGAGGCAGCGCGGGGCAGCGCGACGTTGTTGTTCAGGTTGACCGTCGCGCCTGCCGGGAAAAGGTCGGATGGGTAGCCGGGAGCCACGCCATTGGAGAGATTTCCGTCACCCCAGATCTGGGTGGTCGATTGCACGGGAGCGTTGAGGTCCGCCTCGTAACCGTCCTCCCATTGATCGTAGCGCACCACGGTTCCGGCTGTGGGAACGACCATGGAAATGATCGTCTTCATCGAGTTGCCCACCGGCGTGCCGGTCACATTGATCGCCTTCAGCGAGGTTTGGAAATCCGCCTCAGGAAACGGGATGAAAAAGGTTTGGACATTCAGTGCTGCCAGCGCGGATGTCGAAATTCCGACGAAGGGCAAGAATGCTCGGGAACAGGCCTTCAAACGTGAAGACGAGGTTCGTGGGCGCAGGAATGGCCACCGATCAAGGGATGAAAAAGAGGTCATGGAAGGGGTGAACAGGGATTCTCAGGGGCAGACGGCTGGCAGGAAAACGAAGCGCTGGGGTGCCGTGGGGATCGGCGGGCCATTTCGCGGACGGGGATCCGGTGAAAGGGCGGGGTGGTTGGGGATGTCGTCTTTCTAGGTCACAAAGACGGGCGGACTTTTTCAAAATTTAGTAGATTGTCAATAAAAGTTTAGTGTCTTGACCTTTATTGAGGGCTCTACCTTTCGAAATTTTCTCATGAATCACTGAATATCAGTCGAGTAAATTTCCTGGTCCGGGGTTTCGTCCTGACCAGCCTCTTGCATTCGGATTGCATTAGTTCTCGACATGGATGCGACTGGCAAGCTAGATACATAGGAAATGCTGATCTTCGCATTATTCCGATGTTCAATCAGCGTAGAGATCGGGTGAATCGTTTATGACCACGGCACCTTCCAGTCCCCTGAAGCGATTCTGGACCCTCGCGGCGCTAGTCGTGCTGGCCCAGTTGCTCGTCGTGCAGGCGATGGCGGCCAGTGGCGCGTTTCACAAATGCCTCCACGACCACGCCGACGAGCAAGGCCACGAATGCGTGGTGACCCTGATGCTGGACGGCGGCTACGACACCGTGGCTCCGGACATCATTCCGGTCGTGACGGACTCCAAGCCGCCGCTGCCGCCGCTGATGGTTTCGAAACCCGCTGACTCCACACCGTCCCATCTGGTCGGCGGAGTCCTGGCGCATGCACCTCCGCGAGGGCCGTAAGGACAGTCGTGCCCTCGTGATGTGTTTTGTGCGGCTGCACGGTGCCTTGGCGGCGCGTGTCGTAGTGCCGCAGTTTCCTGAATTGGCGCCGCCTGTTTTCTGAATCATCCCTATGAATTCCCTTTCCCGTTCCATTGTCGGGGGGCTTGGCCTCGTGACGTCCATTGCCCCGTTCTCCTCAGCCGCTGAAACCGCTGACCCCACCAAACCCAAACCTGCCGAGGCCCAGCCGTCCTCCCTCGTCGGCATGCTAGATGAAATGATGGTCACCGCGAGCCGCTTCGATCAGACCCTCTTCCAGCAAGTCCAGCCCGCCTCCATCCTGAGCGGAAAGAACCTGCAATTGAAACTGCAGCCGACCCTCGGTGAAACGCTGAACAACGAGCCCGGCGTCAGTTCCACCTCCTTCGGTCCCGGTGCCAGCCGCCCGGTCGTCCGCGGCCTCGGCGATGACCGCGTGCGCATCCTTCAAAACGGCACCTCGGTGATCGACGTCTCGAATGTCAGCCCCGATCACGCCGTCGCCACCGATCCGTTGACGATCCGGTCAGTGGAGGTCGTCCGCGGCCCCGCCACCCTGCTTTATGGACCGAACACCATCGGCGGCGTGGTCAATGTGATCGACGACCGCATCCCGCAGGAACGATTCGAAGGCACCTACCCTTCCGGGAAATTTGAAACCAGCGCCGGCTCGGTCGACGACCTGTTTTCCCAATCCGGCGCCCTCACCTGGGGAGCCGGGCCGCTCGTGTTCCATCTCGATGCCTTCAACCGCTCCACGGAAAACCTGAACATTCCCGGCTTCGCCCGCTCGGCCGCCCTGCGCGCCACCGCCCCGCTGCCGCCCGGCACCCCGGAACCCTACGGCTTCATCCCGAACAGCGCCACCGACTCCAAGGGCGCGGGCCTCGGCGGATCCTACATCTGGGACGGTGGCTTCCTCGGCCTTTCCTTCTCCGGGATCGACTCCACCTACGGCACCGTCGCCGCACCGGACGTGACCATCGGCCTGAGCCAGCGCCGCTGGGACCTGCGGGGAGCGGTTTACAACCCCACCCCCTGGATCAAGGAGATCAACTCCAAGCTCGGCTACTCCGACTACGATCACACCGAGTTCGAAGCCGGTGCCGTCGGCACCCAGTTCCTGATCGAGGGCTACAACGGCCGCGTCGAGGTGCTGCATGAGAAAATCGGCTCGTTCGAAGGCGCGTTCGGCGTCGAGTCCCAAGGCACCGATTTCTCTGCCCTTGGTGCGGAGGCCTTCCTTCCGCCCGTGGAAACTCAGACGAACTCGGTGTTCTTCTTTGAAGAACTCCCCATCGACAAGTTCCGCCTCCAATTCGGCGCGCGTTACGACCATCAGACCGCGGAAACCGACTTCAGCCCCGGTTTCGGCCCCAGCCAGAGCCGTGAGTTCGATGCCTTCAGCACCTCCATCGGGCTGGTCTACAACCCGGTCGAGGACTACGCCGTCGCCCTCTCGCTCGCCTACACCCAGCGCCCGCCGACCTACGTCGAGCTCTACGCCAACGGCCCCCACATCGCCACCGGCACCTTCGAGATCGGCGATCCGAATCTCGGCACCGAGAACTCCCTCTCGCTCGACCTTTCCCTCCGGAAAAAGGCCGGCCGGGTCACAGGCAGCATCAGCGGCTTCTACTACCGCTTCAGTGACTTCGTCAGCGCCCAGCCCACCGGCGGGGTCGACCCGGTCGATGGCCTGCCGATCTTCATCTACCAACCCATCGGCGCGGACTTCTACGGCGGTGAAATCGAGACCACCTTCCATCTCCTCGCGCCTGTCGAGGCAGCAACGCCGGTGACCGACTCGAAGGCCCCCACCCCGGCACCCACCAGCGACCAGCGGCTCGACCTCATCCTCCGTGCCGACTACGTCCACGCCGAAGACCGGAAAACGGGCGAGCCCATCCCGCGGATCCCCCCGTTCCGAGTGAGCGCCGCGCTCGACTACGCCAACGGCCCGTTCAGCGCCCGTCTGGAGGGCCAATATGCCGCCCAGCAGGACCGCCACGCCAACTTCGAACTCGCCACCGACGGGTATTTCCTCGTCAACGCCAGCGTCAGCTATGACCTGAAGCTCGGCGGCTTCGACACCACCCTCTACCTCCGAGGCACCAACCTCACCGACGAAGAAGCCCGTCAAAGCACCTCATTCCTCAAGGACATCGCCCCCATGGCAGGACGCGGCGTCATCGCCGGACTCCGCACGGAATTCTGATCCTCATCAGGGTCGGTCCGGTTCACCGGGCCGACCCGCTTTCCGTTAGATCCTGAGATTCCCGGCGTTTGTGTGAAAAAACAATCGCCATCCGCTGGCCCGTCGGTTGCGATTGGCCCTCATGATCCATCCCACCGCGATCATTTCCCCGGAGGCCATCCTCGGCGACAACGTCCGGATTGGCCCCTTCTGCGTCATCGGCGCGGGAGTCGAGCTTGGCGACGATTGTGTGCTGCGCTCGCACGTCGTCATCGACGGACCCACGAAGATCGGCGCGGCCAACGAATTCTTCCCCTTCGCCGCCATCGGCGGAAAGACCCAGGACCTGAAATACGAGGATGAGCCCACCCACCTCTTCATCGGCCACCGCAACGTCTTCCGGGAAAACTCCACCATCCACCGCGGCACCCACGCCCACACGCCGACGGTCATCGGCAATGACAACCTCTTCCTCTGCTACTCGCACGTCGCCCACGACTGCCAGGTCGGAAACCACGTCATCCTCTCCAACAACGGCACCCTCGGCGGCCACGTCATCGTCGAGGACCACGCCATCATTTCCGGACTCAGCGCCGTCCACCAGTTCTGCAAGGTCGGCTGCCACTCCATCACCGGCGGCTGCTCGAAGATCATCCAGGACATCCCGCCTTACATGATCGTCGATGGGAACCCCGCCGCCACCCGCGGGCTCAATCTCGTCGGCCTCCAGCGCCGTGGCTTTTCCGAGGCCTCCATCCGCGAGCTGAAAAACGCCTACAAGAAGCTCTTCCTCAAAAAGGACGCCAACTTCTCCATCGCCCTCAGCTCCCTGAAAGCCACCGTCACCGCCCACGATGAGCAGGTGAAGCACCTCATCGCCTTCATCGAAGGCTCCCAGCGCGGCGTGACGAGGTGATTGTCTTCGGCGTCGTAGAGATGCCTGAAAAATCTCATCGACCCAAAGGCAGGGACCGGCCTCCGGGCAATCCAGTTCAGGCAGGGACTCGACCTCCGGGCGGTCCAGCTCAGGCAGGGACTCGACCTCCGGGCGGTCCGGTGGGGGATAGCCGATTGGGAACCCCGGCGCTTCAGAACCAAACGATCCCCTTCCCCCCCTATCTTCATCCCTCCACCATTTAACTTACACCACGGCTCTCCAGGAAGGCCTTCGGGCTCAGGCCATACCAGCGTCTGAACTCCACGCAGAACTCGCCCTGGTGGCTGAAGCCGTAGTCGTAGGACAGGCTCTTGATCGAGTCTCCGCACTTGATCCGGTGGCGAAATTCCACGGCACGCTGCATGCGCAGCCAGAGACCCACGGACATTCCGACCTCGTCACATACCAACCGATGAAACGTTCTCTCTCCCACGCCCAGCGCCTGCGCTAGGTTCGTGGCCCGGAAACGCTCCCGCCGCATCACCGAGGAAATCTCCCGGATCGACCCATCAGAGCCGGACCGGAACCACCAAAACCCATCCGCAAACCAGATCCTAGCCGCCATTCCCCGCGCCCCAGCACGAGCCGCAATCGTCCCCGGAAACGGTGCCGGCACACCCGGCGGACGAGGATGAGGAGCGACGACGGGCATGGGCTAAAGTAAGGGTTTCAGGGTCGGGCAAGATGAGTGAAAAATCCATTCAATGTGAAGGCGCGAGGACTGACCCCGGCCACTCTGACCCCGGCCACGAGACCCCGGCCACGAGACCCCGGCCACGAGACCCCGGCCACGAGACCCCGGCCACGAGGACTGACCCCGGCCAGGCCACGCTGACCCCGGCCACGCTTTCACATCGCAACGAATTTTAAAATAATCATAGCGATTGGAATACCTAACGTAAGATATAGCAATTTAAGCCATTGCTTTCCATAAATACGTGCCCCGATCCAAGTCATGGTGCCACTTAGCGCTAGAAACATCCAGAATAATAAACCGTATTTGGGAGAATGTCCGAAAACGAAGCATGCGATTGAGCTAGCAAGGAACAGGATCGAAGTGAATAATATTAACTTTTTAGTTATTTCTTTTTGCATGTGTAGCTATAAGTTCTAGTGCTCGACTTCTGAAGAGAAGCAGTAGTAGGCATTTCAATTTCTATTCCTCCGGTAATTTTAGAACCATCTTTACCCACTTCCACCCCACCGGTAACCTTCTTGACTGCGATTTGTCCTTTGAACGCAACTGCCGCCGTAACAGTAAGAGTTGCCGTCGCTCCTGATGCGGTTCCCGCTATCGATACTGCACTATTCCAGTCCAAGTCTGTTGTATTGTCTGATCCGCCAGTCGCAGACGCGATACATTTATCCTCGACGCAGGCGCATGACACAGAGCCAAATGCTGAAGAACTACCGTTATGACTGCTAGTTGTAAGGCTATTCCAAGCGCTAAAAGTCCCATGAGAAATTGCTATTCCCCACGCACCACTTGAATCTGCGCCTATTTCTATAGCCAAGCCGTAAGTATATTTGTTCGCAGCAAAAAACAGCCAACCCAATTCGCCTTCAGCGCCAGTCTTGCTCCAAGATGGGGGACCTCCCGTTCCAGGACCATCTAGCGACGGCTCGCAAGTCCCTTTCAGACCGATCAAATCTATTATATTAGTCGGATTATTATCCACAAAATTATACAAGTTGTATCCTCCCTGCTCACCAATAGGGTCCCTAGAAGGCCATCTTCCCGTGAGCGCGTCGTAAAACCGATACCCGTAGTAATGGAAGCCGGTAACTTTCTCTTGAGGCTTGGTGCTGAAGCCGTAGTTGCTCGGAGCGGTGCCGGTTTGTTCGACGAGGTTGCCGTAAGCGTCGTAGCGCTGGCGGGCGATGACGCTGCCGCTGGCGTTGACCCAGGCGGTGATGTTTCCATTGCCATCGTAAGTGGGGAAGAAGGGGGCTGGAGAGCCGCCACCGCTGGGGAGGGTTTCCACCATGACGAGGCCTCCGACTCCACCTGCGCCTTGGAGACTTCCAGAGAGGTCCAGGCCCCAGCTGAGACGAGTCGATAACACGGGCGAGCCGCCCATGCCCCCCTGATATTCCAGCTCGACATTCCAGCCGTTGGTGAGGAACCAAGTAGTGGTGGTCAGGGAGCCGAGGGTTTCGGTGCGCTGGGTGCGGCGGCCGAGGGCGTCGTATTGGTAGGTGGCGCTGTCGCCGGAGCCGTTGACCGCAGAGATGAGCTCGTTGTTGATGTTCCAGGTGAAGACGCAGGACGTCAGACTGGAAGATCCAAGAGGGAGGACGGTGCCGGTGAGGAGGTTGCCGTTGGCGTCATAGGTGGGATTGGGCGGTGAGAAACCGCCGCCACTGATGCCGGTGTAGGCGTTGACGCTGTTGGCGGTGTAGCTGGTGGTGGCTCCGTTGGTGGTGGCGGTGCTGCGATTTCCAGCGGCGTCATAGTTCCAGCTTTGGTTGGTGGTGCCGCCAGTGAGTGGAAGAGCGGAGCTGATGACCTGGCGGGCGTTGTCGTAGCCGTAGGTCTCTGTGGTGGGGGCAGGAATGCCCCCACTCCTTAGGATGCCGGTTCTCCGTCCGTCGGGGCTGAGGGTGTAGGAGGTGCTGTCGAGAGCCGGACCGCTCGGAGATACGGTCCCTGCTTCAATAAGGCGGCCTGCGGTGTCGTAAGTGCGGGTGGCGGTGAAGAGTCCGCTTTCCACGACATGCGAGGCAATCTGGTTTCGACCGTTGTAGGTGTAGGTGGCCAAGGGCGGTGGCGCGTCTGAAGTCACGCTGGCCAGCAGATTACGGCCATTCCAGGCGTAGTCAACGTAACTTCCGTCCGGACGGGTGTGTCGGCTGAGATTGCCATCGGCATCATAAAGATAACTGAAGGTTCCGGTGAGGCCGCTGGTGAGGGCCTGGGTCTCGGCAGTGGTCCGGCCTGCGGCATCATAGCTGCGGGTGATGGTGGAATGGGCGTTGGCAGCGCTGAGCAGACGACCGAGGCGATCGTAGGTCATCACGCGTGGTGCTTCTCCATTACTATAGGTGATCTGGGTGAGGAAGTCGCGGTTGGCATTGCCGTAGCTGTGGGTCTTGGTGGCGTTGTCGGCCTTGCGGTGGACGACGAGGCGGTTGGCCGCGTCGTAGCTGTAAGTCTGATAGGTGGCGTCCGGCTCGGTGCGGCGGGTGAG
>JANOKL010000078.1:0-3677 GCA_031419215.1 Luteolibacter sp. | reverse complement strand
AAATCTTGATCGCCCAGGTGTTCTGGGTGGGCTTCTGGGTGAGGGCCTCGGTGACAAAGGGTGGATGGTATTTTCCACCGACCACAGCGGCGAGCAAACCGATGACGCCGAAGATCGAGGCGGCGGTGACGCTGACCTTGCCGCTTTTGATCATCAGGCCCATGACGAAGGCGAGGGGAATGGTGGCGGCGATGGTGAAGAGGCCCCAAGGGCTTTCGGCGAGGGCTTTCACAACAACGAGGCCAAGCACGGCCAGCAGGATCGTCATGATGGCGAGCAGGCTGATCATCGAAATCAGGCCGATCACGGGATTCATTTCCTCCTTCAGCATCTGGCCGAGGGATTTGCCGTTGCGGCGCATCGAAGCGAAGAGGATGACAGCATCGTGGACACCGCCGCCGAGGGTGGCCCCGACGAGGATCCAGAGCATGCCGGGCAGGTAACCGAACTGGGCGGCGAGGACGGGGCCGACGAGTGGGCCGGGTCCGGCGATGGCAGCAAAGTGGTGGCCGAAGACGACCCATTTTGGCGTCGGCACGAAGTCTTTCCCGTCACTGCAAGTCACGGCGGCCGGGGCGCGTCGGTCGTCGATGGTGAGCACCTTCGCGCAGAGCCAGGCGGAGTAGAAGCGGTAGGCAACGGCGAAGCTGCACACGCCGGCGACGACCAGCCAGAGGGCGTTGACCGGTTCGCCACGCTGGAAGGCGGCAACGGCGACGGCGGCGACTCCCAACAGGGAAACGCCGATCCAGAGAAGGATGCGGAAAATGCGGGGCATGCTAGTGGGTTTTCGGAGAGAGAGCGTCGAAGACAGGGCTCGGCACGTAGCGTCGGACAATGTCCTCCCAGCCTTCGGGGCCGATGAGGCTTTTCACCATGCTGGAGGAAACCTCCGCCATTTCGCGCGGCGGCATCATGAAGACGGTGGTGATGGTGGGGGCCATGTCGGCGTTGATGTGGCGCATCACGCGCTCGTATTCGTAGTCGTCCGGCGAACGGATGCCGCGGAGGATCGACTCGGCGCCCATCGTCATCGCGTAGTCAACCAGGTAGCGGTTGTCGAAATGAGCGATGGTCAGGCGCTCGCAGGAGGGAACCGAGGCGCGGAGGAGAGAGATGCGTTTCTCGACGGAAAAGGAGTAGTGCTTCGATGGGTTGTTGCCGATCGCGACGATCAGCTTGTCGAACATTTCCAATCCGCGCTCGATCATCCAGAGATGGCCGTTGGTCGGAGGATCGAAGGAACCGGCGTAGACTGCGGTGCGCATGAGAGGGGAGATTGGAGAGTCCAGAGGCAAGAGTCCAGAACCAGAAACTTAGAGGGTGGTGCCCTGGTTGAGGGCGTGGATCTGGTGGCCTGAGTGGCTGAAGGAATAGGACCGTGCCAAGGTGGCGGTTAGATAAATCTTGGCGGCATGGATGGCATCGGCAAGAGGCAGGCCGAGGGCGAGGTTGGCGGCGATGGCGGCGGACAGGGTGCAGCCGGTGCCGTGGGAGCCGGGGAGGGGGATGCGGGCGTCGGTGAAATGATGCAGCCCGGAGACGTCGGCCAGGACATCGATGCAGTCCGGGCCGTCGAGGTGGCCGCCTTTGACGAGGAAGGCGCAGCCAAAGCGCTCATGAAGAAACATTGCGACGCGTTCGACGTCAGCGCTCGAGCGGATGGTTTCGCCGGACAGGGCCTCGGCCTCGGGGAGGTTCGGCGTGACGAGGGTGGCCAGTGGAAGGAGTCGATCGCGGATCGCGGCGACGGCCTCGGGTTCGAGGAGGGAGTCACCGGTCGAGGCGATCATCACCGGATCGACCACGAGTGGGATGCCGGGGTGTTTTTCCAGCACCTCGAGGATGGCCTCGATGTGCGGCGCGGAGAACAGCATGCCGGTCTTGATGGCGGCGACGGGAAAGGAATCGAGGAGCAGCGCGACCTGGTCGGCGACGATCTTGGGCGGCACGGCGTGGATGGCCTGGACGACATTCGCCGTTTCGGACACCACGCAGGTCACGGCGGTGAGGCCGTGGATGTGGAAATGCTGGAAGGTCTTCAAGTCCGCCTGCACGCCCGCACCGGCGGAGCAATCCGATCCGGCGATGGTCAAGGCGACAGGTGGCGGGGCGCTCATGCTGTGAGGTTTCCGGGAAATGGCGGGCCGTGCAAGTGGCATTCCCTCTCTTTCCGGCTTGGCAGAATGCAACGAATGACGAAGAGTTCGATCCCCATGGCGGCAACCATTCGCGAACTCGAGGGACTCAACGTCAAGGTGGATGACGTGATCTACATGCCGAGCCTTGATGCGCCGGATGAGAAGCCGCATCCATTCGTGTATTTCATCTCGATCAAGAACACCTCCAACGAAGCCGTGACAATCCGTGGTCGGAAATGGGTGGTCCGCGAGAATGATGGCGAGGTCACCGTGGTGGAGGGCGAGGGGGTGATCGGCCAGACGCCGCTAATCGAACCGGGCAAGGATTTTTCCTACAACAGCTATCACGTCACCCGCGAAGGGGCACACGTGGAGGGGGCCTTTTTCGGAGAAACGGCGAGCGGCGAGTGGGTCTTCGCACGGATCCCGGAGTTCACGCTCAAGGTGCCGGACTGGGTGTGATCAGCGCATCCATGCGGATGTCGTGCGGCTCGGGAAAGGTGTCGTTGACGACTTGAAATGGAAGGCAGACGCCGAGCTTGTGGGCATCACTGCGGGCCATTTCCAGCATCCGGTCATAGAAGCCGCGTCCGCGACCGAGACGGTTCCCTAACAGATCGAAGGCGAGGCCGGGGCAGAGGAAAACGTCGATCTCTGGGATGGCGACGAGGGGTGAGTCGGCCCGGGGTTCGCGGATGCCGAAGGCTCCGGTGATGAGTTCGCTTTCCGGGTCGGTCACCTCATGAAAGCTGAGCGCATCTCCCAGCACCTTCGGCAGTAACCAGCGGCGTTCCTGATGAAGTTTCACGAGTGGCAAAAGATCCGGCTCGCCGGGCAGTGCCGCGAAGATCGCCACGTTCCGGCATTCCGGGTGCAGGGAAAGCCAGCAGCGGATCGCATCGCGCAAGGCGGCGGAATCACCGGCGTGTTTACGCAGTCTCGACCGCATGGCGGATCGCAGCGCGGCTTTCGGCGGGAGCTTGTCGGGAATTGCCACTTGCAAAAAGGGGAAGACCTTTCGACCTTGGCGTCAATGAAACCCGTGTGGCAAGCAAGCGTCGGCCTCGTGATGATGGCCATGGTCGCCGCAGCGGAGGAGCCTGCGAAGCCCTTCGCTTGGAATCCTCCGAAAGTCGGCAACGGGATGTTCACGAATGATCTCGGCATGCTCGACAGCGAGAGGCAGGATTACTCGACGAATCTCGCGACCTTCGCGACGAGTCGTGTGATCGCCGCGAAGGCCAATCCGGCGTCGCTGGAAGAAGCGCGGCGCATCCTTGCCCTGGCACTGCATCTTTCGCCACGAAACAAGAAGGCGCTGGTGGTCGCGTTCCAGCTCGGCAAGGGCATTATACCTGACGCGACCCCCAGCGAATACAGCCCGCAGGCCTTGGCTCGGCTTCTTCTCAGTCGTGGTCAGCTTTTGGAAAAGCAACCCGGTGAGGAGAATGTGAAGCTCGCGCGCATCTTCGTCGAACTCGCCTCCAGCATGGACCCGAAGAACGAGGACGCGGTCTACGCCAGCGAGGTTCAGCG
>JANOKL010000077.1:0-6666 GCA_031419215.1 Luteolibacter sp. | reverse complement strand
CGAGTCATCCGTGGTCAAATTCCACTTCTTCCGAGGCCTTTCTCCTGCTCGAAGGTGCCCGGACCTTGGAGCCGCTGGGTTTTTGCTTTCGGGCTGGGCCTTTCCGCGCTCCATTGGTGGCCAGCCATGAACCGCCGCACCTTTGCCATCCTGTTATCGGCCGTCTTCGGCCTCGCGCCTCTCGCCGCCCAGGCTGGAGGGAAAGCGGGGGATGATTGCTCGCTGACCTTCCACATTCAGGCCGATACCAACGACAACCCAAAAATGATTTTCCCGGATAGCATCAGCGGGAAAGCCCTGGTGTATCGCCGGATGTCGGAAATTTCCGAAAGGGACATCGAGTCCTTTGCCCCCTTCCCCGCTGCCGATGGCGCTTCCGCCGGACTGATGATCCGCTTGAAAGGTGCTGCCGCGCGCCGCCTCGCTGCCGTCAGCGCCACCAATTTTGATCGCTTGATGGTCACCCGCATCAACGGTCGAACGATTGATGTGGTCCAGTTCGACCGACAGATCGGCGATGGCAAGCTGGTGGTCGCGAAGGGCGTCACGCAACTGGAGATCCAGCAGCTCGACAAGATCGCCCCACGAATTGGAGAAACCAAAAAACGCTGAATGATGATGCTCGGAAGATGGATCACGGCGCTGGCAATGACCGCGTCCCTGGCAAGCGCCGCCCCTTACGATGTCCGCCTGCCCACGGCGAACGACCTGCTGCTCAAGAATCAGCCGGAGAAGTTTTACATGCACGTCGACCGGACCTTCGAGGGAAAGACGTCGAAGGCCTGGGAAGGGGGCTGCTTCGGATTTTCCCGCACTCCAATTCGCATCAATGGCGAGGTCGTGATGGTGAAATTCCACGAAGGCATCGACATCGCGCCGATCCAACGCGACAAGGCCGGAAACCCGCTCGACCCCATCAACAGCATCGCCGATGGGACCGTCGTCCACATCAGCCCCACCGCCGGGCGCAGCAACTACGGCAAGTATGTCGTCGTCGAACACCGCTGGGATGATTCTCCGATCTACTCGATCTACGCCCACCTCTCCGAGATCACGGTGAAAATCGGCGACCCCGTGAAGGTCGGCGGAAAGCTCGGTCAGATGGGCTTCACCGGGGCAGGCATCGACCGCGTCCGCTCCCACGTGCATCTGGAGATCGCGCTGATGATTTCCGATCGCTATGATGATTGGGTGAAGGCCAGCAAGGGCGCGCTGAACTATCACGGGAATTTCAATGGCATGAACTTCGCCGGGGCCGATGCCGCCAAGTGGTTCCTGGAGCGCCAGAAAAATCCCGAGCTGAAGTTCTCCGACTTCGTTTACGCCCAGCCGGTGCAGTTCAAGGTCACCGTCCCCGGCAACGGCATCCTGGCCTTTGGAAAGCGCTACCCCTGGCTGTTGCGCGGCGATGAAGCCCTCGCCACCTCCTGGGAAATCTCCTTCACCAACACCGGCCTGCCCATCGCCGTGACCGCCAGCGAACGCAGCGTCACCACGCCCATCGTCACCTACCTCCGCAGCGGCACCATCCCGCAGCGCTACCTCACCCGCAGCCTCATCGACGGCACCGGCTCCACCGCCTCCCTGACCTCCGGTGGCAAGCAACTCGTCGCCATCCTCTGCGGCGATTTCCCGGTGCCTCCCGTCACCCCGGCTGCCCCCGTCAAGCCCCTGCGCTCACGCTGATTTTTCCGACCATGACCGACCAGACCCTCGCCCATCTCGAATCCCTCGGCCTCTCCCTGCCCAGCGTTCCCGTCCCCATCGCGGCCTACGTGAACTGCGTCCGCACCGGCAACCTGCTCTTCCTTTCCGGCGGCCTGCCCATCGACGGCGATCGCAAGGTGATCGGGAAAATCCCCACCGATGTCACCATTGAGCAAGGCTACGAGGCTTCCCGCATGGTCATCCTCAACCGCCTCGCCGTCATCCGCGATGAGATCGGCTCGCTCGACCGCGTGAAGCGGATCGTCACGCTCAACGGCTTCGTCAATTCCACCGCCGACTTCTACGATCACCCGAAGGTCATCAACGGCGCGTCCGAACTGCTGTTGGAAATTTTCGGCGAGCGTGGAAAGCATTCCCGCACCGCCCTCGGCGTCCCGGCCCTACCCTTGAACGTCGCCGTCGAGATCAATCTGATCGTCGAGGTGGAGTGAAGGCCCCACGGGGGCCAAGCAAGAAATCATAAATCCTAAATTCGAAATGCAGAGGCTTGCTCTTCGTTTCGAATTTCAGATTTCGAATTTCGGATTTCCAATCCCCCATGCTCTGGTCCGATGCCCACAACCATCTCCACGACCCGCGTCTCGGAGATCCGGAGCCCATCATCGCCGCGATGCGGGCGGCGGGCATCACGCGCTGCGTGGTGAATGCCACCTGCGAGGACGACTGGCCGATCATCGAGGCGCTCTTCGGGAAACACCCCGACTTCATCCTCCCAGCCTTCGGAGTCCATCCGTGGAAGGCGCATCGGGTGTCTTCCGGTTGGGAAGATCGACTGCGCCGGCAATTGGAAAAACATCCCTCCGCCGCCGTCGGCGAATGCGGGCTGGACCGCTGGATTGACTCTCCTGGCATCGAAATCCAGTCACCCGTGTTCGAGGTGCAGCTCGCCCTCGCCCGCGAGCTGGATCGCTGTGCCGTGATCCATTGCCTCAAGGCCTGGCAGCCTTTGTTCGAGTCCTTTGATCGAGTGCCGCCCCCTGCCCGCTTCCTCCTGCATTCCTTCAATGGCTCCCTCGAAACCGCCCGGCGACTGCTCCCGCTCGGCGCGTATTTCTCCTTCTCCGGCTACTTCCTCCAGACCAGGAAATCCGGCCTCGTGGAAACCTTCCGGCAGCTTCCGCCAGAGCGCGTCCTCCTGGAAACCGACGCCCCGGACATGCTCCCACCGGAAGAATTCATCACCCATCCCCTGCCCGGCGGACTCAACCATCCCGCGAATCTCCCAAGCATCGCCGCCGCCTACTCCGAGCGACTGGGCATTGATCTAAAAGACCTCGCCACCCAACAGCAACAAAATCTAGAACGCTGTATTGCCTCATGCGCGACCGCCCTTGGTGAACTTCCTTAGAAGACTGATGAAAAAACTTACTCTCCCCAACAAAGCCGCGTGCTTATTTTTAATTCTGAGCGTTGTCCTGTTTCTTTTGGCTTTCAATGAGCTATTTGCCACTGGACCTCTAATCGGATGGGAATGGCTGCTAGGCCCACTGATATTTTTGAAAGGGGCCTGCCAGACTTCCATGGAGGCACGGGAGCTTTTGATCATTTGGTCGAATATCTTCCTAGCTGGCACAATGTGGTTTTCTTTACTTTATTTATTTGTGTGGTCAGCCTATCAAAGTCTCCAGCACGCCATGAAATTTTTTATTTTGGCAGCTTGGTTGGTGATTGGCGCATATTGGTATTGTTTGTTTTTAGCATAAGCATGCTATTCGCGAGGGCATGAATTTATCCGCTCACAGAATGCTCGGCCATCTCAGATGAGCTGATTCGTTTATCCAGCGACCAACCTCCCTATTATTGCGCCAAGAAAAAAGAAGCCCGCCGTCATGAAAATCATTCGCAATTTCCCAGAAAAACTTTTTACCCCCTGAAAAAACAGACTTGAGATAAAAAAGATCACCAAGAAAGCGTTAAAGAAATACTGAGATTTTTCGGAAAATAGCTGGGTCGATGCGCCCAGCGCACCCGAAACAACAAAGACAAATATTATTAAATTATTCTTCATGTTAGTGGGGCACAACTCCGCCCAAACCAGGATTGTTATTCAAAATTTATTTTGTTTTGGATTTTGATACATATATCATCACTACCGGAGAACAAGAAACCCCAACCAGTTCATTTGCCGGAGGCGGAGTATCCAGCTTCGCGATCTTAACATCGTAACCCTTCGCAGAGCATTCGAATGTCGCGGTAATCCGCACTTCGTATTTTTTATCCGCGCCCACTTTCGGCTGACAGCTACAAAATAGCACTACCACGCCAAGGTCGTTAGTGAGCCGTTCTTTCCTCGCCCCATCATTGGAAATTCGCTTCTCAGGGTCAGCCTCGTTCTGACCCCATTCTTTGATGCTCTGATCAGTATTTTTGACTATGACATCTTGAATAGGCTTCTGGGTCTCAACATCAAGAACCATCACGACAACGGGAGTAAGCTTCGTTTCGATGCTGAGAGAATATGCACTTTCCGCAAAGAATACCGAAAGTGTGGCTATCAATAGAATTTTCATCAGGGGGGCTTGAGGGTGGCAGGTGTTGGAGAAAGCGCTCGCTAGGCGAAATCATCATGGGAAACAACCGTTCGGAATTTTGGTGTAGTCCATTCCTCGCAAACGTGGCGCGGAGAGTCAACGATGGCCTTGTGGAGCCGGGACGTTTCTGTCC
Source organism: Luteolibacter sp. (assembly GCA_031419215.1). Taxonomy (GTDB): domain Bacteria; phylum Verrucomicrobiota; class Verrucomicrobiia; order Verrucomicrobiales; family Akkermansiaceae; genus Luteolibacter. The sequence continues at coordinate 2,274 of JANOKL010000077.1, read as the reverse complement.
CGGCAATATCTCAATGGCCATCTTGAAACTCGAAGCTTGTGATCATGCCCAACCCCATGCCCGCCGGAGCCCGCATCGGCCATGTCCATCTCAAGGTCGCGGATCTGGAGCGTTCGCTGGCGTTTTATTGCGGCGTGCTCGGCTTCACACTGATGCAGCGCTTCGGCACGCAGGGGGCCTTCATTTCCGCTGGCGGCTATCATCACCACATCGGCCTGAACACCTGGGAAAGCCTCGGCGGCAACCCACCCCCACCGGGCAGCACCGGCCTCTTCCACACGGCGATCCTCTACCCGGAGCGCAAGGATCTGGGCGATGCCCTGCGACGTCTTCGAGCCGCCGGCATCCCCCTCGATGGCGCGGCGGATCACGGAGTCAGCGAGGCGCTGTATCTGCGCGATCCGGATCAGAACGGCGTCGAGCTTTACTGGGATCGGCCAAAGGAGCAGTGGCCCGTGGATGCGAACGGCGGTCTGTCGATGTTCACGCGGCCGTTGGATTTGGATTCGTTGTTGGAGGCGGGTAGGTAGAGCCGGCCTGTCCTACATCGACTTGTCGGGAACAAAAGGCAGGGATCCGACCTCCGGGCGGTCCGGCGGGGGGCGGCGGATCACGGAAATCCAGGACCTCAGTATCAGGCGACTACCTTCGTGAAAAAACAGGTCCTCTGGAAAAGCTCGGCTCTAAACACCGGTGAGCCATCCCCAGCCGGACCGCCCGGAGGCCGGGTCCCTGCCCGCAGAGAACGCCTCCCATCCACGCCCGGCGACATTCCGTCGGGACGGGGGCGAATGGCTTCAGAGACCTCAAAGAGCACGGAGGAAGCCCAGCCGGAATCCTGAAAACGACGATGCCATGCCGTTCATGGAACAGACCCCAAAGACGACCGAACCTGGACAGGATGTGAATCCGCGAGGACCGACCCTTTCATTCTCCGACCCTTTCATTCTGGAACGAACGGGAACATCGGTTACACTTGAACCGACAACATCGGTTACACTTGGGTGACTGGTAGGCCTGCTTGATCTGCTTCGCAAGGTTTGTTCTCCCAACGCGCGGCGTAGGCCGTAGGCCGGAGCCGCGCGTTGGGAGCATCCGCCATGCTTCCAAGGCTCACATTGGCATACCGCACCAGCGTCAGGCCACTCGTGGCGTCCTCAGTGAGCGCAATTTCCACCCCGCCAAAGGATTCCCCCACGTAGCAACTCCCCCCGTTCAGGCTGATGAATCCCGCTGCCGAAACTCGCCGAGTTTCTGTGCCTAACGGATACAGTCGCGGTTTGATACGCTCGTCCAAGCGCTTCGCCGAGGGTCGATAGACGTCTGCCGGCACGCGCATCCCCAGCGCCTCGTGCGGGCGCTCCTCGTTGAACTCCTTGCGCCAACGGTCGAACCGCTGCTGCTGGGCGGCTCCGTTCGCACTGGGAGGCTTGCAGCACTCCGCTTTCATCGTCCGATGCATCCGTTCATGGCTGCCGTTGTCCTGCGGGCAGGCTGGACGCGAGAACTGCACCTCGATGCCCAGGCCGATCCACCACACACTGAGCTTGCTCAGGCCTCCAGGACCGCATGAGGCGAACGGCGCGCCATTGTCCACCCGGATGATCTCCGGCACGCCCTGACGCCGAAACAGGGCGCGGAAAGCCGCCATCGTCCAGCGCGTGGTGGCCTGAGGCAGACCCTCCGCCCGCAGCAGGAAGCGGCTGTAAAGATCCGTCACCGTGAGCGGATCGCAGCGCTCGCCATCCGCCGTGAGGAACCAGCCTTTGAAGTCCACGCCCAGCACGTGGTTGCAGCGCTCCGGGGCACTCAATGCCGTGCGCTCCACCTTGAACACCGCCCCGCGCGAACGCCTTGTTTCCACCATGCCGTGGCGCTTGAGCACCTCGCCCACGGTGCTGATCACCGGCGGGCGCTCCAGCCCATGCTTGGTGGTCAAAAGCCTCTGAATCTTCTTCGGCCCCCAAGTCGGGTGCAGCTGCTTCTCAGCCACGATCCAGCGCTCGACCTCCTGCGACGTCCGGCAGGTGACGGACTTCGGGGCACGGCTATGCTCCTCAAGCGCCGCAAAGCCTCCAGCCGCGTGCCGCGCCTTCCATTTGTGACCCGTCTTGCGGGAGATCCCGAATTCCTTGCAAAGCTCCGCCATCGTGAAATGGGCACTCTTCACCAAGCTGACAAACCGTTGTTTCTGTTCCATGGGTGACACGTCTTTCCAGGGCATGCGCCCAAGCTAGCGTGTAACCGATGTTCCGGTTCAGAATGTAACCGATG
>JANOKL010000076.1:0-6654 GCA_031419215.1 Luteolibacter sp. | reverse complement strand
TGAAGGTGTCATCCCGGGCGGTCAGGATCGGGGCCAGCGGACGAAGGATGTCCGATTGGCGGGTCCAGCCCGGGAGGCCGTAGCTCGTCTGGCCCACGGCGGCATTGGGGAACTGATATTCCGCATCGCCCGCCGAGGCGGGAGACGCAGCGGAAGGTCGGTTGTTGACGCTCAGGATGGTCGAATAGGGGTTCGTTCTTGTTGTTTTGGCGATCTCATCAAGGGCAGCCTGGATCGTCCCTGCGAGCGCCAGATTGCCGGAGCTCAGTTGACGATTGATGAACTCAGATAGGGATAGAAACGGACCACGCTGGCGGACTTGCTTCACGATCTGGGTGGCAAGCGCGTCGAGCATCGCTTCATCCAGAATCCGGTATCCGGAAAATTCAGTAGCTTCGGGGAAGGAGGCGACCGCCCGTGTCTTGGCCTCGGCGTCGCCGGCGATGGTGAAGCGCGAGAACGCGTAGTCGGACTTCCCGGAAACATCGACGCTCCACGCGGAGCCAGTGTCCTTGATAAAGGGGACTTTCTGATTCCGCGCGTGGCCGATCAGGGCCCTCCAGGCGCTCACCGAGGTGGAGTTCACGTTGAACATGCCCTCGACTTCAAGTCGCGAAGCGATGGTCCGCCAGGAGTCGGCTTTTGCCACGGAGTTGTTGAATAGCGTAGTGGCGTTCGTTGCGGAGGCTGCACCCAGTGCGGCGTCCTGTGATAGCGGGCGATAGGCACGGTTTCCGAGAGGAGAAACTCCGCTGACGAAATCGGTGAAGGTCTTCTGCAAGGTCTTCCCGCTGGTGCCGAAGTTCGTGGGATCAGGCGCGATCGAGGAAAAGATCCAGTCATCGAACAGCAGGTGGTTGGCGCAGTAGGAGTCGTCGTGCTGAAGATTGACGGCATCGGAATAGGTGCCGACGACGGAACCGGCCCCGATCAAAGGCGATGCGTCGCTGTTGCCGATGAGGTTGAAGGCGAATGGCGGAATCGGATTTTCATAACGCAGATCCCAGTTGGTGAGCTCGCCGAGGGATGCCAGCGGTCGGGTCGGGAGTTCATCAATGACGCAGCGGGAAAGGCCATCGGATTTGTTGAAGCCGGTGACGATGTAGCCACGATTGGTGGTATCGCTCACATTCGGCAGATCGCTGCTCAACGGCGTGACCTTCACGAAGCTGTAGTCGAAGGGAGAATTGACCGGGTGATTGGTGCCTCCGTAGTGACGGGAAATCGTGGACTCGATGGTGTCCTTTCCGCCCATGGCGGTGTAGTTGACCAGCGGGCTGGATTGAACAAAGCCCTTGGCGGCGATGTGCGTCTTGCTCGCCATGCGCGCGCCGAAAACGGTGGTCATGAAGGGATAGGGCGAGGCAGACGCGGCCCCCAAGGTTGTGGATCCCAAGCCGCTGATGGGTGGGTAAACGGAGGCTGCGACCGCAGGGGTGTAGACCATGCGGTAGGCGAGGTGGCGCCTGCCATTGTAGGCCATGTCGAGATAGATCCCGACACCGGGATTACCATCCAGATAACTCGTATCAAGCACGGCATCGGCGCTGATCGAGGCGGAGCTCGGTGCGATGGCCGCGGCACCGGCGCTATTCTTCAAGTTGAAGAAGTGCCCGACGTCGTTGCGATAACCGGGCTGGAGTTCGAGGACGGTCCCGGCGGCGACCTTGGTGATGGGGCTAAAAACGCGGGTTTCTCCGGGTTTCAGGGTAAAAGCCTCGCTGATTCGATAGCCCAGGGCTCCGGCGTTGGTGGGTGCGGCGCCAAGAGGAGTCTGATAGTTCAGACTGCCTGTCGTCAGACTGTTGTATTCAGGATTCTGAACGCCATTGATGGTGTATTTGAGAGCGGCGGGCAGGGGTCTAGGAATGCTGAAGGAGAGTGGAATGCTGGAGAACGTAAGCTCCGCGTTGTAGGGGTTCCACATGGTGATGACCGGTGTCAGGAGCAACTGCGCCTGAAAGCTGCCCGGAGGAGTCGCCACCGCCGTTGCAGAGTGGGCAAAGACCCACTGGATGCGGGCAATGAGCGGCAGGACCCGGACCTTGTGAAGAAAGCCGAAGGAGTTGGCCGTATCGTCAATCGCCACCGAGTAGGTGGGGATCGTCGCCTGTCCGGTCGAAGAAAAGCTCATGCCCTTGTCGCGATAGGCCAGGGCATAATCCTTCAGGTTGTCCCAACTGGCGACCGCCCCGTGGCGATAGATCGGAATGTTCGCGGAAGAACCACGGTAACCCGCCCAAGGATAAAGCATCGACTTGTCAGGGCAGGGATCCCCCTGGCTCGGAAGATTGACTTGGGTATCCTGGCCCGGACTGACGCGGAATAACGGCAGACCGCTGGTACCCACGCGATCCCAGTTCTCCGTGAGCAATGAGAGATCCTTTTTCCAACCACCGGTGGCAACGTTGGTGAGAAGGCCGACGGAGGAGGTGGACAGGTCATGGAAGAACTGCTGGGACGCCTTCATGGCACTGCCGGTGGAAACGAGGTCCGCTTCCTTGAGGGTGATTGATTTGTCGGCCAGCGTGGAATCGGTGAGAAGGCTTTCGAGATTGAAGGGTTTCGTGTCGGCGACCGCGTGGGACTTGGCATTCATCGACCAGCGTGCGCTGTTGTCTGCCGTCGGTTCGTAAGGCTTGGGCAGCCGGGCCTTCTGGTTTTCGCCGCTGACCCACCAGGCGAAGCTTCCCTGCTGGTTGGAGCTTCTGACGTTGGTCGGCGTGAGATGAATCTGAAGCTTGTCGCGTTCCGATCCGCCGCCCACGGAGTTCTGCCCCAGCAAGGTCACCTTGGCACCGGCCTTGGTTGTGTCCGGCATCGTCGCGGTGTTCCCCGAGACCAGCCAGGCCAGGAAGCGGTCTTTTTTCTTCGTCGCATAATTCCCCGGCGAAACCGGTCGCCCCTGAAAAGCACCGCTCTGTTCGTGATCGGTACCTTCCCAGCTTCTCCAAACGCCCATGACCTGAGGGTTATTCTCATCCAGCACATCAGCCTTTGCAGTGATCCTGGTGTCATTTCCTGCGTGTTTCTGGAGGTCGCCGATCGCCAGCATGAGCGCAAGGCGGGCGTTGGAACGCGCCACAGCCTGGTCAGATCCAGCTCCGGAGGCCCGCAAGGAAACTGAACTCAAGGTGAGGAGTCCGATCGCCAAAATCGTCAGCAGCACCATCAAGGTCAGGGTCACGATAAGGGCGAACCCCTTGGGCGCAGTCTTGGGTTTCAGATTGGGTCTCATGGTCGGCCGATCAATGGGTTTCGAACTTTAAGAAGCGATTCTTTGTATCGGCAATGATCATCGCTGTGATGACTATGTAAACAAAAAGTTCACACGGGGGACCTCCCTTTTTAGGGGGGCGAAGGAAACCATGGTGCCGACCAGCCGATCAATGGCCACGATCCTGATGCGGCTTGGGGACTATGAGACTAAACCCGGTTCTTGCTCGGACGCCTGCGCAGGGACTTGATCTTCAGCCCCGCTCTGCACCCGCGACGAAGGTCTTCCAAACCGAGAAATCCTCGCCGAGAAGCACGACATCCGCCGCAAAGCCGGGCTCAAGCTTGCCGAAACCTTCCAGTCCGAGCGACTGCGCCTGGTTCCACGAGGTCGCCTTGACGATCTGGCTCAGCGGCAGGCCGGTGATCTCCGTCACGTTCTTGACACCGATGTTGTAGAGCAAGGCCGATCCGGCGAGCGCGCCGCCTTGCTTGAGGCGCGCGACCTCGTCCTTCACCACGACTTCCAGTCCGCCTAACAGCACCTCGCCATTTCCAATCCACGAGGCGGCCATCGAGTCGGTGATCATCAGCAGGCGATCGATCGGAACGAGCTTGAAGACCAGCTTCAGCATGTCCGGGCAGAGGTGGATGGTGTCGCAGATCAGCTCGATCATGATCGAGTCATCAAGCAGCCCCGCGCCGATCACGCCGATCTCGCGATGATGCAGCGGGGTCATGGCATTTCCATAATGCGTTAGGTGGGTGAGCCCGGCTTCCTTCGCGGCGAAGATCTGAGCGGCGGTGGACGAGGTGTGCGCCGCCGAGCTGGTGATGCCGATCGCTTTCGCCTCGCGGATCACGTCGAGCGCGCCGGGCATTTCCGGAGCGATCGAAACGATGAGCGCACGGGCGATGTCATGGATGCGCTTAAGTTCGGGGAAATTCGGCGGCCGCACAAACTCCGGATTCTGCGCGCCGGCCTTTTCCTTGTTGATGAAAGGGCCTTCGACATGGAGGCCCGGCGTCCGGCAGAAGTCCTGCGCATCCATGTATTCGGCGCATTTCGCGGCGATCTCCTCCAGCTTGTCCTGCGGCTGGGTCAGCGTGGTCGGCAGCCAGGTGGTCACACCTTCCTTCAGCTTGATCTGCGCGATCTGGCGGATGGCCTCCAGCGAGTTGTCGCAGACATCATGGCCATTGGCCCCGTGGCAGTGGATGTCGATGAAGCCCGGCATCGCGATCCGGCCCTCGGCATCGATCACAAGATCCGCGTCGGGGAGGGCATCGCCCGGCTTCAGGACTGCGGTAATGCAGCCGTCTTCGAGCAGCAACGCACCATTCTCAATTTCAACATCCGGGGAAACAATCCGGGCACGATGGATCAGAGTTTTCATGACGATTCAGAACAAAGGTTACGCGGAAACCCTCGCTCTATTTTCCGTGGCTGACAAGCCGCGAGCTTGTGACTACTTCTGATAGGCCATGAGTGATGAACCTTTCCGAGCTCCCTCCGCCGTGCGTGACCAGATCGCCGCCGCTCTCGACGAAATGGAGCACCGCCTGCATGGCCTGCTCGATTCGAAGGGCCGAGTCGCCGAGGAGACCCACGCCTTGCGGAAACTTGGAAAGTCGATCCGCGGCGGGCTGAATCTCTTCGGCATGCCGAAGTCCGCCGTCCGCGCGATCGGGGCCATCGGTCGACTGCTCGGTGGCCCGCGCGACGCTGTTTCCCGTCGCACCACCTGGCAGCGGTTGGCCCTCGCCGAAGGTCCTCATGCCGAAGAATTCTCGGTAGCCGCGATCGGCGCCCTGCTCGAACAACATGCACGATCCGCTGCCCGGCGTCCGCCGCGCCAGACGATCACCTGGACCGAGGTCCGTCTCCGCCATACCCGCGCCGCACTCAGCGCGATCCCGGAGGAAGCCCTTTCCCATCGTGCCGAAAAAGGCATGAGAAAACTCCGCAAGAATCTTCGCGCCGACCTGCGCTCGATCGTCACCGACCACGGCGAGCATGAGTTCCACGACCTCCGGAAAGCGATCAAGGCCTGGCTCGGAGCCCTGCATCACCTCGGCCAATCGCCGGATGAACGCATCAAGGAATTCTCCGATCTGTTAGGCGACGTGAACGACCTCCACGTCTTCGCCGCCTGGCTCGATGCCCATGGTTTTGTCCGCTCACTCGCCCCGATCCCGTGGCGCGCCGTTGATGAAAAGCTGGCCGCCTTGAAAAAGGAAATCCTCCACGGCGCGCCCTCGATGCGGCGGATTGCTTCAGCGTCCTGAAGTTTTCAGCAAACCGCGACCGGCCCAGAGATAATTGGCGCCGGAGATCACCGTCAGCGCCACCGCGATCCACAGCGACACCGGCATCAGCCAGGACGAGGGATTGGAAAGAGCCAGCAGCCAGGTCGAGACCACGCCGGATTTCGGCACATGGGAAAAAGTCAGCCATACCAGCCCGGTGATGCAGAAGGTGAGTTGGAACGTCGTCTTCCATTTCCCGAGGCTGTCCGCCGCCAGCACCTGACCTGCTTCAATCGCGATCTGACGCAGCCCGGTGACCATGAATTCCCGACCGATGATCAGCGCCGTCACCCACACGGGGCAAAGATTCGCCGCCGAAAAGTAAACGAAGGCCGCGCAGACGAGAATTTTGTCCGCCAGTGGATCGAGCAGCTTTCCCAGTGGTGTCACCAGCCCGAGCTTACGCGCCAGATAGCCGTCCAGCCAGTCGCTGGCCGCCGCCAAGGTGAAGGAAATCAAGGCAACAAGGTGCCCCGCAAAGCTGCCTGCGCCTGTGCCCGCGACGAAGATCACGGTCAAAACCAGGCGGGAAAGGGTGATCGCATTCGGCAGATTCACAGCCGCAATGTGGGAAATGCATCCACGGAAGGCAACAAGGGGTTGCGTGTCAGGTTCGACTTCTCTAGGGGATCCCCGCATTTCCAAGCCATCACATCATGAGCAATAGCGACTTCGGACTAATTGGGCTGGCCGTCATGGGCCAGAATCTCGTTCTCAACGTGGAATCCCGCGGCTTCCAGGTCTCGGTTTACAACCGCACCACCTCCGTCACCGACGAGTTCGTGGCCAAGCACCCGGACAAGAAACTCGTTGGCGCGAAGTCGCTTGAGGACTTCGTGCAGTCCCTCGCCTCGCCCCGCAAGGTGATGATCATGGTCAAGGCCGGCGGCCCGGTCGACGCGGTCATCGAGTCCCTCCTCCCGCTCCTCGACAAGGGCGACATCATCATTGACGGAGGCAACTCGCTCTATACCGACACCGAGCGCCGCGACAAGTGGCTCGGCGATCTTGGTTTCCGCTTCATCGGAGCCGGCGTTTCCGGCGGTGAAGAAGGCGCCCGCAAAGGCCCGTCGATCATGCCCGGCGGCCCGGCCTCCACTTGGGAAGTCATGAAGCCGATCTTCGAGT
>JANOKL010000075.1:0-1459 GCA_031419215.1 Luteolibacter sp. | reverse complement strand
CAAACTCGAAGGACTTGAGGCCGTCCGCAAGCGGCCAGGGATGTACATCGGGGATCCGGACGAGCGCGGTTTGCATCACTGCGTATTTGAGGTCCTCGACAACTCGATCGATGAACATCTCGCCGGGTTCTGCAGCCGCATCAAGATCGCCATCCACGTCGATGGTTCGGTGTCCGTCTCGGACAACGGCCGAGGCATTCCAGTGGACATGCATCCGAAATTCGGCATGCCCGCCGTGGAACTCGTCCTCACAAACCTTCATGCAGGTGGCAAGTTCGGTCAGGGTGCCTACAAGTATTCCGGTGGCCTGCACGGCGTCGGGGCGAAGTGTGTCAACGCCCTTGCCGACTGGTTCCGTGCCGACATCATGCGCAATGGCAAGATCCACCGCATCGCATTTGAGCGCGGCAAAACGACCGAGCCGCTCCATGTGGTGGGTGAGGTTGACCCGAAGAAGACCGGCACGACCATCACCTTCTTCCCGGATGCGACCATTTTCGTCGATACAATCGAGTTCAAGTTCGACCGCCTGGCCACCCGCCTGCGTGAACTCACGTTCCTCAACCCCGGCCTAACGATTGATCTTGAGGACGAGCGTCCTGAGTCCGCCAAGAAAACCTCGTTTTACTATGCGAAGGGCATCGAGGAATTCGTCGTCCAGCTTGGTGAGAACAAGACCGTCATCCATGACGAGCCGGTCATCCTCCATGGCAAGCGCCAGATCGAACTCGACTACGACGGCAAGCAGACGACCGATGACGTCTTTGCCGATGTGGTGTTCCAGTATAACGATTCCTACAACGACCAGATTCTCTGCTTCGCAAACTCCATCCCGAATGGTGATGGCGGAACCCACCTGACGGGCTTCCGCTCCGCGCTTACCCGTGGGATCAACCAGTATGCGAAGGCAAACAAGATCCTGAAGGACAAGGATCCGGCGCTTTCCGGTGATGATGTCCGTGAAGGACTGGTTTGTGTGATCTCGGTCAAGATGCCGAACCCGCGTTTCAGCTCGCAGACGAAGGACAAGCTCGTCAACACCGAGATCGAAGGCGTGGTTTCCTCGATCGTTTACGAGGGCATCATGCAGTATTTCGATGAGAACCCGGCACTCGCCCGCAAGGTCATCGAGAAATCCGTGAACGCTGCCCGTGCGCGCGAGGCTGCACGCAAGGCGCGTGAGACCGTCCGCAAATCCGCACTCTCCGGCGGTGGTCTTCCGGGAAAGCTTGCCGACTGTTCCGAACGTGACCCTGCGAAATCCGAGCTCTACATTGTCGAAGGTGACTCCGCCGGCGGCTCGGCCAAGCAAGGTCGTGATCGGCGCACGCAGGCAATTCTCCCGCTCCGGGGAAAGCTCATCAATGTTGAGAAGGCCCGTCTCCACCGTGCACTTCAGAACAAGGAAATCCAGAACCTCATCACCGCCATCGGCGCCGGAATCGGCGATGGCGAACAG
>JANOKL010000074.1:0-2773 GCA_031419215.1 Luteolibacter sp. | reverse complement strand
CGGCCAGGCGATCGGCTTCTGGCTGGGAAATGGCTCCAACAACCTCGTCCTGAATTGCGATGCCTACCGCAACCACGACTACACCTCGGAGAACAAGCGCGGAGGCAACGTCGACGGCTTCGGCTTTCATGTCCAGCCGGGCAACGTCGGCAACGTCTTCCGTGGCTGCCGCGCCTGGTTCAACAGCGATGACGGCTTCGACCTGATCAACACCCATGAGTCGCTGCTCATCGAGAACTGCTGGTCGTTCTACAATGGCTTCGGCACCGACTTCAAATCCCTCGGCGATGGAAATGGCTTCAAGCTCGGCGGCTACGGAGTGGCCGGAGGCGACTTGTCCGCAAGGATCCCCCACCACGTCATTCGCGGAAGTCTGGCAGTGAGGAACAAGGCCTCCGGCTTCTACGCCAACCATCATCCCGGAGGCATCGACTTCCTCAACAACAGCGCCTACCTCAACGGCACGAATTTCAATTTGCTGGGCCGCAACAAGGAACACAGCGCCGATGTGCCCGGCTACGGTCATGTGTTGAAAAACAACCTCGGCTACAAGGGTCGCACCGAACTCTCGAACGTGAACGCCGCCGAGTGCGTGATCGTGGCGAACTCCTTCGATCTGAAATTGAATTTCACCGATCGCGACTTCGAGAGCCTCGATCAGGCGGACCTCATCAAACCGCGCCAAGCGAATGGCGACCTGCCGCTGGTGCCGTTCATGAAACTCAAGTCGGGAAATCCCGCCGTCGACAAAGGCGTCGACATCGGACTTCCCTTCAAGGGCAAGGCTCCGGATCTCGGGGCCTTTGAATACTCCAACTAACGCTTATGAAGACCCTCCGCCGCCTCTGCCTGATCTGGATCATTCCCTGCGCCCTCATCGCGGCGAATCCTCTGGGCGTTTTCGATTTCAACCTCCGAGGCGCGACCCCGTCGGAGCAGATCCACAGCCTCGATGGTATCGGCTTCGAGGGCATCACGATGCCTTTGAACTCGGCGAAGGATCTCGAACGGCTGGAAGCTTATCAAAAGGCAAAGCCGGACCTGAAGCTCATCGCTGCCCTCCTCCACCTTCAGGCCGACAAGCCGCTGCCGCTCGATCATCTCAAGCTCGTCGCAAGGAAGGCCGCCGTGATGAACGCGAAGCTTTGGCTCATCGTCGGTGGCACGAAAGGCGACGATGAGAAAATCCTGGCCGTCATCAACCAGGTGGCGGATCTCGCCGCCGCCGAAAAGGTCGGCGTGTCGCTTTATCCCCACGACAACACCGCCGTTGAGACCGCCGAGGAGGCCCTTGTGTATCTCAATAAGTCCGGACGCAAGAACCTCACGATCAGCCTCCACCAGTGCCACGAACTCCGGGCCGGAAACATCGACCGGCTCGATGCCGTGGTGAAGGCCATCGGTCCCCATCTCGATCTGGTCAGTATCTGTGGTTCCGATCGGAAGACGAACGACAACAGCACCGACTGGAGCGATGCCATCAAGCCCCTCGGCGAAGGCGACTTCGATCCGAAAATCCTCCTCCGCGTGCTGCGCGACAACCACTTCAAGGGTCCCATCATCCTCCACACCTTCGGCCTCATGAAAAAGCCGGACAGCCACTACCGAAGCTCCTTCGAGCTTTATCGGAAGATGGTCGCTGAGGTGGAGAAGTAAGAAGCTGAGCGACCCACGGCTTGAAGGTCCGGTCCAAGGGGCCTTGGACTGCGGAGACTTGTCGCCGCTTTCGGTTCATGAGGCTTGCAGACGGGGGAGAAGCTCATTTCCCCGCCACAAGTGGCATGCGCTGGAAAGGAGTGACGGGTCAAAGCTGTCCAGGGAAAGAAGTGTCTACCTCTTGCGATGGACGGGGATCATGTATCATGGGCCAGTGACCTTGAGGCGGGCGAAGTTTTTGGTGCCAGCTGGGAAGGTGTATTTCACCTCGTTTGCCGTGGGGAAGGTGACGGTGGATCCGGGAGTGGGAGTTGCTGTTTCCGTGGTCCATGGTCCTGATAGGGTGGTGGAGGTTTCGACTACGTAGTCGGTGCCATAGCTGCCAAGGTAGGGGTTGAGGGTGGGAGGGCCGGCTTTGGTCCAAGTGACACTGAGCGTGCCGGAGGAATTGGTGACGCCGGGGAGGGGAGTGAAGCCGCTGGTGTTGTTCGTGCCGCCGAGGAAGAACTCGACGCCGTTAGAAACGCCGTCGTGGTCGCGGTCGAGGTCAATGGATTGAGTCGTGCTGTTGGCGGCTTGCCATGCGGCGTAGTTGCCACTGGTGACGGTGAGCAGCAGCCTTTTGGGGGTGCTTGCGGTGTCCACTGAAACCGTTCCAGTGATGCCGTTGTAATTGACGAAGAGGGGAAGGCCGGTGATTCCGACAGAGGCGGTAGCGAGTACATAGACACCGGCAGCGGGTGTTGACGCAGCGGTGAGGTTGAGGGTGCTTTCAGCCATCGCCAGCGTGCCAGTGATCGCACTGGTGTCCTGGCCTGCGCTGGTAGAGGCGACAGCGAGGGAATGAAGGGCGCCCGCAGCGATGGTGACATTACCGCCGAAGTTTCCGTTACCCGCGAGGGTGCCGTCATTGACGCTGACTGCGGTGGCACCAAGGGAACCCGTGACCGCGAGCGTACCGTCATCAACGATGGTGCTGCCGGTGTAGGTGTTGTTGTTTGTCAGAACCAAGGTGTTGGCTCCAAGCTTTCGGAGGCCTACAGCCCCGCCTCCCGTGGCCGTGGTGTTGGCGATGGCATCGGATAGGATGAATGTGCCGCCGCTGGCGTTGGTGGTG
>JANOKL010000073.1:0-4226 GCA_031419215.1 Luteolibacter sp. | reverse complement strand
TCGCCGACGATGATCCCGGTGTGCTCATTTCCCTTTGCCTCTTCGGCGACGGAGCCGCGGCAGCGATCTGGTCGGACGAAGCCGCACCCGACAAGTGGCAGGCGGGTCATTTCACCACCGTCCATCGACCCGCGGATCGGGAAAAAATCCGCTTCATCAACTCCGACGGCAAACTCAAGAACCAGCTCCACAAGGCTGTCCCTGGCCTTGCTGCCGAGGCCGTGGCCAGCCTCTACGCCCAACGCCGTGGCGAGCCGGATCGCGTGCTTGCGCATTCCGGCGGTCGGGATGTCATTGATGCCCTCGAAGCCGTGCTTCCGCATCAACTCCATGAAACCCGCCAAGTCCTTCGTGACCACGGTAACATGAGCAGCCCGTCGGTTCTCTTCGCCCTGGAAAAAGCCCTGGCCACCGCGAACGGCGACCAACGCTGGTGGCTCACGGCGTTCGGAGCCGGGTTTGCCGCGCATGCGTGTGAGATGTGGAGAGGGTGAACCTCCACCTAGCACTTGAGCGGGAAAGGCAGGTCGATCCACTCCATGAATTGTTTGCCTGTGGAGCGGTAGAAACCCGTGACCCGGATCGAGACAGTTGTCTTACCTTGATCGCTGGCGAAATCGGGAAGGCTGGTTGAGGCCGATACCTCGACCATTGAACAGGCGCATGGACCTGAATGAAGTCTCTTCAGCAAAATGCGGTTGTCAGGCCAACCAACGCCGCTCCCGATCCCACCGCCATAAAACCCCTCGGGTCCTTGGTAGTTCCCTCCAACAACTTGGAGATCCTGCACCTCCACAAAAACCTCATCGTCAGTGCAGTTGGCGATTCGGTAAGTGAAGTTGGCCTTCGTGGCTGAAACCCACACCACGGGCTCCAGAATTTCCACGCGCAATCCCACCTTGGGCTCATCGGTTTTTGAAAAGAGGACGATTTCTTCAAACTCTTCACTCCCATGGTTGTACTTCGGCCGTGGTTGGGATTCGGTGGTGTCGTCGCTTGCCACCGCGAACGGGTCGATTTCCGTGATCGTCTCTGTGGAAGATGTGGCCGCGATCTGACTGCTTTTGCGATGACAGGAGGTCAGGCACATTATGGCCAATACCAGGGTGGGGTTTGCAAGTCGCCGGAATTTCATGAGATCACATAGCAGGTTTTCTCTGGTGATGGCAATGGATCTCGTTGGTTGTTGTTGCCCGCACTGATTCACTTTGACGAAATGTCAGCGGATCCGTAGCCTGCGGGGACTTGTTTTCCCTATGAAGTGTCCCAGATGCGTGCAGCGAATCCACCGGGCGGCCGGTGGTTGCCCGCATTGCGGGTTCACGCTGGCGGATGCGGATGCCTTGTTCGGGGCGGAGGACGTGAAACTCCGGACGTTGACCGATGCCGCAGGCTTGATGCGGCGTGAGGAGCAGCGTCGGGTGGAGTCGGCGATGCATTGCTTCAACCGCCAGTTTCCCCAGCTTTTCGTGGCGGTGCACACGGGCTCGTTCAAGGGCGTTTCCAACCTGAGGCAGTTCGGTTTTTGGCTGCTCAACCGCGCGGTGTTCGAGGATCTGCCGGTGGATCGCTTGAATGAAGCGGGAGTCCTGATCGCGATCGATGCCGATGCGAAGGCGGCGGGGATGTCGTTCGGCTACGCGCTGGATGCCTTTCTGGAGGAGGACGATACCTTTCAATGCCTTTCCCGCGCCCATGCCTACTGGCTGGAGGGCCGCCATGCCGATGGCTTAGTGAAGGCGATCGAGCAACTCACGATCATTCTGAAAAAGCGCAGCCGTCAGGCGCGTCGCGATCCGGAGCGCTACGAGCGCAAAGTGGTCCGGCCGCCACAAGTGGACGCTCTGGTGCAGAAGATCCGCAGCGGCCGAAAGGTGGACAAACAGGAAGCGCCAAAGGATCGGGAGGTGTCGCCGTGAGACGTCGGTTCCTGATCGCGTGGCTGACGCTTTCCTCGCTTCAGGCAGCGAATGTCGAGCCCGCATTACCGAGCTGGGAGGACGTGGATCGCGCGGCGGTGAAGGCGGGAAAATGGTTGCCGGGAAGTTCATTGCTGACCGATGAGGTGCCCGCCGATGAACCACCGGTGCAAAAGCAGGAGCCGCTGCCGGGACCGACACCGGAGGAGCTGGCAGTGGAGCAGATCCCGCCGACGCAGATCCCGGACAAGTTTCTGGGAGCCTATTTCAACGAGCGGCCGACCTCTTTCCTGATCGATCCGCAGAAGCTTCTGACCTCGCAGCAGTATCGCGATCGATTGGCATTTCTGGAATACCACGCCACGGACTCGTCGATCGACCTGTTTGTCTACGTCTTCGGCATGGCGCAGGACATTCCGGGCGAGGTGCGGGCGGAGGAATTGACAGAGCGGCTGTATTCCAGTGGACGTCCGGCGGCGGTGGTTTACTACTTTCTCGGAGCACCGCAGCGGTCGGTGATCTACCTCAGCCCGTCTCTAACAGACACGGTCTCGGGCGCGGAGCAGAAGCGGGCCTTGCAGAGTTCGGTGGTCAAGTCGCTGGAAAAGGCGGACTCGGTGGACCAGCTCGAAGCCTTCTCGGTGCAGATGTCGATCCGGCTCTACTGGATGGAGCGGATGCTGTCCGGCGCGACGGTGCCGGAGGCGGTCTCGGCGAGCTTTGACGAGCCGGAAAAGCCAGCGGCTCCTGGCGTGATCGAGCGGATGAACAAAATCGTGCCGCCGGACTGGTGGTTGCCGGCCGCGGTGATCCTCGGAGTGATGGTGGTGGCCCTCGCGATGAACGCGTGGATGCGCTTTCGGGCGCGATATCGCTTTCCGGAATTCGAGGTCGAGCCACGACTCGGTGGCAGTCACGCAGCGGGGATCGGAGCAGTGATTTCCTTCGCGAATTCCTCCGTGCCGCCAGCGCTGCAACGCGAGCAGGTGCCGGACTATCTGCGACGGGCTTGATGGATTGACGCGTCGACCGCCCGCGACGAGAGATGGGCATGACCGATTGGGAAACGCGCTACCGGCAGGGAGATACTCCATGGGAAAAAGGAACGGCTGCACCACCTTTGATCGAACTGGTGTCGAGATGGAACGCGGATCCGGCCTGGGGTGGCGGTCCGGTCGTGGTGCCGGGCTGCGGCTTCGGCCACGACGTGAGGGAAATTGCCAGGTGCGGCGTGGAGGTCGTGGGGCTGGATCTTTCGGCTGCAGCGGTCGAGGGCGCGGACCGGTTTGAAAAGATTGGCGCGGAATCGTATCGGCTGGCGGACTTGTTTGATCGGAGCTGGTGGCCTGCAGACGGCTTCGCCGCTTGGTGGGAGCACACGTGTTTTTGCGCGATCGATCCCAGCGACCGCCCGCGCTACGCCGAAGCGGCGGGAGCACTGGTGCGGCCTGGTGGCTGGCTGTGCGGAGTGTTTTTCCTGACGCCGAATGATCCGGGAGAGGAAGGGCAGGGGCCGCCATTCGAATCGACGCGGGAGGAAATCACCGGGCTGCTGGAGCCGTGGTTCGAACTGGTCGAGAGCTGGGTGCCGGAGACCGGGTATCCGGGAAGGGTGGGGCGCGAGTGGACGGCGATCTTTCGCAGGCGAGTTTGAAGAACTGTTGCGCTTCCGTGCGTAGTCCAACCACCGAACGTGGGTCATCCGCAGGGTTGCGGGATTCGATTCGGCAGGTTAGAGTTCACTATTCACCCTGAAATGACGAGACGATTCCCACTACTTCTCCTGGTCCTGGCTCCCGCCATGGCCTTGGCCGCACCTGATCGTCCTTACATCAATGACAAGAAGGCCCCGGATAGTCGGAAGGATCTGGAGGTCATTCAAAAGGCGCTGGCCTCTGTGCTGCCAAAGGCGCGCGAGGCCACGGTCTGCATTGATCTGGGCGAAGGCAGCGGCAGCGGTGTGATCGTTTCCCCGGAAGGTCTGGTTCTCACTGCCGCGCACGTCGCGAGCGGTGTGGGCAAGGAGCTGACGGTGATCATGGAGGACGGGAAGAAGCTGAAAGCAGAGTCGATGGGACTCGTTTCCACGACGGACTGCGCGATGGTGAGGATTCTCGAAAAAGGCACCTATCCGTTTGTGCCGATGGATCGCGAGGACACGACGAAGCTCGGCGACTGGGTCTTTTCGCTCGGGCATTCGGGCGGCTTTGACAAGGATCGCGGTTCGGTGGTCAGGCTAGGACGGCTGGTGCGGACGGCAGACTCCACGATCCAGTCGGATTGCACGCTGATCGGTGGCGATTCCGG
>JANOKL010000072.1:0-10276 GCA_031419215.1 Luteolibacter sp. | reverse complement strand
CGCCGACATCGCCGATGCCCGGCAAGTCGAGATCGCGCAGCTTTTTCCCGTTGAAATCATGGCAGCTCACCGCGCTCTTCGCGTCCTGGAGGTAGGTGCAGACGAACTGCCCGCCTACCGAGCTCACCGAGTCGAGCTGATGCTTGGACTCCGGAATGATCTCCTTCCACTCCGATTTCGCGGGCTTGGTGACATCGATCGCAATCACCCGCCCGAGAGGCGCGTTGAGATCGGTCTTGAAATAAAACGTGGAGCCCACGTGATCGATGAAGTCGTAGGAAGCATCCGCTTCGGACAGCAGCTCGACCACCTTGGACTCCGGATTTTTCATGTCGCGATAGAACACCCTGTTCTTCCGCTCGGTGCCTTCCTGGAGACCGAGGATGAGAAACGATCCGTCCTCCGTCACTCCGCCGCCGATGTTCCAGTTCGGCTGATCCTTGCGCTCATAAACGATCACGTCCTGGTCCTGCTTCGTGCCGATCTTGTGGAAACAGACTTTCTGGAACTCGTTCTTGCGGGTCAGCGCCTGTCCCTCCGGCGGCGCATCGAAGCGGCTGTAGTAAAAGCCACTGCCATCGCGTGCCCATGAAATGCCGCTGAACTTCACCCAGCGCAGGTGGTCGTCGAGGTCCTTGCCCGTCGCCACCTCCCGCACCCGGATCTCCTGCCAGTCACTGCCGCCACTTGAGAGTTGATAGGCGAGCAGTTTCCCATCCTCGCTCGGCTCATGCCCTGCCAGGGAAACCGTGCCATCCTTCGACAAGGTGTTCGGATCGAGAAGCGCGCGGCCTTCTCCATCGGGCGTGTCCGCCACCATCAGCACCGATTGGTTCTGGAGGCCGGAGTTGCGGGAGAAGAACCACTTGCCCCCATACTCCTCGGGCATCCCGATCCGCTCGTAGTTCCAGAGATCCGCCAGCCGCTTGCGGATCGCCTCGCGCTGCGGGATCGCTTTCAGATACGCTCCGGTGACTTGGTTCTGCGCCGCGATCCAGGCTTTTGTTTCCGCCGCATTGTCGTCCTCCAGCCAGCGATAAGGATCCTCGACCTTGGTGCCGAAGTAATCCTCGACCACCGCCTCCTTGCGGGTCTCGGGGTACGTCGGAGCGGCGAACGCGGTTAGTGGCAGCAGGCTGAGAAGCAGGGATTTCATGCGGTCGAATGGAACGCCCCCAACCTGCGCGGCAATCCACATCCGTCAACGGCGGAGATCACCCGATCCGCGCCCGATTCCGCTCATCGACCTGATCGTTCAGCGTGCAGAAATCGTAAAGCCAGCCGATGCCGAAGAGTCCGACCGTGAACAGCCAGATCAGGCCGGTGCCAATCTTTCCGAGGTAAAAGCGGTGCGCTCCGAACGTGCCGAGGAAGGTCTGGAGGATCCACGCCACCGAGTAGTCATTTTCCCCACTCGTGAAGCGTTTTGCTGCGTCGCGCTCCATCGAGGGGATGAGGAAAAGGTCGATCAACCAGCCGACTCCGAGCAATCCCAAGGTGAAGAACCAGATCACTCCGGTGATGGGTTTGCCGAAGTAAAAGCGGTGTGCGCCGGTGAAGCCGAAGAGCCAGAGCAGATAGCCGATGGTCTTGCTGTGCGTGGGAGTTTGCATGGCGTCTGGATAGCCCCACTTCACTGGCCCGTCCCCTGTAAAGTCAGGGCCAGTTTGGAGTGCTCAGACCAGCGACTCACTTTCCGCCGACCGAGATTTCGTGAATGATCAGCCAGTTCTCCTGCGGCGCGGTCACGCGCACGCGGAGTTGCTTCGTTCCCGCGGCGGCGGCTCCGGAAGCCCTGCCATCCTTGAACTCAGCGAGCTTCGTCCAGGTGCTGCCATCCACCGATGTCTCCAGCACACCTGACTGCAACTTGTCGCCGTTCTGACTGGCCGATCCTCCCGTGACCACCTCGATCGGTGTCACCGCCGCGAGTGGCAATTTCAGCTTCAGCGTGACGTTGTCGTCTGTCTTCAAGGCGCGGTTCGCCCAGAAGAAGGTGTCCTGGCGTCCATCGAAAGCCGACTCGATGAAATGGCCTTCATACATGTCGAGCGACGACTGGATCACCGAGCCGTCCTTGGTCTCCTTCTTCGGCGCGGGCACTGGCTTGGCGTAGTTCAGCTTTCCGCCGTCGTAGTGTTTCATCACTCCTGCCAAGCGGCTACTAAAGTCCTCGTAGTTCTTCAGGGCCACCGGAGTCCACGCCACCTCGGCCAGCGCGGCGATCCGGGGAAACGCCATGTATTCGACCTTCTTCATGTCCTTGCCATACTCGGTCCAGAGCTGCGCCTGGGCGCCGAGGATCTGCTTTTCCTGTGCCGCGTTCTCCGCCACGAAGGTTGGGTTGTAGGAATAAACCTTCTCGATCGGAAGCATGCCGCCGATGCACTCGAACTCCTTGCCCTTCGCCATTTCCGAAGCACCCGGTGCCTGGTAATAATCGAAGTAGGTGTGCGAGGTGGTGGCCATCACGACATCGTTGCCCAGTGCCAGCGCATGCTTCGCCCACTTCGCATCGCGCCAGACCATCATCGTCGCGGTCTTCGGCAGACCGCCTTCCTGAATCTCGTCCCAACCGATCAAACGACGGTCCTTGGATTCGAGGAATTTACCGATCCGGCGCACGAACCAGCTTTGCAGTTCCTCTTCGTCCTTCAGGCCCTCGCGCTTCATCAGCTCCTGCGCGAACTTCGACTGCTTCCACTGGGTCTTCGGTGCTTCATCGCCGCCGATGTGGATGAACTTCGATGGAAATAGCTCGCAAACCTCGCCCAGTACATCCTCCAGGAATCGGAACGTCTCCTCCTTTGGCGCGAAGATGTAGGGATGCACGCCCCAGCGCGGCATCACCTTCGGCGCGTAGCCAGGGATGTCGCTGTTGCCCAGCTCTGGATACGCCGCAATGGCAGCGGCGGCATGGCCGGGCATCTCGATTTCCGGAACGATCGTGATGTGTCGCGCGGTCGCGTAGGCCACCACCTCCTTGATCTGCTCCTGTGTGTAGAAGCCGCCGTACCGGACGCCGTCGTCGCTGTTGCGATTTCCATACGGCGGCGAGGAATCGCGCCAGGCACCCACGCTGGTCAGCTTCGGATACTTCTTGATCTCGATCCGCCAGCCCTGGTCCTCCGTGAGATGCCAGTGGAACAGGTTCAGCTTGTGGAAAGCCATCCAGTCGATGAGCCGCTTGATGTCCTCCGCCGGGTAGAAGTGGCGGCCCACATCGAGCATCATTCCGCGCCAGGCGAAACGCGGCTGATCCTTGATCTCCACCGCCGCCAATTTTTCCGGAGCACCATCCTTCCAAGCCTCCGAACCCAGAGCGGGCAGAAGCTGGAGAATCGTGCGGGTGCCATGGAACACGCCCGCCGCATCCTTGCCCTTCACCACCACGGTCTTCGGGGAAATCTCCAGCGTGTAACCACCGGCGGGCACCTCCAGCGTGGCATCGACATCCAGCCGGATCTCGCTCGGAAGCATGATCCGCAGCTCCTCGGCCGCTGTTTTCGGAGCCGAGCCCGTGCGCGCCTGAAGGTCGGCTGCGAACAGTTCCATCTCAGTCTTCACGCTCCGGTCGAAGCGGATCGCCGTGGCGGCGGAAAACTCAAATGCCCCCTCCATCGGCTTCACCGAAGCAGGCAGTGGGATCAAGGGCAGCGGATCGGCGGAAACAAGGCCCGTCAGGGCAGCAGCAGAGACAATCAGGGATTTCATGGTCAAGGAAACGGATGAGAACAAAAAGAACGGCGCAGGAACGGGCCTCATGTTGACGGTCTTTCAGCTCTTTGTCATGCAACGATCAGCATCCACCGCCTTCTGGTTTGACGTGCTATCAATGATAGCGCATGGTTTCAGCGTGGCTCAGCTTTTAGTCAGAAACCTCGAAGAAGACCTCGTGCGCGACCTCAAAAAGCGCACTGGAGAGCCGATGAGCTTCTGGCAAATGCTCAGTGAAATGCCCGAGCTCGGTGACGATGACCTCTTTGAACGCGAACGTCGCTTGCCGCGTCGCGTCACGGAGCAGGATCTTTTTCAAGACTGAATGCCAGCACGGCAGACTTTCCCGGCCACGTCCACGGAAACGAAGTCGGCACACTCGGCGGGCGAGGATGAGTAGCGGCGGGCTCGGGGCCAGAGTAAGTGCTTTAAGGGTGGGCTGGATGAGTGAAAACTCCAGTCAATGTGATGGCGCGGCATTGACCCCGGCCAGGCCAGGTCAAATCGGAACGGATTCCAATTGAGGAAGCTTTACTGCATGCCACACGCCAGAAGTGTTTCCTGGGGGCACTTCATGCCACTCAACGTTCGGCAGAGAGTCGGGGCATTGCACCAGTTCGAATCCGGAAAGTTTGGCAAGTGTCGCGAACCGCAGTTCGCAGAAGATGTCGGCATCAAACATTTCATTGGAAAGCGGGTGCTCCATGATCGCGGACAGGCAGCGCCTGCTGACAGCGAGGATGGCCAACGGGGCGATACCACAGGCCGAGTCTCTGGCAGACGCTGGCAGACACGCTATTTCCCGAAACCAAGGCCAGTCTGGCTGGCTTCCTGGCAGCTTGATCTTCCGACCTACGAAATCCCCAGGTGGAAACACGTGGTTGAGCGTCTGTCTGAACAGAACGTCCCACTCCAGGATCGCGACACGATCAAATTCCAGGAACTTGCCGGTTTGATGCCACCAGTCGCGCAGAACCCGATCGCAGTTTCTCCAGGCATGCTTTCGGTCAGCCTCCTTCTCATGACGCTCGCCGTGCAGGACATGAACTGGAACCCCGGGATTCATGGATTGAAACTGTCCCAGATGGGGGAGTCCATGAGAGCCAAAGGTGTGCCAGAGCGAGATCCAGCGCTCAACATGTGGTTGTCTTGCAGGCTTGGCTGGCAAAGTGACCCGACCACGACCTTCGCTGTCCAACAAAAGCAACTCCCCTGGCCAGTCGAACCAATCGAGTGCGATTCTGGTGTCGTCGATGAGTCTCCAAGTTCCATCGCAGCCAGAACCCGTTCGGCGGAAACTTCCACTGTCGTAGAAGGTGAGGGAATCATTCCAATGGGGGCTGGTGGCCTGGATGACTCTTGACGGAGACTTGGTCATCGCGGAATGGATCGATTTCAGCCGGGCTGGCGAGCACCAATGCGCTGTGATCAGGTCATTGTCCGGGGCTGGAGCAGGGACGGCATTCCACCGGAGTTTTTCGGAGGAAACGGCGATGGCCCCCAGTCGCACTGCCCCCTCTCCAATGATCACGTCCTCCGCACCTCGCCGAGGAAGTTCGGTGTCTTCGACTAGCGCCTGCACAATCTGCCGGGATAGGAGATAGCCAGCGCCTCCGCTTGGGGAACCTCGGGTGTCCAACATGGGGTTGCCGACCAGATCCCCTCCCAGCGTGGTCAGTTGTCCTAGCCTTGGCAGCGACAAGTAAGTGTCATCGTCGCACTTAAACAGCCAATCGAAATCCGAGTGCGTGAGCGCATGTCGAAAGAATGAAAGGACCTTTTCTGGAAGAGCATCGTAGCTGTCATCCACTTCAAGAACCACGGTATCTGGTTCGTTATGCAAGGGAGAAGCACCCCCGACGAAAAAAACACAGTCGATGCCTTCTGCTGGATTGGTCATCCAGGTATCCCTCACTGCCTGACGTTTTTCAGGGTATCGCCGGCAACTGCACACCCCGACGAGAATCCGTCCATGACTTCTTTCGCTGATGTCGGTTGAGACGTCTGTTGACAATTTAGACTGATGACGTTCCAAGAGTTTGGCGACAATACTTGTCGGTGATAGGTTCTGCATGGCATCCGGCTCACGACGCAGCATTTCTCCCCAGAGGTGGATTCCAAGGGAGTCTTTGAAACGGGGTTCTTGAAGTGAGAAAGTGCCATTGAATGAGTGCCGCCAGACTCCCCAAGGCACGGGATAAACTGAACGAGAAGGAGCTGCGAAGCGCTGAAGCGAGAAGTGATTCACTGCCTTGGTGAATTCTGCTGGGCCGGTGATTCCCCAGGGAACGTTCATCCGGAGTTGCTTGGGGCATCTAAATTCATTTCTCAGTCGTTCCTTGCGTTCGAGATCGGCTTGCTGATCCCACGGAACCGGAATGGTTGGATCCTCCGAGAGACGGGCGAGCCAATGAGTGAGTGGATGCCCTTGACTGAACCTCACTAGCCCCAATGAAGCCACTCCGTTTTCCTCACATGCAAACCAGGGGTCGGGGCCCATTTGAAATGGCTGGAGGCAGGCCACATCCATGTCAGTCCACAATCCCCCCAATTTCGAAAGTAGCTCATACCTGAACCAATCTCCAAATGGCGAGTAACTGCCTGAGGAATGACGAAACACTTTGTCCGAGGTCAGAATCGAACCGGCATCCTCATTTTCCACTTCGCCTGGAATTCCTTTGAAATGACGGTAGGACCATAGACGGAAGTGGAACCCCTGATCCAGAAACGAGCGCATGCAGAGCTCAGCAAGTGGAGGTAGAGTATCTCCGACCCACATTCCCTCAACACGCGGCTTTTCATCGGAGAGAGGCCAGGACGGACGACATTCGGTGTAATCAGAGGAGTAAAGAGTCCGGATCTTCTGAACCTGAAGGTCAGTAGGAGAGTGTATTTCAGCTTGGCTGCTAGCATTTTCGCGAGGCAGCTGTCCCCATCCTCTCCCTCGGAACCATTCCGACAAGTTCCGGATGTCGACAATCACGTCCACGTCTCCATGAGAATAGTAGTCTGATTGTCTGCGGATGTGCTCGTCCTGTTCGAGAATAGGCTTTTCTAGCTCGCTCTCGGCACACGCGATCCATCCCTCCAAAGTCTGAGGCCAATCTCTAAGACGTCCCTCGTTCCTATCTAGGGAGAAGTGACGAAACGCACTAAGAAACCTATCGACCGGATCCCGCCAGACCGCAAACGTCAGAAGACCGTCAGGCTTTCCTTTGGACACCGGAAGCAAATGTTCCGAATCCTCATCGAAACCGATTGCGCGATGTATCTCCAATTTGGAACTGAGTTCAATTTTCTTGGTTGCCAGAATCGCCTTTTTCAGTGATGTACACGCGTTCTTTGAGATGCAGACCGCAGCCCAGCCCTGGGCCTGGTTGAGGAGATAGTGGTTTCCCATCATAATCCGAGAAGTGGCTATTCAGGAAGGCGGGAAATGGTTTCGAATACTTCTTCCCAGGATGCCTTTGACGCGTCCAGGCTTCCCAACTCCAGTCCGCGAAGCCGCGCCGCTTCGGCCATTTCCGAACGTAGTTGCGGTTCGTAGGCCATCTTGCTGGCATAGTAGATGAAGTCGCGCTCGTGGTTACAGAGCCAGCCCGTTTTCCCATGCTCGATCATCTGTTGCCATCCTCCTCGATTGTCGACAATCAGAACACTTCCGCTTGCCATGGCTTCAAATCCAATTCGAGGCCAGTTTTCCGTGGTGTCGCTAGGTTGAAGGACAATTTCACAGTGCGCGTAGAATTCCTGTTGTGAAACAACGCTTTGGTCGCGAACAGTTCGAATCCATTCGTATGGCTTGCCGATCTTTTCTTCCGCCCGTTGATCGAACCCATGAAAAAGCCCTTGTTTGAATTTCGGGGAAACAAAATACTCGTAAATGTGGAGTGTATTTTTGGAGAATTTATCAGCATCTTGACGAGAAATTCGCCCACAGCCGAAAAGCTCGGATTCACGTGAGTGGATGAAAGGGAAGCGGGCAGTGTCGAAGTAGGGCTGGAAGGTCAAAAAGCGAATATTGGGATCGTCGTTCAGGCTTTTCAACTCCGGCATGTGTTTCTTTCTAATTTCTTCATTTTGATAAAGAAACATGGCGATTTCGCCCTTTGACATGCGATTTTTTTTCCGCTTCGAAAAGCCACGTCATGCAGTTGACGAAGACCGTTCGGTGGGTTCGCTTTCGAATTTCGTGAAGATTTGTGAGGAAATCAGAGTTACAGAACCCGAGGACGGGATCGCCTGGCTGAATTGCGGTCCACTCATTGACTTGGTGTACAATAACACCGCGAGCCCTCATTTCCGGATAGAGGGGCTCTCGGTCGCATCCTCCGAATGTTGGGATCAGATGCACTTCGAGACCCATTTCTAGCCACACGAGAATTTGATGGTGGAGTTCGGTCCCCGCGCCTCCGTAAAGGCCGGGAAACCCATAGACGAACAAGCGAATCACTGAGCTACTCATGGTGTATCAACGGCAGGATGTAACAAGAGAATCTCGGCATGACGCAAGAAAATTGAATTCCGGAATCCTCCCCCAACACTTCAGAGGTCAAAAAGGTCTCTTTAGCGGCCATCAATCGCAATAAGCCTCTAAATCTTTCGCCATATTGGAATATTGGATTAAAAAGAGTTGACGTATTCCGGCGAATGAGCAATTCAAATTGGGAGTATTTGACGTTTGTGGTTCATAAGATTAATCTAGAATCATTTTAGCTCTCTCTCCAATTCGACAAGCCATCGTTATGCCATCGGAATCTTCAAGCAGTTCTCACATTTCGTCTTCGTCGCATCCAACTTCATCGTCGAGCGGCCCGTCACCGTCTTCCAGCGCGCCGTCATCGTCATCGTCATCGTCATCGTCATCGTCGAGCAGCTCGAATTCCTGCGGTTGCGAGATCTTGAGAGACGGGAAGAAAATAGATTCTACAAATTGCGATGTCCTCCCCGGAGAACAGATCAATCTGTCCATCAAATGCGACAACCAAGATCCGATCAGCGACATCAAATGGACCATTGACGTAAAGACGTTCAAGGACTACACTATCACCGCTACCGACACTGAATCCATAGGGGAACTTACCCTTCTCGACGAAAAAAAGGGCGATTTGACAAAAGACACTGTCACCTTCTATTGGGCGGATACCGGTAACAGCAAATCGATTTCCGTGAAATTTAAACACAACAACAAGGACTGCACACTATCGACCGTCCTGAACGTCAAGAATCCTCTTTGCACATTCTCCGCCACCATCGGAACCACCAAACTCCTGCCCGCGACTTCTTCTACTCGGGTGGGATTGATGCCGAATGCCAATCAAGCCCACGGCATCGACTTCACTTGCACGGTGGAGGTTCCAACTGGTTTCCAACAAGGAGAGTGGAATTTTACTCAGTTGATCACGTCGACGAGGATTCAGATCAAGGACGGAGGAGGCAATTACGTTCAGCAATTCGTACCTCCTGCAACACCCGTTCTTGATACCAAATTTCCTTATGCCGGTCCTTTCCCGACAAGTGGAACCGCCGAGCCAACCTTTGATGGACCCTATGTACTTCTGTCCGGGAAGTATCAAGTAAAGACGTTGACCGGTTTCAAAATGTACATCCTGTTCAAGCCGATTGGCACGAACAGTCGCTGGGTGCCCTTGAAATTCATAGCTTGGAGTCTGACATATTGTGCACAACGCGCAGGTGTCAACGATCCGTGGCAAATTTCAGGTCCGAACCAATCCCTGGGCAATGTGACCGACACGACCGACCACCCAGTTTGGAAAAAAAAGATCACCCATTATCTCTTCGATCCAACCGAGCCGTTCCCTGCCTGCACCCCTCCCTAATCAAATGAAACTTCCCATGATCAAGACAATCACCGTGGGCCTACTGCTCGCACTCGGCAATATTTCACAGAGTGCCGAGAAGACCGAAAAGGAAGTAGCCGCGACGGAGTATTACAACGCCTATTTAGACAAATGCCCCAAGGACACCATCCGCTGCATTTTATTCACGGATGGCTTGCGCGAAGCGAACATCCTTTCAATTAATCTGGCCACTTCTCAAGTTGAAGATTCCTATGACCGCTACGATACTACAATCCGGGGATATGACAGTCCCAGAAAGCTTGCTCATAATAGTGCTGTGAAGCTGAAGGAACTGCTTTCCCAAATGCCGGAATCCACATCGGAAAAGCTTGAAGACATCAAGGCGGTGAGAGTCGCCTTCTGGAGTGGAGAAACTCTCCGGATCATCAAAGTGTCACGTTCGTCCCTGCCCCGGCAAATCGAACGCATCTATGACGTCGCCGGAGGTATTAAGGCGGATCTGCAATAATGTCGTAAGCGTGGTCCGAGGCGCCTTTTGATTTCTCGAAGGGGTCGTCTCGAAGGGGTCTCGAAGGGGTCGGGGTTCGAACCGAGGGCATCGGTTACATTCTGAACCGGAACATCGGTTACACGCTAGCTTGGGCGCATGCCCTGGAAAGACGTGTCACCCATGGAACAGAAACAACGGTTTGTCAGCTTGGTGAAGAGTGCCCATTTCACGATGGCGGAGCTTTGCA
>JANOKL010000071.1:0-10310 GCA_031419215.1 Luteolibacter sp. | reverse complement strand
CGCCGACCGCATCCTTCGACTCAGAGTCGAGGAACGGGACAACGCGACTGTCGCGGCTCCGAAGTTCTGATTCGGAACTTTTCATTTTCACCCAATCCATCAACCTGAGGTCATGAATCTATCAGTAGAAATTGAACAGGAAACCGATGGCCGGTGGATCGCCGAAATCTCTCAAATCCCTGGTGCTCTGGCCTACGGGAGCACTCGTCAGGAAGCGATTTCCCGCGTGGAAGCACTTGCCTTGCGCGTCTTTGCCGATCGCCTGGAGCATGGAGAGATGCCACAGGAACTTGAGGAGATTTTTTCAGTGGCCATATGAGCCAGTGGGGGTCAACCAAATCCAAGAGGGTCCTGGCCGCACTCTATAAAATCGGCTGGAGCCTCAAGCGGGAATCCGGCGGCTCACACCGTGTTTTGTCCCGCTCCGGATGGCCTGATTTCGTCTTCTCGTTTCACGACGGTGAGGAGATCGGGCCGAAAATGCTCTCCCGCATCGCGAAAAACACCGGTCTTCACCCAAGCGATCTTTGAGGAAAGAGGGCATGCCGTCCCCGAGACTCAGGATCGGATTCAAGGAAGCATCCAGCGACCAAGCCACTGTCGCCGCGCCGAAGTTCTGAGTTTCCGCGAGCTTGTCAGACAGACTTTCCGCGTTAAGCTACCAGGAGCTTCAAAAGGTCATGACCACTCTCACCAAATCATCGACCCTCGGCACGCTTGGCCTCCCGGCTGGCGACCATCTCGTGCGGTTCCACGTCGAGGCTGATGTCATTTCATTCGAAATTGCGGCATCCACTCCCCTGCCCCAGCAACAGCCGGATCAGAAAAAGATTCCCACGGGATTCGTGAACCAATAGGGCAGCACGGTCACAAAAGAAGAAGCAACCGATGACGCGTGGCTCGCCCATATCAACGACAAGGGCATTCGTTGATCATGCGGTTGCTGCTTGATGCGAATATCCTGCTGGACTGCTTGGTCGTTGAAAAATCCGGCCAGCCAAGACCCGGAAAATCCGCGAGTGAAAGTCTGATCAATCTCTGTGATCAACAGATTCACCAAAGCCTGGTCGCCTGGCACACGCTGCCAATTCTCAGCTACTACTACCGGAGAAAACACAGCGACGAGGAGACCGCCGCCATGATGAATGCGCTGCTGGCATTTCTCGAAGTCCCGACCGTCGGGCACGGTGATGCGGTGAACTGGCATTCGCTCGGAGCCAGCGATTTCGAAGATGCCCTCCAGATCGCCGCCGCCGTTTCAGGCAGGGCCGATTTTGTGATCACTCGCAATGTCTCTGATTTTGCAGGAGCCTCATTCCCGGCCCTGACCCCGGAAGAGTTTCTTTTGAAACGTAAAGATCCTGACTGCGCCTAAGATGAAATAGTGGCTGACCGTTGTGACTTCATGAAACGCTGGCTCATCACCTTGTCGCTGGTCATCCTGGCTTTTGTGGCAGGATTCCAACTGGCGTCGCATTTTCTCATCGTCAGCAGCAATCGGAGCGAGAAGCGGTTCAAGGAATCGATCAAGGACATGCAGCAGCGCATCTACGGAAACAATTACTTCCACTTGGAAGGGATCGATCCAGAAAGTGACGTGCGATTGAACGCATTCGATCCGGCCAAGAGCGGTGGAACCATCCGGTTGGCCTACAGCAGCGTTTGGAGCAACGATTGCAGTCTTACTCTGAACGGTGACGGTGCACTGACTTCCGAAAACAAAAGCGGTTCGCGAGTGGTCACCACCCTGGATCAGGACCGCTGCAAAGCCTTCTTCCGCAAGACTCTTGCCAATGGGCTTTTGAACTATTCGCAGCAAACAGTCGATTTGAAGAAGGATCTCGATCTTTCAAATACCATCATGGACGTCTATGATGCAGCATACGTTAAGATCCAGCTTTCGGCGCCGGAACTCGGGGTGAACAAGAACATTTCCATCTACGCCCCGGACGTCGAACTGGAGAACTTTCCGGACATTATCGAGCTCCAGATCTTCAGCCGCCTTGAACGCGAGATCCTCGAACTCGTTCCAAAAGGAGATCCGGATTGGTCACGATTCCAGTAAGGCGGAAAACCGAGTCCTGAACAATCGGACCAAGCCAACTAAGGGTGCCCGCTGACAATTCTGGACGTCGGGCTGCTGGTGGCATTGTCCTGCGGGCCACGCTTCCCTCTGTATTCCGCATTGGCAGCGCGGATTTCGCTGCCTAGCCTTTGCCCCTTCGATGTCTGAGAAAACCAAGTTCCACTTCACCGGGATCTGCGGGACCGCCATGGGCGCGGTCGCGGCCGCCATGAAACAGCGCGGCTTCACCGTGACCGGGTCCGATGCCAACGTCTATCCTCCGATGTCCGACTTCCTGCGCGGCCAGGGCATCCCGATCGCCGAGGGCTTTCGCGAGGAGAATATCCCGGCCGACACCGACGTCGTGATCATCGGCAACGCCATTTCACGCGGCAACCCGGAAGCCGAGGCCGCACTCGACCGCAAGCTGCTCTATCATTCCCTCCCCGAGGTCCTGAAGGAGTTCTTCCTGCGCGGGAAACGCAACTTCGTCGTCTCCGGCACCCATGGGAAAACCACCACCACCTCGATGCTGGCGTGGCTGCTCCGGAACGCCGGACGCGACCCCGGCTTCCTGATCGGCGGACTTCCGAAAAACCTCGGCCAGGGCGCGGTGTTCACGAACTCCGAGTTCAATGTCCTCGAGGGCGACGAGTACGACACCGCCTTCTTCGACAAGCGCTCGAAGTTCCTCCACTACCTCCCGGAATGCGTCGTGGTGAACAACATCGAGTTCGACCACGCCGACATCTACGACTCGATCGACGCGATCAAGCTAACCTTCAAGCGCCTCCTCAACATCGTCCCGCGCGGCGGCGTGGCCTTCGTGAACGGCGATGAGCCGAACTGCCTCGAAGTCGCCACCAACGCGCCCTGCCCGGTCAGCACCGTCGGCTTTTCCGAAACCTGCTCGCTACGGATCGAAAACGTGAGCTACGAGACCGATCGTAGTTCGTTCGACCTTGGCGGCGAACACTACTCGGTCCGCATGACCGGCGAGTTCAACGTCCGCAACGCCGCCATGGCCGTCGTTTCCGCCACCTTCGCCGGACTGACGCCTGACGAGATCCGTGAAGGTCTCGAATCCTTCGATGGCGTCGCGCGCCGTCAGGAATTGAAAGGCGAGGTCAATGGCATCAAGATCATCGACGACTTCGCCCATCACCCGACGGCCATCAAGCTCGCGGTCCAGAGCCTGCGCCAGCGTTACACCGAAGGCCGCCTGTGGATCCTGTTCGAGCCACGCTCGAACACCACCAAGCGCTCGGTCTTCCAGCACGAGCTCGCCGAAGCTCTCGCGCTCCCGGACTTCGCCGTCGTCGCCGCGATTTCCGACCTGCACAAGGTCCCCGAAGGCCAGCGGCTCGATCCCGACAAGCTCGCCAGTGACATCGCCTCAATGGGCGGCCACGGCCGCTACATCCAGACCGTCGAGGAGATCGTCGCCATCGTCGCCGCCGAAGCCAAGCCCGGTGACACCGTCGCCGTCCTCAGCAACGGAGGCTTCGGCGGCATCCACAGCATGCTGCTCGCCGCCCTTGGGAAAAATGCCGAATGACTTCTCTCTTCCATTAGTCATTAGGGCTTAGTCATTCGTCATTTTCTTCCCTATGCCCCCCCGCTCCTTCTGGTGCTTCATCAGTTACCGCCACGCCGACAACGCCGAAGCCGGCCGTCAGTGGGCGACGTGGCTGCACCAGCAGATCGAGACCTATGAGGTCCCGGCGGATCTGGTGGGGACGGTGAACGGTCGCGGCGACACGATTCCGGAGCGCATTTTCCCGGTCTTCCGCGATGAGGAGGAACTGCCCGCCGATGCCGATCTGGCGTCACCGATTTTCCGCGCCCTGGATGCCTCGAAATTCCTCGTCGTCCTCTGCTCTCCCCGCGCGGTGGAGTCGACTTATGTGGCCGATGAAATCCTCTACTACAAGCAGATCGGCCGCAGCGACCGAGTGCTCGCCGCGCTGCTGCACGGCGAGCCCGGCTCGCCGGAGCACGAGTGTTTTCCAAGGCCGCTGCGGCATCCGGTCGATGCCGAAGGCAAGCTGAACGAGTCCGTCCGCGCGGAACCGATCGCGGCGGACTTCCGACTGGCCGATGGCAGCGAAGGCTGGACCAGCCCGGAGGCCTATCGACAGGCACTGGCTCTAACAGGTCAGGTTTCCCAGGCGGAAATCGAGCGACTGGTGGGCGACTACAGGCGGTCGATGGAGCTCGCGAAATTGAAGATCATCGCGGGCGTGCTCGGCATCCCGCTCGGGACGTTGACTCAGCGCGACAAGGCCTATCAGCTCGAAAAGGAACGCCGCCGTGTGCGGATTTTCCGACGGGTGGCAGCGGCGATGGCGGTGCTGCTCGTCGCTGCGGTGGCAGGCGGGATTTTCGCACTGACGAAGAAGCAGGAGGCGGAGGACCAGCGTCGCGCCGCGATGAGTGCGCGCGATGCCGAGGCCGAGCAGCGCAAGGCGGCGGATGAGGCCCGCGGCGTGGCCGAGGTGCGGCGCAACGAGGCGGATGCCGCGAAAGAACTCGCAGAGAAGCGTCGGCTGGAAAGCGAAACCCGCCTGGCGCGCAGCAATGTCCTGCTGGCGGAACGTCTGGCGAAAGAAGGCAACACCACCGCAGCAGCAGAGGCCTTATGGGAAGTGCCGGAGCGCGAGCGGCAATGGGAATGGGGCTATCTGTTAGGCCGCGCGTATCCAGAGGCGCGGAAGTTTCAGGTGGTGCCGAAAGAGGCTGCCGCGATTCCGCAAGGAGGCAGGCTCGATGCTTCCGGCACGCGGGCGGTCTTCTGGGCTACCAAGCCTGAAAATGACGATTTCTTTCCAAAGCCCGGTGTCCTAAGAACGGCGACACTGGATCAGCAGGGCGAGTTTTCCACGCATGAGATCCCAGTGGCCGATGGCCTGCCGGCGGTCGACTGGAGCCGCGATGGCCACCTGCTCGTGATCGATGGCAAGCGGGTGCGCATCCTTTCACCGGACGGCAAGCCCGTCGCGGAAACGACCTGCGACAGCGAGCCGAGTTCGGCGGGCTTCCTCGATGCGAAGGGCGAGCGCTTCGTCGTGAAAGTGGAGGAGTTCTGGCATATCTTTCAACGCGGCAGCGCGAGGATCAGCGAGATCGCACGGATCGAGGAAACCTGTGAAGGCGAGAAATTCGCAGGTGCATCCCCGGATGGAAAGCACTGGGGCACAGTCACCACCGACACCGGGGCGATGCTCTACGATGCGAATGGCCGTGTGCTGGAGAAGTTCACCGAAGCCTGGGCTCCTGAGCTAGCCTTCGCCGAGGATGGCTTGGTGGCGATCGCGACCATCGACGAGTCGGTCACGGTGCGCACCGCTGAGGGAGTGCTGAAAGAGCTTTCGCCGAGCGGCGAGATCATCCGTCGCAACACCACCGGCATCACGGTGAAATGGGTGGGTCGTGAGTTGTTCGTCCGCTCGATTCACTCGCTTCGTTCCTGGGACATGCGCGCGACGGAACCGGAAAACGCAGGCACGCAATGGGACTTTGAAAGCGGCGATGTGCCGCTCGGGATGGATGCCGGTGGAGGCTGGGTGGCAGTCACCTTTGCCAGCGGACAAATCGCGCTTTTCGAGGTCGACGAGATGGTTGAGGTCGCGCGCTTGGTCGGTCACGAGGGCATGATCGCGGACCTGCGTTTCGGGGCAAAGGGTCGACTCACGAGTCTTGGCGAGGACGGCACGCTGCGGGTTTGGTTTCCGGAAACCGGAGTTCGGATTGATTTCGAGAAGCCCATCCACGAGGAACTGCAGGACGAATGGATCGTCAGCGAGGAAGTGGATCTGGCCATCGATCCCCCACCCGCCGCGCCGGGACGTCCTTATGGCACGCGCACGGCCATCGTCACTCCCGATGGAAAGCGCTCGCTGACGACGGGCGATGACGGGTTGGTCCGCCTCTGGAATCCGGCCGGCCCCGAGCTGGTGCTGAGCCTGAAGGGTCCTGCGCGGCTTGGGTTGAATGTCGCCGTTTCAAAGGATGGTCGCAGGATCGCTGGACAGTTCATGACGCCGGGAAATGACTGGAACTATGAGCAGGTCTGGAGCGCGGAGCCCTGGTCACGTGCGGCCCTCGGCATCGGAGCGGAAGAGGACTGGCGAAAGGCCTACGAAGCGGAGCGCCTGAAGCGGTTCAAATCCAGATGGCTTGCAGCCCAATGATCCGACTGAGGATGTTCCAGTTGATCCTGATCGGCCTCTGGCTGGTGGTGCCCTTGTGCTCCGCCTTTCTGATCCGCGATCCTCGTCTGCACTCCATCGGACCGGAGTTCGCCATGCTTCTGGTGGTCCTTCACTGCCTGTGGATCTGTCTGCTGCTTCATCCCTATCAGTACCTGGAAAATTTCTGGGACGAGTATGTCGACGACGTCGAGCGACTGATGAACACACCCCGTAACTCCACGAAAAAGGCAGTCGAGATGACATGCCTGCCACTTGTGATCTGCGGATGTTGTCGCGATGTGGAAGCGCATCTGCCACGTGTGCTGGAGTCCATGCACGCCATCGGATCACAGTTCAGCGACTACCAGATCGTGATCTTCGAGAACGACTCGCGGGATGCCACTCGGCGGATTCTTGAGGATGAAAGCCGGCGCTTTCCCAAGGTGATGACCCTTCTTCTGGAAGACGGCCTGCCATCACCGAAGCGCACCGAACGCCTCGCCCACATCCGCAACCGCCTTCTTGAAACCGCCCGCTCCGTCGACCCTGCAAACGAGAGTCTGCTGCTGATGATGGACATGGACGACGTCGCGGGAGAAGGCACACTGGCGAAAACGATCCACACTTGCTTCGACTACCCGTTCGAAAGCTGGGACGCGCTCGCGACCAACCGACGCTTTGTTTACTACGACATCTGGGCGCTGCGCATCCGACAGCACATCGAGTTCGACTTCGCCGAGCGATGCCGCCAGTTCCCAACCCTCGAAGGCTACCAGAAATACTTCCAGCGCTTCCGGCGTCACATCCGGAATTCGGACCGGCTCCTCCCCGTCCTGAGCGCCTTTGGTGGAGCGGCGCTCTACAAGATGTCCGCCCTTCAGGGGAAACATTACGTCGGCCTGAATGCCGAGGGTGGCGAGGTTTGCGAGCACCTCAGCCTGCACGATCAGATGATCGCGGAAGGCGGCCGGATCTTCATCAACACTCGCATGGTGATGGCCTGAACAGGGCTAGTCCTTCTTGATCGCCGGAGTGCCCAGAAGCATCGGTGCATCTTGGTTCCGGACCCCACTTTTAGGCGCGACCGCGGGCTCTCCAAGCAGCATCGGGCCATCCGCTTGCTGACGGATCGTGCGCGTCACCGGCTCGGGTGGAGCCACGGGTGTTCCGGGAGTGACAGGGAAATTCGTCGGCTTCCGGCCGGTACACGACACCAGAGCGGCCGGCAGCATCATGGAAACCATCGCCGCCATCCTCGGGAGCCTGCCGGAAAAGCGCAGCATCACTCGCTCGAAGCGGTTTGGTGTGGCGATCGCGCCGTCCGCAGACTGCACGTAGGCAACACACTCGCGGCCCTGGGTTTCCTCGGCAAAGGCTTTCCCTTCGCGCTCCGTCATCGCCGAAAGATTGAACACGTGCTTCCCGCATTGCGCGCAGAAGCGCTTCCGTTCGTCGCCTTCCATGCCGTTCCAATCCTGCGAACACGGACTTTCGATCTTCAACGGCGGCTCAATCTTTCTCATTCAAAAGGCCCTATCACGGATCGCTCTCGATGGCATGCGAAATCGGGCAATTGTTCGTGACGGTCCGCTGGCAGCGCGATCATTTTGGACCATGTCGTGTTTCCTCCGATCGCTTCTCGCCGTGCTCGCCTGCCTGGCCTCGCCCCTCGCGACCGGAGCCGCGCCGAACGTGCTGCTGATCCTGGCCGATGACCTCGGCTTTTCCGACCTCGGCTGCTACGGTGGGGAAATCTCCACGCCTCACCTCGACCAGCTCGCGTGCGATGGCCTGCGCTACACCACCTGCTACACCTCCGCCCGCTGCTGTCCCTCGCGCGCCGCGCTCATCACCGGCCTGCACCCGCATCAGGCGGGCATCGGCTCCTTCGCGACCGCGAAGCCGGAGGCTGGAAAAAGCGCCGCCTATACCGGTCACCTCCTGCCGAACACCGCCACCCTCGCCGAGGTGCTGGGAGACGCGGGCTACTCGACGTGGATGGTCGGCAAGTGGCACATGGGCCACCCGGGACCGATCGCCCGAGGGTTCGGAAATTTCTACGGCATCAAGAACATGCTCTCCCACTCCGAGAGCCAGTGGGACCCTCAAGCCTACGCCCGACTGCCGGAGGGGACGCCGCCGGAAATCACCCGGCCGGAGGGCAGCTTTTTCGCCACCGATGTCTTCACCGACTACGCCCTCGAGTTCCTGAAACAGGCGCGCCAGCAAAAGGACAAGCCGTGGCTCCTCTACCTCGCCCACAGCGCGCCACACTTCCCCTTGCAGGCTCCGAAGCAGGACATCGACAAACACATGGCCACCTATCGAAAGGGCTGGGACATGCTGCGGGCGGAGCGTTTCGAACGGATGAAAAAACTCGGACTCTTCCCCGCCGACATGACGTTGCCACCACGCTCGTCGGTGCCGGTGGACCGCGACGACATCGCCAATGGCTTCGCCGGAAAGGAGAACCCGGCCTGGGACTCGCTGCCCGCGGATCGACGCGAGGACCTCGCCCGGCGCATGGCCACTTTCGCCGCGATGGTCGAGCACGTGGATGACAGCGTCGGCAAAGTCCTGGCCGATCTCGAAGCCCACGGCGAGACCCGGAACACCCTGGTCTTCTTCCTCTCCGACAACGGGGCCTGCTACGAGTGGGGCCCATTTGGCTTCGATGGTCTCTCGCGAAAAGGCACCACCACCCTCCACAGCGGCGACGAGTTGGCGAACTTCGGCCAGCCCGGCACCCATTCCTCCTACGGCTCCGGCTGGGCAAACCTCAGCAACACCCCGCTCAAGCTCTACAAGCACTTCTGCCACGAAGGCGGGATTTCCAGCCCGCTCATCGTCCGCTGGCCTGCCGCGATCTCCCGGAAAAACGAGTGGGTCCAGGATCCCACGCACGTCATGGACCTCATGCCCACCATCCTCAACGCCGCCGGCATCACGCCACCGAAGGAGAGAAACGGCGCGCCCGTCATCCCGATGGAAGGCCTTTCCCTCACTCCCACTTTTTCCGGAAATCCGCTGCCCGAGCGCGTCCTCGGCTTTGAGCACCAGGAGGCCCGCGGCCTGCGCCTGGGCGACTGGAAACTCGCTTGGGGAAAACGCATGCCGGAGAAGCCGCAGTGGGAACTCTACAACCTCAAGACCGACCGCGCCGAGCAGCACAACCTCGCCACCGAAAAGCCCGAACTCGTCGGCAAACTTTCCGCCGACTGGATGGCCTGGGCGAAACGCGTCGGAGTCGACCTCGGAAACGAAAAAGCCGCCAGCCCTCGCGGACCGGCGGCGGATTGAGAACGGCCTGATCAGGCGACCATGTCTTCACCCAGATCCATCGCCGTGTATTCGCCATCCTTGCGGCGATAGACGATCGTCAGGCAGCCGCGCCGCGCGCTCTTGTAGAGCACGAACGGACGGTCCGAGAGCTCCAGCTCCATGATGGCGTCTTCCTTGAACATCGTCTTCACCTTGTAGTTGTCCTTGTGGACAATGAAGGGCTCCGGATCGTGCTGGGCCTCTTCCGGATGATCGAGCACCTCGTCGTTGAAATGACGCTCGTCGAGGTAGCGGATCGACTCGTTCCGGTGCGGCCGGTGCTTCTTCATCAGCCGGGTTTTGTGCTTCCGCATCCGGCGCGCGATCTTCTCGATCGTTTCATCGAGCGAGACGTACATGTCCTTCGTCTCGGTATGGGCCTCGATGGTGATGTGGTTGGCACAAAAGAGGATGATTTCAGCAATGTGCCGATTTTTCTGCACGTCCAGAATAACCTTGGCCTCAATGATTCGCGGGTAGTCGAGATGCAGTCCTTCGATCTTCTTGTGCGCGTGTTCGCGCAGGGCCTCAGTCACATGTTCGTGCCGCACCGTGACGGTGATCGGCAGATTGACGTTTGCGGTTTGCATTTTCGAATTTCGGTTTGATTTCGGGTAAACGGACGACGGCTTTTTCCGTCAAATCCACCTGACACACTGACCCAAAGGTGACGAAAACGCCACGCACTTCTTTTAAAAAATTTCGCATCCCTTGCGAAAGATCCGTTGACC
>JANOKL010000070.1:0-2831 GCA_031419215.1 Luteolibacter sp. | reverse complement strand
CCGTCAGCGCGGCGGTGGCCACGGTGCGCTGCACGCTGCCGCCTTTGTCCCGGACTTCCACGGGAAAACGGAGGCCTTTCACGCCCACCTTGTCGATGGCCAGACGGCGGTCATCGCGCTCGTTCTGGGTATCCTTGAGTTCCTGCATGGCTCTACTTGAAACGGAAAGAGCTTGTTCGGGTCACGAACAAGCTCCTTCGCGGAAATGATGAAGTCCGGCTCCTTACGGAAGCAAGTTGATCTGCCGGGCCTGCTTGATGGAGCGGGTGATCTGGCGATGAAGCTTGGCGGAAACACCGGTGACGCGACGTGGCAGGATCTTGCCGGTCTCGGTCGTGAACTTGGTCAGAAGCTCCGGGTTGAGGTGATGGACGTTTGCCACCTGGATGTCATGCCGACGACTCGGCATCTTGCGGTTCGCCTTGCGGAAAGCGATACGGCGACGGACGGTTTTAGGCTCTGTGGACATAGGAATTAGCGGAGTTCACGGTGAAGGGTGCGGCGCTTGAGAAAGTGATTGAATTTCACTTTTTCAAGACGACCCGGCGTGCGCAGGCTTTTCTTGTTGCGCGTGGTGACGTAGCGAGACGTGGGTTTACCCTCCGCCTTGGCTTCCGTGCATTCGAGGATAATGATCTCGCGTGGCATGAGTGGGAATCTTGGGGGCCGGAAACTAGTCTAATCGTCGTCCTCGTCAAGAGAAACCGTTTCGGAATCTTCATCTTCAACGTAATTTCCTCCGCTGAAGCCGACTTCGGTGGAGGGACGGTAGCGGCGGTTGCCGTATTCCTTCTCCCACTGGGCCTGGCATTCGACAGTCAGACGGGCGAACGGGATCGCCTCAAGACGAGCCTGAGGAATCTTTTTTCCGGACATTTCGCAGACTCCATAAGCACCCTTTTTGATGCGCTGGAGGGCCTGCTCGATTTCATAAAGGGCGTCCTGTTCCTTCGCGAGCACGCTGAGGGCGAAATCGCGGTCATAGGCGTCGCTGCCGGCGTCGCCCTGATGCATGCCGCTGCCGGAGGCCTCGCTGCCTTCCGGCGCGTTGCGGATGGTGTCGCGGGTGGTGCCGGTCATGGCATCGACGAGCTCATCACGCAGGTCGAGCAGACGCTGCTTCTGCTTGTCGACAAAGGACGAGGAGTGGGAAACGGAAGCGCTAGGCACGGCGTGGTTGCCATTCGTGGCGGCAACGGGTGTTGGAGCTGGGGTCGGCTTGACCGGTGCGGCTTTCGCGACCGGTTTGGCTGGAGCCGCTTTGACGACTGGCTTCGCAGGTGCGGGAGCGGGCTTGGCGGCAGGAGTCGGTTTGGCAGGAGCAGCCTTGGCAATAGGCGCGGGCTTTTTCGCTGGCTCAGCCTTCTTTGAAGAAGCGGCCTTCGGTGCGGGCTTGGCTGGCGAAGCCTTCGGAGCAGGCTTTTTCTCCGGGGCTGGTTTTGCCACGACTTTCTTGGCTGCCGGAGCTGGCTTTTTCGCAGGCGCTGCTTTTTTCGCAGGCTTGGCCGGAGCGGCTTTCTTGGCGGAAACTTTGGGGGCCGCCTTTTTAGGAGCGGCTTTGGGGGCTGTTTTCTTCGCGGCCATGACTAGGGTAACCAGTTCTCGTAAGGTTGATTGCGCTGTTGAGAGGATTTCACCCTCCAGCACTAGAGAAAGGGCGGGGTGGAGTAGCCCCTGTAGGAGTCGCCAGCAAGGCGAAATTTCATAATTCCGGAACTCGATCTGCACAGACTTCTCGCGGGGGGCTTGAAATGCCCGGCTGACTCACTACGCTCCGCGCCCGTGATGCAACTCAGCGCGATCGTCGAAGCCCTACTCATCGCCTCCGATGAACCCCTCGCCACTTCCGAAATCGCCCGCCTGATCCGCGCGCGGGTGGCCGAAGCGGAGGATGTCCGTGCCCGTGATCTGGAAGAAGGCCGCGAGTCCCCCGCCCTGCCGGAATGGCTCTCAAGCCTCACGGCCACCTCGTCCGAGCAGGTCGCCGAGGCGATCAACAACCTGAACGAGGCCTATGCCCAGAGCGGACGCGCGTTTGCCTTCATGGAGCGATCGAAAGGCTGGAAACTCCACACCCGGATCGCCTACGCCGAGTTCGTCCGCCAGCTTTTCCCCGGACGGAAGCCCGAGCGACTCAGTGGCCCGGCCATGGAAACCCTCGCCATCATCGCCTACCGCCAGCCGATCACCAAGGCCGCCATCGAGGCCGTCCGTGGCGTGGCCTGCGACGGGATGATTCAGAAGCTGCTAGACCGTGATCTCGTCAAAATCGGTGGCCGCGCTGAACTCCCCGGTCGCCCCTTGCTCTACGAAACGACCGACCTCTTCTTCGAACACTTCGGCATCCGCAGCGTCGACGACCTCCCGAACGCCAACGAGCTCCGCAAGGTGAAGCTACCCGAACCAGACGAGGCCAAACCCGCCCCCGCCGAAGAGCAGCAACTCGCCCTCGGCTCCATCAACGAACCCTCCGAAGCCTGAGTCTTCGTCATTCGGAAATTCCTCATTCGTCATTCTCTTCCTCCATGAATCTCGACGACATCCGCAAGCAGATCGACTCCCTCGACACCGACCTGCTCGACCTCCTTTCACGTCGCGCCGACCTCGTCCATGAAGTCGGCGTCGTGAAAAAGCGCGACGGCCTCCAGATCTACGCGCCAGAACGCGAGGACGCCCTGCTCCGTCGCCTCATTGAGAAGAATGCCGGTCGCCTGCCGGAAAAATCCATCCGCGCGATCTTCCGCGAAATCATGTCGGCTGCGCTGGCTTTGGAAGATGATCTGAAAATCGCCTACCTCGGACCCGAAGGCACCTGGACCCATCAGGCCGCC
>JANOKL010000069.1:0-4561 GCA_031419215.1 Luteolibacter sp. | reverse complement strand
GTCACCACCAATGATCTTGGAACCGTCGAGGAAATCACCGTCAACCTGCCCGCCACCAGCGACGCCGCGCGCTTTTACAAACTCGCACTGACCTCACCCTAGGCCACCCGATCCCGAAATGCACCGACAGGAAGCATGGCTTGCTTCCTGCTGAGCTGAGGCCTTGTATCGTCTGGCCTATGGGATTCACGCTCAAGCTCGGTGCCCGGCACCATTCTTTTCCTGATCTGAAGACCTTGCTCGCCAAGGCTTCGCCGAAGCGTTCGGGGGATGAGCTGGCCGGAGTCGGGGCCCGCGATGCCGAGGAGCGGGTGGCGGCGCAGATGCTGTTGGCGGAGGTGCCGTTGAAGCGCTTTGTCGAAGAGCTGATCATCCCTTACGAGGACGATGCCGTCACGCGGTTGATCGTGGATCGACAGGATGCGGCGGCGTTCGCTCCGGTGGCGGATCTCACGGTCGGGCAGTTCCGAGACTGGCTGCTGGCCTACGAGACCGATGGCGAAACGCTCGCCGCCCTTTCTCCCGGACTCACTCCGGAAATGGTCGCCGCCGTTTCCAAAATCATGGGCAACCAGGACCTGATCCTCGTCGCCAGCAAGATCCGGGTGGTGACGCGATTCCGCAACACGATCGGACTGCCCGGACGCTTGAGCGTCCGACTCCAGCCAAACCACCCGACCGACGACCCGAAGGCCATCGCCGCCTCGATCCTTGATGGCCTGCTCTACGGCTGCGGCGATGCCACGATCGGCATCAATCCCGCCACCGACAGCCCGGCCGCATGCATCGAGTTGCTACGTCTGATGGACCGCATCATCACCGAGTATGAAATCCCGACGCAAAGCTGCGTGCTCACCCACGTGACCACGGCGATGCGCTGCATGGAGCTCGGGGCTCCGGTGGATCTCGTTTTCCAATCGATCGCTGGCACCGAGGCGGCGAACCGCAGCTTTGGCATCGATCTCACGATGCTGGGCGAAGCGCGTGAGATGGCGCTCTCGTTGAAACGCGGCACGATTGGTGAGCACGTGATGTATTTCGAAACCGGCCAGGGTTCCTGCCTTTCCGCGAACGCGCATCATGGCTGCGACCAGCAAACCCTGGAAACCCGCGCCTACGCCGTGGCCCGCGAGTTTTCGCCGCTACTCGTCAACACCGTCGTCGGCTTCATCGGCCCGGAGTATCTCTACGATGGAAAGCAGATCATCCGCGCCGGGCTGGAGGATCATTTCTGCGGGAAACTGCTGGGCCTGCCGATGGGTTGCGATGTCTGCTACACCAATCACGCCGAAGCCGATCAGGACGACATGGACACGCTGCTCTCGCTGTTAGGAATGGCGGGCTGCAATTTCATCATGGGTGTTCCCGGCGCGGACGACGTGATGCTGAACTACCAATCGACCTCCTTTCACGACAGCCACTACCTCCGCCAGGTCCTCGATCTGAAGCCCGCGCCGGAGTTCGAGGCCTGGTTGGAAAAGATGAGGATCTTCGGAAAGTCGAACCGCCTCGCACCAATCACTCCGCAACACGGACTGCTCACCTCGGGCACCCGCAGCCTCTTCTCCTGACCATGCAGGACCCTTGGAGCGACTTGAGGAAATTCACCGCCGCACGCATCGCCCTCGGGCGCGCGGGAGGCAGCTTGCCGACGAATGCCCTGCTCGATTTCCGGCTGTCCCATGCGCTGGCCCGCGATGGAGTTCACGCACCCTTCGATCCCGACTCGCTCGCGGCGGAGCTTCGTCCGATGCATGAAAGCATCCTCGTGGTGAACAGTCGTGCCAAGGACCGCACCGATTACCTGCTGCGTCCTGACCATGGTCGCACGCTTGATGAGGCCTCGAAGCAATCTCTAACAGATCATCGGCCTGCGGACGATTGGGATCTCGTCATCATCGTCTCCGACGGTCTCTCCAGCCACGCCGCGCATCGCCAGGTGCCAGAGCTGCTGAAGCACCTGCTGCCCCGCTTCGATGAGACCTGGCGACTCGGACCGATCGTGATCGCCCGCCATGGCCGCGTCGCGATCCAGGATGAGATCGGCCATCTGCTCGGCGCGCGGATTTCGCTCATGCTGTTAGGCGAGCGTCCCGGGCTCGGCTCGCCGGACAGCCTCGGGGCCTACT
The DNA here is from genome assembly GCA_031419215.1 of Luteolibacter sp. Lineage (GTDB taxonomy): Bacteria > Verrucomicrobiota > Verrucomicrobiia > Verrucomicrobiales > Akkermansiaceae > Luteolibacter. The sequence goes on along the minus strand of JANOKL010000069.1, from coordinate 2,432 downwards.
TCACCCATCGACCGCGTCCCGGCCTCACCGATGCCGATCGCAATTGCGTCTCCAACATCCGCCCCGAAGGCCTGCCTCCCGAGGCCGCCGCCTTCCGCCTGCATCAGCTCCTCTGCGCCTCCCGTCAGAATGCGGTCAGCGGCGTGGGCTTGAAGGATGAGGGCATGTCAGATGGACATCTGACTTTCTGAGCAACCAATAGCTTCAAGGTTCCGCTGCGCTTCACTCAAAGCTATCTTTGGGGTTAGGCGTTGGTGGATTCATCGGACCAAATTTCAACGCTTCGGACAAATCCGACGATGGGGATATAACGGACCAGACAAAACTGATCAGACTCGCGCCCGTCGTGCGCAACCACGGTGACAACGTATCCTGTGCTCGTGGCGGCTTCGAGAACTGAGCCAAGATCGAGGAAACCCTCAAAGCGTCGAATACGAGTAATTGAAGCGCCGTTGTGTTTGAAGGTTTGGTGGATTTTGTGGCGAGCGCTCCAACGCAATACAAGTCTGCCCAGAAAAGCGAGGGAGATAACTCCCACGCCCAAGATCAGTATGAATTGCTGAACTCCGCTCATGGGACACGCGTAGCGCCGCCGAACGTCGAGTCCTCCTACGCCTGAGCGGGGGCGAGGATTCGACTGCGGGTTAAAGGTTGAACGGTCATGACGGCTGGAACTCGCGGCGGGTTAGGGGTTCGGTGCTCCGGCTTTTTCGCCTTGTTCTTCGATTGCCGCATTCGACCGATGGACAGGATTCGTAGCCAACGCATCCGCCAAGAAGCCGGGACGGAAAATCTCATTCGAGGCATGGAGGACAAAACTCGATCCTTTGGCCGCATAGTCCCACCCGTTATGGATTGCCTCCCGGATGCACCACTCCACTTCGTGTCGGGTGACCGTCGGATAATATTGAACCTCTTGAAAGTCCGTCAGAGACCATATCGAAATGTCCTTCTGGATCAAGCCGTCCACCACCAGCTTGCTGGCATTGTGGGCCTCACTCTGGACGGTGATGTTGAGGCGGTAAATCCCTCTGCTTTGAGGTGTCGTCGAAACCTTGTGACGGAATGCAATGCCGCCGACAGTCACTCGCCGTGATTTCTGCTTCGAGATCATTGTCTTTGGCGAACATTTACTATGCGACTCGTCATCAAGCACGGGATTTCGGGTGCTCGGCGACCCGTCGTCGGGCCCGGAGAATCCGGGACAAAGGCGACGGGAACAAGGAGGAACTTTCCCGGCAGGCGCGGCTTCGCCCCGTTCTCGTCACCACCATGCCGGCGCTGCCGGCTTCGTTTCCAGTGGTGAGGATGACGAAGACTTTGAACGCGGCTTGAGAGCTGGGCTGGGTGAGGCCGAAGTCGCTGAGAAACTCACGCGGATCGGTCGGGGGGTGAGTGGCGAGGGTGACGGCATCCTCCTCCTCGTAAGTGTCGCCCGGATTTCCGCGCAGCTCGTTGTGGGAGATGTCCCCAAACGCCAGACTCCGGGGACAAGAGTGTCCCCGCTCCAAAGTCCCGGCCTGCGGCTGGATTATTCGAGCTCCAGACGCTCGACCAGATGCTTGGCATCCTGCGTGTCTGGGGGCCGCCCGCCAAAGGCTCTCGTCCGTCCCGCCAAGGCCCGGCGAGCAAACTCCAAGGCCTCCGGCTTCTTCCCCTGACCCTCCAGGCACAGCGCGAGATTGTAGCAACTGTTGAATATGTGGGGATTCTCCGGGCGGAGGACGCGCTCCTGAGTGGCCAGCACGGCGCGGAGTTCCTTCTCCGCCTCGGGATACTTGCGCTGGAGCTGCAGGGCATTGGCGAATTTGATCCTGCTCTTCAAGGTCTGGGGATGATCCGGGCCGAGGACGCGCTCCTGAATGGCCATTACGGCGCGGTTTTCCTTCTCCGCCTCGGCGTGCTTGCCTAGGGAACTCAGGGCAGTGGCGAGGTTGTTCCGGCTGGCCAAGGTATCGGGATGCTCGGGGCCGAGGACGCGCTCCTGGATGGCCAGCACGGCGCGGTGTTCCTTCTCCACCTCGGCAGGCTTGCCTTGAAATTGCAGGGCAGTGGCGAGGTTCATCCGGCTCTTCAAGGTATCGGGATGCTCAGGGCCGAGGACGCGCTCCCGGATGGCCAGCACGGCGCGGTGTTCCTTCTCCGCCTCGGCAGGCTTGCCTTGGGAATACAGGGCATTGGCAACATGCATCCGGCTCGACAAGGTATCGGGTTGTTCCGGACCGAGGACGCGCTCCCGGATGGCCAGCACGGCGCGGTGTTGCTTCTCCGCCTCGAGATAATTGCGTTGGGAATTCAGGGTATTTGCCCAGAGGTGGTGGGCGTGGAGGGAGATGGGAGACTCCTGTTGGCCGGCTTTTTCACAGGCGAGCCAGACGCGCTCCATGAGGGTGGCCTGGGCGCCGTACTGGCGATCGAGGTAGTGGAGATGG
>JANOKL010000068.1:0-6363 GCA_031419215.1 Luteolibacter sp. | reverse complement strand
TCGTCGGCCTCGTGCTGTTCCGCAACGTCGGCTTCTTCTGGGAAACCACCACCGAGTCCGCGATGCGCGGTTGGCTGGAGCAGGCGGTGAAAGTCATCGCCGCTCCCTGGTCGTGGATCGATTCGGCCTCGTCGCCGGATGCGGCGCTCATCGACGCCACCCGCTGGTGGCCTGAGAAATCAGCCTCACTTTCCCCGGGCCCGGCCGCGTGGTGGAGGTTCCTGCTTTGGTCGCTCGTCGTGTGGGGCCTGCTGCCGCGATTGATCCTCCGTTTCCTTTGCCAATGGAACGAAGGCCGCTCGCTGGCATCCCTCGATTTCCAATCCCGCCACCATCGCACCCTCTGGCGAGAGCTCACCGGTGGCGAGGTGCGCGGGGAAATCGCCAAGCGCCCGACCGACGGTGCGCTGGTCATCGACGTCGGCGGCGCAAGCTTTTCCCGTGAGCTTCTCAGGCCCTTCCTGCTCCAGAAACTCCGCGTCAATCCCACTGCCTGGGAAACGACCGGTGTGCTCGATCCAGAGCGTGAGGCCGCCGCGCGGAACGCTCTAACAGACGCACCCGCCGCCATCGTGCTGCTGGTGGAAGGCTGGGCGCTTTCGCCACGACAGGTCGAATCCTTGCTCGCGAAAGTCAGCGGGCTGAAGGAGGATCGACGCGTGATCCTGCTCATCGGAAACGCGGAACCCAACGGCGCGATGCGGCCTGTCGAGGAAGATGAACGCGCCAACTGGAAACGCTTTGTCGATGGACTGGCAGGCATCGAGTTAGAGCTGGTGTTCTACGAAGGAGGTGCGCGATGAGCACGCCGTCCTTCGCCGTCGTCGGCCGGGTCAATGCGGGAAAGACCGCCACCCTCGCGACCCTGTTGGAGGTCGATGACAACGACCTGCTCCGCGTCAGCAGCACGCCCGGAGAAACCACCCGCGTCCAGGAGCTGCCGGTCGTCTATCAGGGCGAAATGCTCGTCCGCTTTCTCGATACGCCCGGTTTCCAGCAACCCGTCGAGGCCATGCGTGCCATTCAGTCATTTTCTGGAACCGAAACGCCCGGTCCGGATCAGATCCGACGCTTCGTGGCCGAGTGCGGCGAACGATTTCCCGATGAGGTGCGCCTGCTCGAACCGATCATGAATGGCGCGGGCGTGCTCTACGTCGTCGATCCCTCGAATCCCTTGCGCGACGCTTTCGTCGCGGAAATGGAGATTCTGCGCTGGACCGGTCAGCCGCGGCTGGCCCTGCTCAATCCCCAGGGCGAAGTGCCTCCCGAACAAGACGCCGCATGGCGCGAGCGTCTGGGTGCGACCTTCAATCTCGTCCGAAGTTTCGATGCCCACTCCGCCCGCTACGAGGAACGTCGTAGATTGCTGGGGTCGCTGCTCCAGATCGACGAGCGCCACGGAACCGCCATTCGGAAACTGCTCGAAAAGATGGACCACGAATGGACGGAGCGTCGCGAACAGGCGGCCGAAGCCATCGTGGATTTCCTCGAAAAGTCCCTGCTCCTGCGCGTTCACGAGCCCCTCGACGAACGCGACGAAGGCCTGCCCTCACGCCTGGAGCGGAAAAAGGCGGAGATGAGCGATCGGTATTTCCGGAAGCTTGCCGCCATCGAACAGGACTGCGTTTCCGCCCTGCTCAAGCTCTACCGCCATCACCTTCTCAAGGCCGACAACGATCCCTCACTTCACGAAGGCCTCGATCTCTCCACCGATGAAACCTGGCGCAAGTGGGGCCTCAACCGCACCCAACTCTCCGCCGCCGGAGCCCTTGCGGGCGGAGCAGCAGGCGCGGTCTTCGATCTCGGCGTCGGCATCCATAGCCTAGGTGCCGGCACCGTCATTGGCGCGATCGGTGGTGGCATCGCAGCCTTCTTCAAGGGCGGTAGCCTTCCCGAACTGAAGGTCAAACTCGGCGGCATCAAGCTCGCGGGTGGCGATGGAAAGAACCTCGTCGTCGGCCCACCCGGAAGTCCGAATTTTCCTTGGGTCCTACTCGACTCCATGCTGCTCCGTTATCAGGGCATCCTGCATCGCGCCCATGGCCGTAGAGACTCGGTCTCCTTGAAGCCGCTCTCCACTGAAAGCGTCGTCCGCGCCCTCCCGTCCGATCAACGCGCCACGCTCCAGAAATGGTTCACCTCATGCCTGAAAGGAACGCCGGATCGAGCGAAGGAACCCGAAGTCTTCGCGTTGCTCATCGGCGTGCTGGAGTAACCGTGGTCGCGCTTTCCAAGCGCAAGGCCTCTAACTGATTGGCCTGTCGGATGAAATCCGACGCCACTGTTTTTAACACCATCGGTGTTGCTTATCACAGCCCGGGGTTGCCTGTATCCTGGCTACCCTGGGAACGATCAAAAGCGAATCGAACCCCATCGCGGGTTCCATCCTTCTTTGGACCGGCCGGTCGAGTGAATCAACTCAACCTCCGGACGGAACCTCGCTGAGGTTCGGATCCATTTCCGGGTCCACCTGGGGTATCCCGAATACAGGCAACCCCAGGCTTTGGGATGAAACGCCGATGGCGTAAAGAATCCCGCTCCGATGTCCTGTGAAGCATCCGTGAAATCCTGGTGAAGCGTTGTTTTGAGGTCGTCCGGGATCAGGGAATTCCTAACCCTGAACCATGTTGCGCAAGCTTTGCTGGTTGGGAGGGGTTATCGGGATCATGGGGATCGTGGTGCTGTTGCAGAGGCCATATCATGATGGAGCGCTGCGTTATGGATTGCCGTTTTCGATCCTGTGCTTGTGGTCGATCTTGTTGATCTCACTATGGTTGCGGCGGCGCATGAGAAGGTTGCTACTTATTCTGCCGCTGGCCGCGATCCTGCCATTTGTTCTGCCGGGAAAACCCATGGATCGGCTTGCCTTGCGGGCTGGCTATGTGGAGGGCTTGAGGAGCTTCGAGGGTGCTGTTTATGTCTGGGGTGGTGAAAGCAGGAGCGGGATCGACTGCTCAGGCCTTCCTCGCCGGGCCGTGCGCGATGCGTTGTTTCATCAGGGTGTGACCGGAATGAATGGGGACGCTTTTCGAGAGTGGGCGCGGCAGTGGTGGTTCGATACCAGTGCAAAGGCGATGGGTGAGGGCTACCGCGGATTCACACGTGCGGTCGGAATTTCCGGACCACTTCGCAAGCTGGACTTCACCCAGCTTGAACCTGGAGATCTCGCCATCACCGCTGACGGACGTCACGTGATGGTCCACCTTGAAAATGGAAACTGGATCCAGGCGGACCCAGGGCCGGGGAAGGTGGAGATCAGTAATCCAGAGACCGATCCGAGAGGATGGTTCGACTCGGAAGTGTTTGTCTGGAGATGGTCGATCCTGGAGTAGGGATCAACTTTCCGGCGGCTCAATCTGCGTTGGAAGCTGTGACAACATTCTTCTTGAGCGTCCGCCAAGCGCCGCTGCTAGGAAGAGCATGAGGGCCACTCCTCCACCGCAAGCAGCCAGAGCTCCGAGAAGGACATACTGGATGCCGTCAAAGGGCCCGCGCGGCAAGTAGGTCATGTTCTTGTAGACGCTCCAGCCTAACAGAGCGGTCGAAAGCGCCACCAGAAGGGAGGCGGAAATGATTAGGAAGCGGTAGAGGTTTTCCTTCCGATGCAGCCATCTCTGGGTGGTGATGATGGGCAGGAAGCCGACGAGGAATCCGATGATGCCAGTGAGTTCGTTTTGCAAAACCCCCGACTTCGGCATCAGCCAATTCGCTGCCAGCGCGACGGGAATGATGGCCAGAAATCCGCAGGAGACGGACAGGAGCAAGGTGCTGGCATGGCGACAAAGGAGTACCTTGAGACGCCAAGAGCGACGTTCGACGCCCGGTCCTCCCACCCGACTGGTGCGCATCACTGGATTCATCAGTCGGCCGCTGGTGGATAGACCAGCTTCAATTCCTTCGCAGCGGCGAGATCGCGAGGCGTGATCATTTCACGTTCAAGCGGAAGATTGCCCTGACCTTCGATGGCCTCAATGACCTTGCGATAAGGCTTCCAGTTCAGAGTTCCGAGTTTCACGGGAGTCCCGAGACCTTTGCCGGTGCAGGCCTTCCAGCCGCGCCAGAGGAGCTCCGAGCAATAGATCGCCTGATCGTCGAAATGGTAATGAGGATCGTAGGGCTTGCCGATGTCGCGACGCATGGTGGCAAGGGCCTTCGGGACGTGCTTCCGGAGGTCGGCATCGAGCCGGTAGGCCCAGACTTTTTTGCCGCGTCCGCGGTCGATCCACTGGGCGAGGGAAATTTCCTGAACCGGGCCGATGGCCTCGATGACCATCCAGGCTCCGTTGCGCTGGAAGACCATCGCGCAATGCGAATAAGGCGAGCTGGTGGAGCCCTCGATGGCATCGACCAGATCCATGCCCCAGGGATTCGGCAGCGACTGGAAGACGATGTCTCCCTCCTGTGGCTGGTAGGCAGGGCCGGCTTTCTTCGACAGGCCGAAAGCAGGGCTGAGGATGGCGAGGGAAAGCAGGATCATGCGCGTGATCATGCCGCCAGAGCTACACTACTTTTCCACGCGTTGCCAGACCTCGTTGCGGCGGAACATTTCGAGGGTCCATGGCGGATCGAAGAAGGCGAAGAAGGGCTTGCCGATGGGCTTGAGATTGTTGGCCTTGATCAGGGCAGCGAGGTCTTCCTGGGCTTTCTTGCGATTCTCTTCGGAGGTCCAGCCCTTGAAGCGCAGGGTGGCGATGTGGCTGGCCTCGATGGCTCCGGTGGTCATGCCTTCGCCAGTCGGTTTAGGGGCACCGGCCTTGGCCACGGCGGCCGGGATGACGAAGCTCATGCGGCCCTTTTCAGCGGCGGGCACCCCGGCAGTCCCGGCTTCCATCAGGACCGGAGCGGTCATCGGGATCTTCTGGTTTCCGTCGTTCGCGCCGCTGATGTATTTGAAGAGATTGTTGAAGCTCTTGTCGCGCTTTTCCATGTCCTCCATCGGCGCGCTGGCAATTGGAATGTTCGCATACTCGCGGAGCTCGAATTTCTCGTCCTTCTTGAGGCTCTTGAACGGAGGCTCTTCGATGGCATGGGAGAGCATGGGGATGGCGACAGCGGCCACCACGATGGCAGGAACCAAGAAGTGACGGATTTTCATGATTTGAAGTGTGGTCCAGTCGGTGGGGATTTCAATAGGAGATGTTTGCGATCCTTGATGTCCGAATTTGCCCAAGGCTTGCTCCTGCCGCTGCCTTGACAGGGCAGACGCCGGAAAACAGGGTGATGTCGCCCGCAATGGGCTCAATCAGAATGACAAAGGATTCCGGATTTTTCGCAGGCTTGGACATTGGCGGCACCACGGTGAAGTCGGTGTTGGTGGATGGGAATGCCGAACAGGTGGGTGGCCTCGTCGAGGTGCGCAGCCTCGTGAAGGACGGCTATGAGGCCACGTTCCGGCAGTTGGAGAACGCTCTCGAGCAACTCGCCAGCGGGGCTGGGATTGATCTCAGTGCCATCAAGGGCATCGGCCTCGACGTGCCGGCACCGAGCAGCGACGGAGTGATCTGGGGTCGCGCCAATCTCGGCGAGGACTGGGTGGGCACCGACATCCGAGGCAAGCTTTCGGAACGTCTCGGGCTTCCAGTTTACATGACCAACGACGGCAACGCGGCCGCTCTCGGAGAATACGCGCTGCGCCGCAAGTATCACGGCAGTCTTCTGCTGGTGGCTCCGGGCACCGGGCTCGGTGGCGGGCTGGTGCTTTCGGGTGGGGCTGGCTATGAGGGCGCGAATGGTCTGGCGCTGGAAGTCGGTCACATCAGCGTGCCGTTCCGTGAGGACGATGGCGAACTGCCAACCTGCTCCTGTGGTCTGAAAGGCTGCGTCGAAGCCTGGGTCTCACTGGTCGCGCTGCGTCGCCGCCTGCGACTCGAGCTCGCCAAGCCGGAGTGGGCCTCTCATCCGCTCAACGAAGGTGATTCGCCGGTTGAGGAAAAGGCCTTCCGGCTTCGCGAGTTTGCAGAGAAGGGCGATGCGCTCGCGGTCCAGATCTTCAAGCAGCAGGGCTTCATTCTCGGCTATGCCGTGGCGGACCTCGTGCGCGTCTTCGATCCCGGTCTGGTGGTCGTCGGTGGCGGTCTGGCCGAGACCTCGTTCCGCGATCAATACATGAGTTGGATCAATGAGGGCTTCGTCGATCGGGCCTGGCCAGCGTACCGCCACAGCCCGCTGGATGTGACGAAGGAAACCACGCGCTTCGAATGGGCGATCGGCGGCGACGCCTCCGCTGCGATCGGCATGGCTTTCGCTTCGCGGGAGATGTTCCAGTGAACGAATCGTGGGGGGGGGGGGGGGGGGGAGCGAGCGCGGTAAAAAAAAAAAGAGGGGGGGGGGGGTGGGGGAAGCCCCGCCCAAAAAGTGGGGGGG
>JANOKL010000067.1:0-2157 GCA_031419215.1 Luteolibacter sp. | reverse complement strand
CGACGTTCGGCGTCTGGATCGCCTTTGAACCGTAGCAGCCGAGATCGCCGTAGCCGAGGTCATCGGCATAAATGAGAACGATGTTCGGAGGCGCGGCCAGGAGGGAGGGCGCGGCGATGAGTGCCGCGACGAGGACGTGGGCAAGGCGTGTCATGGCGGAGGCTTACCAGGTGTCGGTGCGGAAGGGCGAGGCGGGAAGGCCAGCGCCATTGGTGAGGTTGCAATCCGGGTTGTCGCCGAACGCGTATCGCACCGCGACGGGTGAGGAAACCTCCGGGCTGGAGACGATGACCTTGTCGCCTTCGATGCGCGCCTTTGCCCACACCCACTTCTTGTCGGAACCTGCAACTGCGAAGCCTTTCAGCTCACCGCCCTTTGCGACGAGTCCGTTGTCGGCGTTGGTGAAGGAAAGGGTGACCTCGCCGCCCTTGATCGTGTGCGGGCCGGGCAGGGGGCCGGAGAAGGGGATCTTCTGGCCGTAGACCTTCGCCTTTGCCCAGAGCGCCAGACGGGCCCCGACGACCTGCTTGTTCTTCGGGTGGATGTTTGCCTCGTCACCGGAGTCGATGACGATGGCCATGCCGGTATTCGGCACCGAAAGGCTGCGGAGCATCGCCTCACGGACGATGGCCCAGGTGCTCGGAGCATTGGGGTCTTCGTTGCGCTTTTTGAAATTGGGAAGCTGCACCCAGGCGAAGTGGAAATCGGCCTGTCCCCAACGCTGCCGCCAGTCCTTGATCAGGAGCGGGAGTTGGACGTTGTAGAGGGCCGGGTTGGCGCTGCCGGCGTTGTTTTCGCCCTGATACCAGATCGCACCGCGCATGGCGTAGGGAACCAGCGGGGCGATCATGCCGTTGTAGAGGTTGGCGGGATGACCGGGCATCTGGCGCGGGGCCATGGGCTTTTTCGGCTGCGGGCCGGCGGGCTTGCCTTCGGCCTTGCGCTTGGCGGAGTCCTTTTTCCAGGCCTCCACCTGCTTCTCATAGCGGGCCGTGGCGGTGGTCTCGTCGTAGGGCACGGCGACCTTCTTTTTCCACTCGGCGAACATCGGGGCGAACTCCGGCTTCGACTCTTGGACGTCCATGCTGGTCCACGCCTCGATCGGGGTGCCGCCCCAGGAAGAGTTGATCAGGCCGACGGGAACCTTCAGCGATTGATGCAGGTCACGTCCGAAGAAGTATGCGGCGGCGGAAAACTGCGAGACCGTCTGTGGGCTGCACAGGACCCATTTGCCTCCGCAGGTGTCCTGTGGGGTGGGGGAGGTCTTCCTCTCGACGGCGAAGTGCCGGATCTGCGGGAAATCCGCTTTTGCGATCTCGGCGGCGGCGTTGTTCGAGGCCCCGACGTTCATCTGCATGTTCGACTGCCCGGAGCCCAGCCAGACCTCACCGATGAGGACGTCGGAAATGGTCAGCGTGTTGCTGCCTTTCACGGTCATCGAGGTGGGTTCCTTGGCAGTGAGCTTGTCGAGCTTCACGCTCCATTTTCCAGCGGCGTCTGCTTTCGCGGACTTCGTCTGGCCGTCGATGCTGACGGTTACGGCTTCGCCAGGCGCGGCCCAGCCCCAGACCGGGACGGTGACATCGCGTTGCAGGACCATGTGGTCGGAAAACATCGAGGGCATACGGATCTCCGCGCAGGCGTGACCACCTAACAGAAGGCTGCTGCCGAGCGCGATGCCGAGGGCTCGGGATTGGGTTTGAAGGCTGGAGTTCATTTGGATGTGGGCGGGCGGGTGGATTTTGCGGATTGGGCGTTGGCCAGCAGACCGGCCATGCGTTTGGCGATCTCTGGACGATCCTTGTGGAGGTTCTGGCTTTCGCCCTTGTCCTTGGAAAGATCAAACAGCCCCGGTCTTGCGGGAGCGTTCGGTTTGACTGGCCCTGCATCCCAGCCGTTTGCCAAGGCGAGGTCCGGAATGTATTTCCACGATCCCTGGCGGATCGCGAGGTCGCCCTTGCCGCTCATTACGACGAGGGTGTCGCGTTTCGGTGCCTTCGGCTGGCCGAGCAGGGTGGGGAGCAGGTTGAAGCTGTCCGGCGCGGCTCCTTCGGCAAGCTTCTGACCCGCGGCGGCGGCGCAGGTGGCGGGAAGATCGACCAGGCAGACGAGGTCATCCGAGGTGCTGCTGGGCGCGATGTGTCCCGGCCAGCGGGC
>JANOKL010000066.1:0-2683 GCA_031419215.1 Luteolibacter sp. | reverse complement strand
GACCCCTTTCAGAGACCCCTTTCAGAGGCCCCTTTCAGATTTCACTCTTTCTTTCAGGGAGTTTTAAACCCTTCTTTCTCCAAATATCTTATTGCTTTGATTGACGTCTCCTTATCCCAATGATATCTCAAGCACCATATGGAGTCATCTTCAGCTATTCGCAAATGAATACCAAGTCGCCGCCCCCCCTTAGACGCATCTAGGTGAATCGGCATCTTTCCACCATCAATATCTGGGTGCCCTATTATGTCATTTTCATCCTCTTTGATATTTTCTAATTTGAAATTACTTTTTCCATCCACGAAAAGTAGCTTATATAGAGATTCCGCTACTTTTTGAGGTATTGCTACACTTTTTGGCCCAATTCCTGCTACCCCACCATGGATAATTACGGGGTCTTTAGCTGATAAAGCGTAACTAGTGAGGCCCGTGAATAACAAAGCCGAGAGAAGCATCTTTATTGTCTTCATGTTTTTAGTATGTGTGAGCCCAGGTTAAATATGGATCTCCTGCGCAACCCGATTTGATTGCATTCTCTGCAACTCTCCGAAGATTATCCATGCTTATTAGTGGATCACTAGTATCGGTTTCATTTTTGCAGTCCTCCGACTTAGCTGAAGATATTAAGGCTGTCTGTACGAGGCAATTTGTGTAAAGCGCTCCTTCCTGACCGGAGCAACGACCTGATATTGCGTATGGTTGCACTTCTCGACACATTTTAATTGCGCATCGTGATTTTGTGCCTGGAAATGGATAGTTTTGACACCGCTGAAGCGCGTGAACTAGTTCGTGTGCTATGGTTTCACTGAAAGGGCGGCTTGTGTTATTACAGCATATTATTATCTCATTGGTCTTCCTGTTGTAATAGCCGTTATCAATACTATCTTGGTCCGTGCAACACTCGCATTTTATCTTGGGGGCAGGGCAGCTCTTTCTCTTGAGGGTGTCCCATAAAACTTGAGCTACGCCCCCTGTCTTGTAAGGAGGGGCGTTAATCACCCTTTTTATTGCCTCGTCACAATTAGAACAGCTCTCTGATTTGAGTCCAAGCATGTCGAAAGCTAGTGTTGGCTTATTGTCAACAAATGCATACAAGTTCAACCCACCTCGTTCCCCGATTGGATCCCTTGAGAGCCAGCGTCCCAGGTTGGTATGGTAGTATCTGTAGCCGTAGTACTCTACTACCCCCAAAACGCCCAATTTCTCGGAAAATGAGGGGTTTGGCCTGGCTTTCAGCCGTCGCGAGGTGGCTCGCACGGGAAGGAGCGAGCGCCTGTTTGCGGGGACGGAACCGGGCTTGGTGGACGGGAATCGCACGGTGCAGCGTTAGGCGAACTGGGGCTCTCTGTCACGCTGAAAGCCCAGCTTCCGACTGGGACAGTCGGGACACGCTCCAGGCCAAGAGGGCTTGGCCCTTGGAAAGGGCCGCCACGGGGATGACAGTCGGCGTGGATGCGGCAGAGGCGTTCGTTGCTGACATGGGTGTAGATGGCGGTGGTATCCAGCCGGGAGTGGCCCAGGAGTTCCTGGATGACACGCAGGTCCGCACCGTGATCGAGCAGGTGGGTAGCGCAGGCATGCCGCAGGAGGTGAGGGCCGCCATGGAGGGGGAGGCCGATTTGATCGAGGTAATCCCGGACCAGATGGCCGAGGTAGCCGGGACTGAAGGCATCGCCATATCCAGTGAGAAAGAGGGCACTGCTGGAGTCCTCCGAGGTGAGAAACTGGCCCCTGACGGAGGAGAGGTAGCGCTTCAGCCAGTGGCGGGCCATTTCACCGATTGGAACCATGCGGGGCTTTTGTCCCTTTCCCTTCGCCACCAGCAGGGTACGGCCATCCGCTCGGAGGTCGTTGAGAGCCAGGGCTGCCAGCTCCGAGCGGCGGATGCCGGTGGAGTAGAGGAGTTCCAGAATGGCCCGGTCCCGGATGCCGATGAGGTCCGAGGTGTTCGGGGCTTCGATGAGACGCACCACCGTGGCCTCATCCAGCACGACCGGGAGGTTCCGTCTGGGCGGTCTCCGCCTGCGGCGCTCTTCGAGGGGATTGGTGGGAATGGCCCGGCATTCACAGAGAAAGGTGAGGAAGCGCCGAACGCAGCCGACCGCTCCGTCGATGGTGCTGCCGGACAGGGGTGTGCCCCAGCGGGTGATCCGGTGGTCGAGATCCTGCAGCCAAGCCTGGACAAGACCGGTGGAGATCCAGGCCGGATCGGTGACGCCCTTTTCCTGACACCAGCGGACGAATTTCCTGCCGTGGCCCCATTGGCTCACCACGGTCACGGTGACAGTGCCGCGTTCCTCCAAGTACAGCCGCCATTTTTCCAACCAATGCTCCAGAAGGGTGGGCGGCACCGTCGGTTCGGGCGCTTTCAGCCCGCCCTTGTGCTGCCTCCACTCCTTCATCCTCAGCGCACTCTCGGACCGGGTGGGACGCGTTTTCATAGCAAGGGGTTGGACTGTATTTCGGTGAGATTCATTCGGTCAGGAACTTCATAGAATCATTGAAATTAGAATGGATTGTGATTTTTTCTGAGAGCTTTGCTGCGATGGGACTGGGTGTTGTTTCCGAGGAGAGGTGATCAGACGGGGACAGTGGCCAAGTTCTCAAAGAATCGGTCGCCAACCTCAAGAGAATGACTCGGAGCGAGACGCACCGAAGACGGACTGGAGCAGGATGCTCACAG
>JANOKL010000065.1:0-1606 GCA_031419215.1 Luteolibacter sp. | reverse complement strand
GTGATACGCGAGCTCGGTGATGTGCGGACAAAACTCCGCGACCCACCACGTGCCGAGGTTGCGCCGCAGCTCGCGTTGCCCAGAGTCGGTGTCGAAAGGCGAGAGAAGGCCGAGGACGGCAGTGTCCGGATCGTACTGTTGCCCATGTTCGATGTAGACGCGGCCAGGCTCGTAATAGAACCACGTGTGATGGTGAAGGCGCGGCGACGCGGTCGCGGACAAGCGCGCATCGAAGCGGGCGCGCACGCTGGGCCAGAGGATGTCGAGATCGTGATTGCCGGGGATGAAGACGATGTCGTGGCCCGCGTCGATGAACGCCGCCAGTGCGTCGAACGCTTCTCCATGTTCGCTCGCCATCTCGTCGAACAAAGTGAGCGAAGCCGCCTCGGGTCCGCGCTCGGCGATGGAGCGCGCCTGGTGATCGAAGTCGAGGAGATCGCCGTTGATGATGAGCCGCCAGTCGAATGGGAAGGTGTTTTTCGCCGCGCTGTGGCTGCGGATGGCGGTGGTGCAGTTGGCGGTGAGAACGTTGTAGAACTGCGGGCGATCGCGCAGCTTGTTGAGGGCCGCGACGTATTCCATGAAGCGCACACGGGCAGTCTCGGGCTTCACGGCCATGCGGAAAAGATAGCAGTCCTCGCCTGGCCGGACGTTGCTGCGGACCCGGATGAAGTCGCGCTCGTCGCCGACGAGGTAGGTGAGCTCGTAGAGTTTGTAGAGCCCGCCGAGCGCGGTGTAGGTCTCGCCTTTTTCCCGACGTGTCTCGATGGAAAAAGCGATGTGGCCCTCGTCGCCGAAGTCGAAGCTGAAGATCGGATGCGCGATGAGCTCGGAGCCCCAGTAGTTCAGGAACAGATCGACACCGCGCAAGTTTGATAAATGAACGCGCCGGGTTTCCCATCGCTCGGTCATCTTGCCATCGAGCGTGTAATCGAAGTTCCGGAAATTCGTAAACGTGATGAGATCACCTTCGACTACAGCCGACGGCGTGCGGGCGTAGTCGATGTCCCAATCGCGATCATTCGACGGCCGGATCATCAGCCAGGGAATCCACGCGATCAGCCAGACGCCGGACCAGCGGAGCCATTTCCAACGCATCATCCGGCCACGGGTGGCAGCGAGAAAGGAAGCGGCCAGCCACAGCAGGCCGAGCACGGTGTTCGCGCTGCTGGAGAAGGGGCCGTTGAAATGAATGGCTCCGAACATCCACAGGCTGGCGAGGACCAGCGCGAGCCGTTGCGAGAATCGACCGATGGCGCGGAGAATTTTCTTTCCGCGGGAAATCGCCGGGCTCTCAACGGTGCTCATAGTTTCCAATGCTCGGCGACCCACGGGGCTGGGAGAAGCCGATGGTGGATGCGCTTTCCACGATGGCCCTCACCGGCATCGACGGGATCGGGATGGCCGTGGAAGACGAGAAACTTCGCGCCCTTTGGCTTGCGCGGAGCCATGATCAGATTGAGCGGAAAAGTCGGGCGGCAGTGACGCTTGAACGAGGTCACCCACTCATCCGGCCACCAGCATTTTTCCTTCATCGCATAGGTGAGGAAAGCCTGCTCGGTCTGGAACTTCGAGCGGTCATCGGCGTCCGCCATTTCCCGGATGA
>JANOKL010000064.1:0-16429 GCA_031419215.1 Luteolibacter sp. | reverse complement strand
ATGTTCTCGATGTTGAGATGCACTTTCAGTTTCTCAGCGACGGGCCGCAACTTGGCGATTGCCTCGCGAGGCGAGTTTTTCGCCGGCCTGTTCGAAGTGCTTCTTCGCCAGCTCGCTCACTTCCTCCTTCTTGATCTCCTCACGATGCCAAGCCATCCGGTCGCGCGCTTCCTGGGCGTTCTGGATCGCCTTCTGGATCTCGTCGCGCGCGCCGTCGTGTTCCTCGCGAAGTTGCTGCCGGGCGAGCGATTCCGCGCTTCGATCAATGCGGATCTTCAGCCATTCCGAGGTGCCAACTCCGGCACCTCCAAACTCCGCAGGCCGACCATCCTCGGCGCGGATTCTCAGACGCATTTCACGGACCCCGGGAAACTGCGAAAGCAAGTCTCCAATCGCGAGATCGGCCCCGCCCTTGAAGCGCGGGGGCTTTGTGCCGGCGACCCGCAGGGGCAAGGCCTGATCGAGGAGCGTGGTCTTGTCCTTGACTTCCACTTCCACGGAAACCTTCGCCACCGAGAAATCCTCCGTCACCTCGTAGCGCATCGAAAGACGCTCATCCGGCCGTATTTTCATATCACGCTTCGAGGGACTCAGCAACACCACCGACGGAGCCTCGTCGCCGAGCGTCTCGATCTTGAAGCGCAGTGCCTCGACCTCGCGTCCAAGCCGATGTCTTAGCTTCACCACCGCATCTTCGCTGCCAGCTTTCGCGAGTGTCCAGGGGATCGTAATGCGGCCGCCTTTCGAGGAGCTTTCGATGCTGCCTTCCGCCGTGCGCGTCCCGCCGATCTCCAGCCAGGCGGACTCGATCGCGGTATTGGTCTGTCCTGTTAGAGTGACCTTCGTTCCGACCACGCCTTGTAAAGCATCATAGAGGGTAGCGTCCTGCTTCGTCACGCCGGTATAGTCGGGAAACTCCAGCGTCGCCCGCGTCTTCGCCAGGGATGGCATTGGCCAGACGGTGACGTTGAAGGCGTCGCTTTCATTGCGTCCGGCGCGGAGTTGATAGCGGAACCCGCGCTTCACCGGATCGAGCACATAACGGAACGCACCGTCCTCTTTGGAAAGCACCTGTGGAACCTTCTTGCCGTCCTTGAAATCCATCCACAGCTCGGCGGATGGCTCGGGGCCATCGTAGCTGGCGATGAGTTCCAGCTTGTCGCCATCGATCAATTCCAGATTCCCCGGATGGATCGCGAATCGCCCGGCTCCGGCATTGCCGAGATCGGAAAACGGCGCCACCGCCCGCACCAGCAGTCGCGTGGTTTCACTCGGCCACACGATGAAGGCCACCAGCAGTAAAAGCGCCAGTCCGACCGCAGGCCTGGCCCAGCGCTTCGTCGTTCGCGCGGACTGCACTTCCAGCTTGGCATCGACCTTTCCGGCGTCCGCATTCGCCGCCTTCGCGAGGGCCGCGAGCAGGCTTTCGGAAACCCCGGATTCGCTCTCCTGCAATTCGAGCACCGTGCTCAAACGCTCCTCGATTTCCGGATGCCGGACTTCCAGCCACCTCGCGACCTGCACCAGACCGATCTTCCTCCGCATCGGCGCGAAACCAAACCGCACCGCCGCCAGCACGCCGAGAATCCAGACGCTGAACATCAGCCAGCGGACACTTTTTGGCAGTGGGAAAAGAAAGTGATCGAGCGCCATCATGATTGCTAGGCCACCGAGCAGCACCGTCGTCACGATGAGTCCCGCGCGGATCGCCTGGACTCGTCGGATCCGACCCCGCACTGCGCGCAGACTCGATTCGATTTCCTGTGAGGCTTGGTTCGTGTTCATCCTGATCGTTGGTTACGGCAGTCCTCCTGCCCGTCTGATCACCCATTCGCCGCCGAGCAGCAGCGCCAGCAAGGCGAGCACCCAGGGACGGTCCCAAAGCGTGATCTCGCGGGTTTCCTCATGCTTGTCCTTTTCCGTTAGAAACAATCCCGCGAGCAAGCCGGCGTTCTCGGTCGACACCACCTTGCCGCCGGAAAGTTCGGCGACGGTTTCGAGTAGCGGCAGGTTCAAGGTGGTTTCCGCGAGCTCGACCGGGCCACGTGATCCGACCACTCGGAAGCCCGCTTTCAAGTCCGCTGCGCCGTCTTCCCTGACCAGCGCATCCGCCTTCTCGCCCTGCATGCGCACCTCGTATCGTCCGGCATCCGCCAAACGATCCACCGCCGCTTCATATAGTCCGTTCGACCCTGCGACTGCCTTCATCGGTACGGTGGAAACCTTCTGCCCATCGCGGAAAACATCCGCCCGCAGTGTCGTGTCGTCCACCGGTTGCAGAGAGGTATCGCGCAGACGCGCGGTGAGTTTCACCGGGTCATCCGGCGTGTAGGTGAGCTGGTCGGTGCCGAGTCGCGCGCGACTGCCACCAGCCCGCATGACCGGTCCCGCGCCCCAGCGGACGAGGTTGCCCCAGAAGCGGTGATGATACAGGTCGCCCGCGCCTTCGCGTAGCCGCCAGGTGCGATCTGTTAGAAGCAGTGCCACCTTGCCCTTGCCGGTCTGTCTTGCCACCAGCAGGGCCGAGGTTGTCTCGCGGGCCTTGCGCTTGGCCAGGGCATCGAGTGCGCTTTCCAGCCCGGCATTGCTGGCGATGGTCTCCCGATTTCCTTCATCGAACGCCGTCAGCAGGACCTCCGCCCCTTCCTTCAAACTTGAAACCGGATGACGCCAGGTCATCGAGGGGAACTCCGCCCACAGCCGCTCATTCGCGGTTTCACCATCGCTTTGCTGGGTCACCGGATGACGTCTGCCATCACCGGTCAGGCCGAAACGGAACGGTTCATCCTTGGAGTTGAAATACGTCTGGTTTCCCCATTGAAACTCCGCCGGCACCAACGCCCGACCTGTCGCCGAGGCAATCGCATGCGGCATGAAACGCGGACCTGACACCATCACCAGCAGCGCGGCACGCTCGTTCACACAGCGGGAAATGATCGACCACGTCGCCTCATCGACCGCGCTGGGATCGAGGTCGCCGAGGATGATGACGTCGAATTTCCGCCACTCGGCTTCGCTTTCCGGAAGCTTCGTCGCGAGGGATTCGCCGAATGGCCGCGAGGCCGAGGCAGCGATCTTGGTTTCCGTCTGGCCGGCGATCTGGTCCGGATGCAGCAGGACGTGCTGGAGGTGCACCGACTTGTCGCGACCGTAGAACAGGTTCCGCAGGTAGCGGAACTCCCAGCGCGAGTAACCCTCGATCAGCAGCACGTTGGTCCGCGCATCGGTGATCGAGGT
The DNA here is from genome assembly GCA_031419215.1 of Luteolibacter sp. GTDB lineage: Bacteria > Verrucomicrobiota > Verrucomicrobiia > Verrucomicrobiales > Akkermansiaceae > Luteolibacter. The sequence continues at coordinate 13,192 of JANOKL010000064.1, read as the reverse complement.
CTCGAACTCCCACGAGTTGTTCTCGGAAAAGCGCTCGCCATCCAGCGATGAAATCTCGACCCGATAGCCGCCGACCCCGCCCTGATCAGGAACCTGGGCAAAGCGCAGTTCCTCGACGTGATGATCCTGCGGAATCGCGATCTCGCGGGTCTCCAACACCTGATCACCGCGCCTCAGACGGACGTTTGCTTTCTGGCCCTTGTAGCCATCGAATTTCACTTCGGCAGTCACGCGCATCCGGTCGCCGAGATGGATCGCCTCGGGGGCTTTCACGGATAAAATCGCGGCATCCTTCGGCGGCTCCGCGCTGCCCACTGCCACGATCCCGACGGGCGCATCCAGAATTCCAAATCGCCGTGCCACATCCTCCACCCGCTCCGGCCGGTTGTGGCGGCCATCGCTGACCATTACCACACCGGCAAGTTCATCCGGCGGCACCTGTTCGAGCACCGTGTTGAGGGCAGCGGCGAGATCGGTCGAGTCGCCCCAGCCTTGGGAAACGGCTTCGTTCTCAGCCCTCACGCTTCGCGCGGCCTTCACCACCCGCACGCGGAGCTTTTCGCCCAACTGCTCGATCAGCTTCGCATTCGAAATGGCCTGCTCGCCGAGTTCGATCCGTGTGGCCTTCGCACCATCGTCATTGAGCTGCATCGAGCCGGAGTCGTCCATCACCACCACGACTTCGCGCGAGCGGTCACGAGAAACCGTCCGAACCCACACCGGCGCGATCAGGATCCAGACCAGCACCGCCAGCGCTCCAAGGCGCAGCCCGATGATCCAGCGCGCCCGCCTAGGACTCACCGCCCCGGCCTCGTAGTGATAAAGCCAGAGGATCAGCTCAACCGCTGCCGCAGCGCCCAGCGCCACCGCCCAAATCGGTGCATCGGGCGAAAGTCGGATCAGTTGGTTAAGACCGAAGAGAAGCGCCCAGGCCATCGCGAACACCACAAGAAATCGCAGGCTTTGTTTCATCGTCCGGCCCTCCAAACCACGTCTTCACCAAACTCCACCCGCACGTCCTCGGCGGTGCGCCGTGAGCGCGACACCCATCTCGCCAGCACGCTTTCCAACAGGAAAAGAATGAACGCCGCGATCGCCAGCAGCTTCCAGATTTCACGACCGAAGCCCTTGCCCTGTAGGACGCCGAGGATGTCCGAGACGGACTTCGGTTGCAGGAAATCCGCGTGCTTGCGGATCAGGGTGAGATCGTCATTCGTCATCGGCTCGAATCGGCTTTCACCGGCATCCCGCTTCACCGCGATGGGGAGCTGGCCTTCTGTTAGACCGGGGATCACGTCATCCAGGGACTCACCCGCCGTGACCTGATAGACGCCCGGAATCGCGGAGCCGTTGATCACCAGTTCCTGTCCGCGCCGACCGCTGCGGATGGTCGCCTGACGGGGCAGGCCGAGTGGATCGACGACCTTCATGCCTTCGTTTTCGCCACTTGATAGAGGCAGCAAGGCGGAGGAGGGCACCAGTTGTCTCGCACCGCCAGGAAGTGTCCAGAAAAGCCGCACGAAGGCCTCGCCGCCGTCTTCTTCATATACGACTTTGATCGGCACTGGCTTGCCTGCTTCGAGTGTGACGCGACCGAGTTCCTTCGCCCAAGGCTGGGCCTTGCCGAGGCTGCGATTCGCGATGCTGAGTTCAAGCCGGTCATCGACCTCGGCATCGAAGACATAGTCGCCGCTGACCGGGGCGACGAGGCTGCCGTGCCAATGCACCGAGAAGTTGTCCAGCGGCATCCGCTTGTCGGGTTTCTCATTGCCCCAATTGAACTGGATCGCGGGATCGATGCGGATGATCTGCGGCTTCTTGCTCTGTGCCCATGATCGGAAATACTCGGCGGAAAGCCCGCCATTGACGCCGTTCAGGGCGATGCTCGGGCTCCAGGAGGCCTCGATGTTGAGGTTCACTCCACCGCCCGCCGCCCAGGTGACGAGTTCATGAACGAGTGGAACGAATGAACTCCGCGCAGGAAGATTTCCGGAACGGGCATCGAAGGCGCAGGTCGCCATTAAAGTACGACCGTTCCCGTAGTTGCGGCTGGCGAGAAAAGCGTCGCCATTTGAAAACGCCGCCGCCTGCACGCCGCCGGGGGTGGTTTCGCCGGTCTTCCGCCAGCGCTTCACCTGGCAGCTTTGAAGATCGCCATTCTTGATGAAGAGCCCGAGTGACTCATGCACGAAGGTCGAGGTGGCGGGTGAAACACCTTCCGTATCCGCCGCCTCGTAACCGAGCGCCATTGGCAGGAGCTTTCCGTCAACTCCGTTCCAGGCGTTGTAAAATGCGGCCTCTGCCCTCGGCCCGGCGATCACCAGCAGGCCTGCGCCGTCGGAGACCTTCGACGCCAGCTTGGATGCGATCCGTTCGGGCAATCTGGAAACATCCGCCAGCACGATGACGGCCGCTTCATCAAGATCCTCTTCTTGGAGCGAAGGCGCGGCGATGACCCTCGGATCCATCAGGAAACTCTCGCCGACTCGCGAGCCATTGATCACGGAGGCCGAAGGCGCGAGCGCGAGCGCCGAGTAGCCCGCCGCACGCTCGAAAAACGAGCCGGCTGGGTTTCCATCGACCAGCAGGATCGGCAGCGTGTCGCGCACGTTGATCACGCGTTCGCAGCGGTTGTCGCCGGAGAGGTCGTCCTTGGTGTCGATTCGGGCCTCGACGATCTGTGGGCCGGGTTTGGTGAAACGGTGGCGGAACTCGATGGTCTCCATTTGTCCCGCGATCAGAAGTCCAATGGCCTGCTCACCGATCTTCTTGCCGCCGATCTCCAGCACGACTGGACCGGAAGTGACCGCTTCGGAGCCGGTGTTTTCGAGGCTGACACGGAACAGCAGTTCGCGATCCGTGCCGACCACCTGACGTGAGGTTTCGATGGAGGTGATAGCGAGATTTTGAAACTGCGCGGGCTTCCCGAAATTTCTAACAAGGAGCTTCGGCCGGGTCGGCATGCCGGCCCAGGCGTTCTCCAGACTTTGCCAGGCACCGGGATTTTCCAGACGCCAGCCCGCGCGCTGATCATCGGTAAAAACGAGGATCTCCTTCGAGGCATTGCTGCCTTCGCTCAGCCCGAGGGTGGCCACGCCGAGCGCATCGTGGGCACGGAAGGTGCCGCCGACCGGTTGCAGGGAATCCAGCACGCCGAGGACATCCGCGCGGTGGGTGAGGGGAGTCGAGGTTTTCGCCTCCGGCGTGGGGCCACCGAGGACGATGGTGAAGGCGGTGCCGCGCGGGGCGTTCTTGACGACTTCCTTCGCCTCCTCGATCGCCTGGCGGAAGATGGACTTGCCATCGCGCGTCAGATCCATCGACGACGAGCCATCGATGACCAGTGCAACATCGCGGCTGCCGCTGGCTTCGAACCGCTTCAGGTTGAAAATCTTTTCCGAAAACACCAGTCCGCCCGCCGCCAGCAAGAGCAGCAGGGAAATGATCCGCGTGATCCAGCGTGACTTTCCGGAAAGCACGAACGAGCCGCCCAGCAGCGCGATGCCGATCAGGGCGGCAGGCAGCACGAACAACCACGGCACGCTGGAATCCGGTGGAACGAACGGTCGGGCCAGTGCCAGCGCGAGCAGACCTAACAAGAGACAGCGTGCGGCCATGAGCAGCAGGTCTTCCCACTGCATCCGGCGGCGACGGATCGCCAGCGTGTCGAAAAGAAATCGCATCGCGCCCCAGTCGATCGGCTTCGCCGCCTGTTGGCGGACAAGGTGGATGATGATGGGAATCGAGACGCCCACCAGCCCAGCCAGCAACCATGGATTGAGGAAGAGCATTTACTTTCGCCCTCCCAGGTAGCGCAGCAGGGTATCGCGCAATGGCGTCTTGGTGTTCACCGGCACGTAATCGGCGCGGAGTTTTCCGCAGGCGGAGTCGATCCGTTTCACGAAGCCGCGAAGGCGTTCGAGGTAGGCGGCACGCACGGCCTGGGGATCGATGCGCAGCATGGCTTCGATGCCTTCGAGGTCACGGAAGCGCTGGAAGTTCTTGAAGGGAAAGGTCAGCTCCTCCTCGGCGAGGAGATGGAAAACGACCAGCTCATGCTGGCGGTAATCGAAGTGGTGCAGCGCCTCGACGATCTTCTCCGGATCGTCGAAAAGGTCGCTGATGAGGATGACGAGCCCGCGTTTTGGGATGCGTTCGGCCACCTCATGAAGCGGCGTGCCGACGTCGGTGTCGTCGCCCGCTTTCGTGGTGTGGAGCTCTTCCAGAATCCGACGCACCTGGCTCGGTCGGCTGCCGGAGCGGAGATAGGCGCGGGTGGTCTTGTCGAAGGTGACCAGCCCTGCGGCGTCGCCCTGTTTCACGAACAGATACGCCAGCGCGGCGGCGAGGTGCTTGGCGTAGTCGAGCTTGGAAAGGGCTTGTCCATTGACCTTCGCGGCGTGGTCGCCGGTGTAGCTCATCGAGCCGGAAACATCGATCGCGAGGGTGGCGCGGAGGTTGGTTTCCTCGATGTACTGGCGGATGACATGGCGGTCGCTCTTCGCCATCACGCGCCAGTCGAGGTTCTTCGGATCATCGCCCGGCGAATACTCGCGGTGCTCGGCGAACTCGACCGAGAAGCCCTTGTCCGGCGAGGTGTGGCGGCCGGAAAGCGTGCCCTGCATCCGCCTGCGGGCGGACCATTCCAGGCGACGCATGATCCCCATCGTCTCCTCGGGGAGGAGCCGCATGCAGTCGGGGAGTTTCAGTTCGTCGCTCAAGAGGAAGTGGGCTGTTAGACAACGAGGTCTTCCTTGGGCGAGAGTGTCTTGATCAGGCGCTGGATCACATCATCACTGCTGACGCCTGCTGCTTCGGCGGTGAAGGTGGTGAGCACCCGGTGGCGGAGGACCGGCGCGGCGATCGCGGCAACGTCTGCGGTGGTGGCATGGAAGCGGCCGCGCAGAACGGCATGCGCCTTGGCGGCCGAAATGAGGCTGATCCCGGCACGCGGGCCGGCTCCCCAGCTCACCATTTCCTTCACGAAGTCCGGTGATGCGGGATCTTTCGGACGGGTGGCGCGGGCGAGCTTCGCCGCGAAGTCGATGACATGATCGCCGACCGGCACGCGCTTCACCACGTCCTGAAGGCGGAGGATTTCCTCGGCGTTCATCAGGTGGCTCACCCCGCCCTTCGACGGACTGGTCACGCGGCGGATGATTTCCCGCTCCTCGGTCTCGCTGGGGTAATCGACGATGATGTTGAAGAGAAAGCGGTCGAGCTGCGCCTCGGGCAGGGCGTAGGTGCCTTCCTGCTCGATCGGGTTCTGCGTCGCGAGGACGAAAAAAGGTTTCGGGAGCGGCAGCGTGTGCTCGCCGACGGTGACATGGTGCTCCTGCATCGCCTCCAGCAGCGCGGCCTGGGTCTTTGGCGGGGTTCGGTTGATTTCGTCGGCCAGCACCAGGTTCGCAAAAATCGGTCCATGGACGAAGCGGAAGCCGCGACGCCCGGTCTCGGGGTCGACCTCCAACACGTCCGTGCCAGTGATGTCGGCGGGCATCAGGTCGGGCGTGAACTGGATGCGCTTGAAGGAAAGATCGAGCGCTTGGGCGAGGGTGGAAACGAGAAGGGTCTTCGCCAGCCCCGGCACGCCGACGAGCAGGGCGTGGCCGCGGCAGAAAATGGCCATCAGGGTCTGCTCGATCACCTGCTCCTGGCCGACGATGACCCGACCGAGTTCTTCTTTCATCCGTCCGTAAACGGCATGCATGCGCTCCACTGCGGCCTGGTCGTCGTTCTCGCTCATAAGCGTTCGGCTACGCGGGCACCCTAACGAGACTTTCACTTCTGCAAAATCAGACGTCGCCAGCCGAAAATACCCCGAAGTCCGAGTGAGGGCCGCGAACGGAAAATCCGTGCTTATCGGCGTCCGGCCATGATTCCTTGCCGCATGAAAGTCACCACCACGCTCGCCACCAGTCGCACGCCGGATGGAGCCCTGCTGCTGCTCCAGGAGCACGATGGCCAGCACTACCTCAAGATCGGCGGCGTGCAGCTGATGAGCACCAACGCCTCGTCCTCCGAGCAGATGATGGCGGAAATTTCCTGCTCCAGCCTGCGCCCGAAGCCCCGCATCCTGATCGGCGGGCTCGGCTTTGGGTTCACCCTGAAGCGCGTGCTGGAGCTCGTGCCGGCCGACGCCATCGTCGAGGTCGCCGAGCTGCTGCCGGAGATCGTGCAGTGGAATCGCGAGTTCCTCCAAGAGGTCAATGGGCGGCTCCTCGACGATCCGCGCGTGGTGATCCGGCTCGGCGACGTCTTCGATCCCATCAGCCGCTGCGGCCAGGATCGCTACGACGCCATCCTCCTCGACGTCGATAACAGCCCTGACCCGCTGGTCCAGAAAGGAAATGCCCGCCTCTATCAGCGCCGCGGTCTGGAACTCGTGAAAAGCGCGCTGAATCCGAAAGGGCGCGTCGTCTATTGGTCGGCCAATCGAGACGACGACTTCGCTCATTCCCTTAAGCGGGTCTTCCCCAAGGTCGATTGCATTTCCGCGAAAGCCTACCCGAAGGCGAAGCGCTTCACGCACACCCTCTTCGTGGCGGATCGGGAGTGAGACGAGCTTCTCGACAATTTCTCCGAGTCACTGAAATCTTCTTTCCATGCCCGCCACCGCCTCCCGGCTTTCTGTTTTTACCGAGTCCGTCATCCGTGGAACCACTCGGATGGCGAACCTGCATGGCGCGATCAATCTTGCCCAAGGCTTTCCGGATTTCGATCCGCCGGAGGAGGTTTTGGCGGCTTTGGAAAAGGCGACGCGCGGGCCGCATCACCAGTATGCCGTGACCTGGGGCGCACCTCGATTTCGCGCGGCGTTGGCGAAGAAGATTTCCCGCTTCACCGGGCTGGAGGTCGATCCCGATCAGCACCTGGTCGTCACCTGCGGCAGCACCGAGGCGATGATGGTCGCGATGATGACCGCCTGCAATCCGGGCGACAAGGTGGTCATCTTCTCGCCCTTCTACGAGAACTACGCGGCCGATGCGATCCTCTCCGGAGCGGAGCCGATCTACGTTCCGCTCCGTCCGCCGGGCTTCGGATTTGATTCCGAGGAACTGGCGCGGGCCTTTGAGCAGAAGCCCAAGGCGATCGTGGTCTGCAATCCCTCGAACCCGACCGGGAAAGTGTTCACGCGCGATGAGCTGATGGAAATTCTCAAACTCGCGGAGCAGCACGATGCCTTCGTGATCACGGATGAGCCCTATGAGCACATCGTCTATCCGCCGAATGAGCACGTGTATTTCGCGGCGCTGCCGGGGGCCTTTGAACGGACGATCACCTGCAACTCGCTTTCGAAGACCTACTCGATCACGGGCTGGCGTCTCGGCTACGTGCATGCCGCGCCGGAAGTGATCGCGCAGGCTCGGAAGGTGCATGACTTTCTAACCGTCGGCGCCGCGGCCCCTCTTCAAGAAGCCGCGGTCGCGGGTCTGGAGTTGCCGGATTCCTACTACGAAGGCCTCACCGCGCTCTACACCAGGAAGCGGGACCTGTTTCTCGGCTATCTTCGCCAGACCGGGCTGCCATTCACGGAGCCGCAGGGGGCCTACTATGTGATGCTGGACATTTCCTCACTCGGCTTCGAAACCGACACCGAGGCCTCGGAGTGGTTCATCAAGGAAATCGGCGTCGCTGGTGTGGCCGGATCGAGCTTCTTCCGGGAGCCGGTGAACCACCTCATCCGCTTCCATTTCGCGAAGAGCGAGGAGACGCTGCGGGCGGCGGGGGAGAGGCTGCTGAGGTTGAAGAATGGAAGAGGTTGAACCACAGGGAACACAAAGAGCACAGAGATTCAGAACTCTGGATTCTTCTTTGTGATCTGTGTGTTCTTTGTGGTTAACGATCTGTAATTGGCGCTTTCCAGATCAGACGCACGGCATCGACCCGGACGCGGGCGTTGCGGATGACTTCGGCGAGTTGATCCTTTCGCGATTCAAGCGCGGTGATTTCCGCAGGGCTGACGTGGTCGTTGAGCTCGGCGAGTTCCTGAAGACGGGAGATTTCACCGGAAAGCTCGCCCTGCATGGCGGTTAGAGCGGCTTCGATGACGCCAGTGCTCTGCTCGGTGCCGATCTCGCGGACGCGATCGAGCATGGCGGGCAGGACCGTGCGCTTCACTTTTTCGTTCTTCAACAAGGCTGCTGGATCGCCGCGCCGGAGCTTGGCGGTGGCGATGCCACGGTCGGCGCTGTGGTCCTTGCCTGCGTGGTCGACGACGACGCGCATCGGTGTCTGCGGCAGGAAGCGCTCTGCGTGGAGTCGCGCGGGCGCGACGCATTCGACGATGATCCACGCTTCGAGAAGCATGCGCTTCTCACCGCTGGAGTCCCAAAGGCCGAAAGCGGCGTTTCCCGACTCCGCGCCTAACAGAAGATCGAGTGCGGCGCGGACCATCGGGTGGTCCCAGGTGAGGAAGGCCTCCTGTTCGCGTTCGAGCGCGCGCTGGCGATCGAGCGTGACGGTGATGCCTTCGCAGGGCAACGATGGAAAGGCATCGGACTTCAGGTTTCCAGGCAGCAGGAAATAGCGTCGCGAACCGAGTTCCTCAATGTGCAGGCCGGAGTGATCGAAGAGCCGGATGACGAAATCCTCGAAGTCAGCATCCTCATCCCAGACGCGGATTTGTCCGATGAGTTCGGCAGCCTTCGCCGGTCGGTTCGAGCTGCGTTCCAGCAAGCGATCCTGACCACGGGCCAATCGCTCGGCGATTCGGGCGCGGCAGGCATGGGTCTCGTCGAGAAGCTTGGTCACGGCGGCCTTGCCGGGTTTGGCGAGGGCCTTGGAAAGCAGCGGCCGGACCTCGCTCTGGATCTCGGCGGCACCGGCGGGGCTTTTCCGGAAGGCATCGAGCCCGTCCTCCAGCCAGGTCACGCGGACCTCATCGGCGCTGCCTGTTAGATAAGGCACGTGGATTTCGATCGTGCCTTTCTGGCCGATGCGGTCGAGGCGACCGATGCGTTGTTCCAGAAGATCGACGTCCTCCGGAAGATCGAAGAGCACGAGGTGTCTGGCGAACTGGAAGTTCCGTCCCTCGCTGCCGATTTCCGAGCTGATCAGGACTCGCGCGCCGTCGGGTTCGGCGAAGAAGGCGGCATTGCGGTCGCGCTGGATCAGGCTGAGTTCCTCGTGAAAAAGCGCTCCGATCAGGCCGGTCTTGTCGCGCAGGGATTCGAGGACGGTCTCGGCGAGTTCGCGAGTGCGGGTGATGACGAGGACCTTTTCCTCGTCGAGGGATTCCAGCAGATTGCCGAGCCAAGTGATCTTGGCGGCGAGTTCGTCGGTGCCACTGAGTTTGGTGAGCTTCGGTTCGCGGACTGGAAAACCGCCAAGTCGAGCGCGGGTGTTGCGGAACATCACGCGACCGATGCCAACGCTGTCGAGCAGGTCCGCGATCAACTTCTCGCGGGCATCCGCTTTCCCATCGGCGAGATCGGCGACGGCACGGACCAGGCGCGGGCGGCTGGAAACGAGGCGGGCGAGCTGATCGTCGGGAGCCTTTCCTAATGAGAGATTCTCAATCACATCGGCAACTTCTTCGTAGTGGCGCGTCTCGTCCTCGTAGCGTTGGAGGTCGGCGTAGCGCTCGGGATCAAGGAGCTGAAGCCGGGCGAAATGGCCTTCCGCTCCGAGCTGCTGGGGCGTGGCAGTGAGCAGGAGCAGGCCCTCGGTTTCCGCAGCTAGTGAGGCGACGGCGGTGTAGGCGGCACCGGGATTTTCGTTCGACCATTCGAGATGGTGGGCCTCATCGACGATGAGAATGTCCCAGCCGGCCTCGCGGGCCTGTGTGGCGCGTTTGGGGTCGGCGGCGAGAAATTCGACGGGCGCGAGCACCCACTGGCTGTCGAGAAAGGGATTGCCGTCGGGGTCGCCGCTTTCGATGGCCTCGCAGCGGCTCTCGTCGAAGAGCTCGAAGCAGAGCTGGAAGCGTCGCAGTAGCTCGACGAACCATTGGTGGATCAGTGGCTCCGGAACCAGCACCAGCGCACGCTGGACCCGACCGGTCAGCATCAGTCGGTGGAGGATGAGGCAGGCCTCGATGGTTTTTCCCAGACCCACCTCGTCGGCCAGAAGCACGCGCGGCAGGGGGCGATTGGAAACCTCGTCGGCGATGAAAAGCTGGTGCGGAATCAGATCGACGCGGGCCCCGACCAGCCCGCGGATCGGGGACTGACGCATCGTGGCGCGACGACGTAGAGCCTCGCCTCGAAGATCGAAGTCGGAGGGATCGTCGATTTTTCCGCCGAAGAGCCGCTCTTCCGGTTTGCTGAAGGAGATCGAGTCGGCCAGTTCGGCCTCGGTCACGTCTCCGGACTCGGTTTCATAAACGCGGAGTCCTTCAGTTTCCCGGACCTGATCGACCATCAGCTCGGTGCCCTCGTGGGTCTTGATGCGGTCGCCCGGTTGGAATTTCACCCGCCGCAGTGGAGCGGATTCCAAGGCGTAGCAGCGGGTTTCGGCTGCAGCTGGAAATGCGATTTCGACCTTGCCGTCGCCGCCGTTGAGGATGATCCCCAAGCCCAGCTCCGGCTCACTGTCACTGACCCAGCGCTGTCCGCGCACCCATGAATTGATTGCCATTCGAAAAAGGGCGCGCACCCTATCGGCCCCGGCACGGGGAGCAAGCGAAGGTTGCAAAATGATTCGCAGGGCTTCCGGCGACGTCATTTTTTTTGACGGAAAGCCTACAGGATTTCCCTTGACGCGCCTGTTTCGCCATTCAGAGTCTGCGCCCCGCAACTCGAACCCCTTTCCGACCATGTCACGCATTTGCAGTATCAGAGGAACCCGCGTCCGCTCCGGTGGAAAAATCCATCGCTCCGGTCTCGCCAAGAAAAAGGGCGGTATCGGTCGTCACGTCACCAAGGTCGTGAAGCGCACCTTCTCGCCGAACCTGCAAACCAAGCGCATCTGGGTTCCTGAACTCGATCGTTTCGTGAAGATCAAGCTGAGCTGCCGCGCACTGAAGACCATCAACAAGAATGGTGCTTACGTGACGCTCAAGGCCGCTGGTCTGGTCTGATCCAACAATTTTCAACGTCTAGGTTTCATGACGTCAGCGGCCCGGTGAAAACCGGGCCGCTTCTTTTTTGGCCTGCGGCCAGCAGCAGAGACGAGAGTTCAGAAACCAGAATCCAGAGGAAGAGACTCTTCCATTTCGAGTTCAGCCTGCCCTTCGTAGCTTTAGCGAAGAAGGGTGCTTTCCCCCACCACGCACGGAATCAGCACCCCGTCGCTCATGCCGTGGATCTTCTTCTTGTCTGCAGGAACGAGGGTGGCGAGGCAGCCGGCGAAGGAAGTTTCTCCATCGTTGTCGGTGAAGAAGTAGGGGCAGAGCCTCACCCGGCCGCGCATCATTTCGATCAAACCGTCGTCGTTGAAAACCGGGTGCTCGACGATCCGGCTGTCGCGGAATTCCTGAAGGATCCACGGTTGTTCGCCTGAAGACTCGAGCGCTTCGTGGAGCTTCTCTTTCCATTCCGGCCCAGGCATATCGTGGCCAATGAAGACCCCGCGCGACCCCCACGCGGACTCGTGAAAGCCGCTGATCTTGAGGACGAGCTGCCGTTCCTTCTGGCTGAAATTGGCGACTTCTTCCCAGGAATGCGCGTCCAAACGTGGCAGCGCGGCATGCGGTGGCAAGGGTTCCGGATCTAGCACCCAGCCGAAGGGGACGATTTCCCGCAGACGCTTGAGATGGTTTTCCCGCAGCGACTGCCCCCAGATTTTCCGCAGGGCGGGCGACCACAGCAGAGCCAGCCAGAGCTTGTCCTCGAGGTGGGGCTTGAAGGGTGGCGTGATCCTGATTTCGCCCGCAGCGGATTTTTCCGCAAGTCGGCGGGAGAGGGGGATCGACTCCCAGTCGAAGAGTTCGAAAAAGCGGTAAAGGTCCCGACCGTCCTGCTGATACTCCTCGGCCGCGACCACTTCCCAAGCGGCCCCGAGTTGGGACGCCAGCCACTCCATTTCCGGTCGGTAGTCCGCGGACTCATCGGAGACCAGGATCGCACCGCCATCTGGCATCAGCGAACGGAAGCCCTCGATCATGCCATCGCGACCGCCGAGCACATCGAAACCGGCATCGGCATAAACGCGCGAAAGCCACGCCGTGACGCCGATTCCCCCCGGCACGCTGTCGAGCTCCGACATCGCCAGGCCGTCGTGACCGAGAATCAGGTCCGGCCGGATCACGCGGGGAAACTGCTCCGCCAAGCCGGGATCACGTTGCAGCTTCACCATCCAGTCCGGCTTTCCCGCATCGAGCAGACCCGAGATCCAGGTCGGGAGCTTTCCCAGCGCGCTGCGGCGGTAGATGGTGTCGCTCGCCTGCTGGAATTTCGCCAAAGGATGCCCGAGCCGCGTGATTGATCGTGCTTCCGCCGCCGTCAGCACCAGCGGTTCCGGCGACCAGCGCCACGCGCCACCCCCGAAAAGTCCACCGGTCGGCAGTGCCGCCTTGAGCTGCGAAAGGGTGAGGGCCATCGTGAATTCGTTCGCTTATCCCTGCAGGTGACGCAGCGCTCCACGGACCAGTGATTCCGCCGGCGCGGCCGGGTCAGCATCGAGCACTTTCCGGACCGATTTGCGCGCATCGACCTGCTTGTAACCGAGCGCGATCAGCGCCAGCTCGGCATCGGCCGCGCCCGCACTCATCTGACCGGCGGCGGCGTCCTGCCAGGTTTCCGCGACGCCGACCTTGTCCTTGAGTTCGAGCACGATCCGCTCCGCCGTCTTTTTTCCGATCCCCTTGATCCGGGAAAGGGCGGTCACATCGCCTGAAACGACGGCCGTTTTGAAATGCGGCACCGGCATTCCGCTCAGCACCGCCATCGCGATCGCCGGGCCGATCCCGCTGACACGATCAATCAGCAGCAGAAAAACATCCCGCTCCTCCTCGGTGGCGAAGCCATAAAGCGTGTGCGCCGTTTCCCGAATGTGGAGATGAGTCCGTAAATCCACCGGCAGCCCTTCGGCGGCATGCAGACGATCAAAGGTGGAAAGCGGCACATGGACCTCATACCCAACCCCCTGCACATCCACCACCAGTCGGTTCGGATAGGCCTCCAGCACGGTTCCGCGTAGTCTCGCGATCACAATGCCACCTTGCCGAGGGGGCTGGCACCGTCAATGCCCATCTCCGGGGAAAGCAGCTGCGGCAAATTTAAAGCCATTCCCGAAATTTAATACTTGC
>JANOKL010000063.1:0-5633 GCA_031419215.1 Luteolibacter sp. | reverse complement strand
GCCGCTCCCTGGCTGGCGGAGAAGGTGCCGGTCGCGCTGGCGGGCTCGGACGTACGCACCACGCTCGATCTGAAACTCCAGAAGCAGGTCGAGACCATCGTCAGCGAGGAACTCAACGCCCTGCGCGGATCGAATCTTCATCACGCTGCCGTCGTGGTGATCGACAACGCCTCGGGCGAAATCCTCGCGCTCGTTTCCTCAGGAAACTGGAACGACCCACGCGGCGGCCAGATCAACGGGGCCCTCGCCCCACGCTCGCCGGGCTCCACGCTGAAGCCCTTCACCTACCTGCTGTCTTTTCAGAACGGTGGAAAATTTCCCGGCTCGATCCTCGCCGACATCCCGACCCGCTTCCGCACGCTGGAAGGACTGAACCTTCCGGAAAACTATGACCGCACCTATCGCGGTCCGGTTTCGATCCGCACCGCGCTCGCCTGCTCGCTGAACGTTCCCGCGATCCGTGAGTTGAATGAACTGGGTGGACCGCAGCCGCTCCATCAGTTGCTGACGAATCTCGGGCTCACGACGCTGGGGGACAAGCCCGAGCAATACGGACTGGGCCTCACCATCGGCAATGCGCCCGTCCGCTTGTTGGAACTCACCAACGCCTACGCCACCCTCGCGCGCGGGGGACTCCAGCTTCCGGCTTCGCTTTTTCCACACGAGCCGATGCTGCCGCATCGCGTCTTCGGCGAATCCGAAGCGTGGTTGATCGCTGACATCTTATCCGATGCCGATGCACGCGCGCCATCGTTCGGCCGACGCGGCCCGCTGGAACTGCCCTTTCGCTGTGCGGTGAAGACCGGGACGTCCTCCGACTTCCACGACAACTGGTGCCTTGGATTCACCCGTGAGTTCACCGTCGGCGTGTGGGCGGGCAACTTCGATCAAACGCCGCTCAAGGGGCTTTCCGGAGTCGCCGGTGCCGGGCCGATCTTCCATCGCGCCATGCTCGCGACTCATGCCGGCACGACGCCGAAGTGGTATGACAGGCCGGAGGCCATCACCCGAATCGAGGTCGATCCACGCACCGGCCATCGCGTCAATCCCGGTGCACCCGGAGCCCGCAGCGAGTTCAGCCGCGCTACGCATCTACCGCTCTATGCCTCGCCCGGCGACTACTCGAAGGAGGGACTCGTGTGGCTCGAAAGCTCGTTTTCCGAATGGTTTCAAAGCATCCACAACCATCGCAAGGGAGACTTCGCAATCGCGACCGAGCGCCCTGCTCTCGAAGCCCTGCGCATCCTGGCACCAGCGGATGGCATCACCTGCCTGCTCGATCCCGAGCTGCCCTCTGGTGGAAAAAAGCTCCGCCTCGCGACCAATCTTCCGTCCACCGCCGTGTGGTCGTCACCCACACTCCAGCTCGAAGCCGGTGCTCCCGAACCACTGGCCGTGCTGGTTCCCGGCACCCATCTCCTGATCGCCACCGATCCGCGAAACGGCTCGATCCGGCAGGTGACGATCCGCGTCGAGGAATTGTGAAGAGACGAAAACTTTCGGGGAAAATGTCAGGGCGGAGGATGGCGGCGGAATTCCAGTCTATTTTTGCTCTGCTGCCTCTTTTTTCAAACGATATTTCCATGGCACTCTTCCTAGTTTGCGAGCTTCCTTAGCTTGAGAAATTTCGATTTTTAAAACATCAATGTAGATCCGACCTACCTCGCTTGAGCCATACTTTGACTCGAAGCGCTTCATGAAAATCTCCACCTGAATGTCAGCCTCGGGCATGTCAAATTGGGTAAGGGCCTTCACAGAAGGAGGCAAAAGTTGCATGTATCTCAGCGATTCTATATGGAGAGGGTCAATCTTCTTTTCCATCACGAGTTTTTCAAAACCATCCATTTCCTCTTTGCTGGGGAGCGGATTGGGCAGTCTGGCTTCCATGACTGAAAGGAGCGAAATCCATATTTTGTAGGTGGTTTCCGTGCGTCGGCTGTGCAATTTCCAATCGGCACGAGCAAACTCCTCTTGACTGATTTTCTCGTTTTGAAGCATACGCTCAAATACAGCTGCACCCTCTCGAATCTCTGCTGGTAATGTGGAGTCTTTTGCCGCCATTCTGACTGCTTCGCCCGTGATGTCTCCTAGGTCTGGCCTGGCTCTTTGCTCGACAGACTGTGTCTCCGGAGTGCTGGGCGACTTTGTGTCCTGCCCATTTTCTTTGCATCCGGTGGCGCAGGCGTAGAAAACGCAAAGCCCAATATGGAATATCGTTGATGAAGTGGTGTTCATGGCTTTTTGCAGAAGGGTGATTTGAGCAAACGGAATCTCATGCTGTCCTCGACTCTTCGTCGTGCCGTGATCCCGGATTCAATGATCGACGCCGTTTCGCTGGTGTACCAAATTGAGTAAGGGCGCTCTTCGTGAATCTGCTTCCAAAGGATTTTAGTGCCATTGTGGGCACCATCAAACAAGATGTGCATGAGTTCATGAGCGACCGTCGACCCACTTAAGGAGGAGCTTGTCGTATTGATGAAAACTGCATCGGCATACTCGCTTTCACCAGGTTGCATTAGTGAACGGGAATTTGAGCAACCGTTGAGGATCTTACCGTCTGCAGTCTCTGCAAAGGAACCGACGAAATAGACAGGAATCACGCCTTCCGGAGGCTTGCATGAGGCTGAATCCATTAGCACCATGGATTCGGGTGTCATCTCGATGTGATCCGTCTCAAACTTAGGCTGATCAAATTTAAATGGGGAAGTGCCTCCAAATACAACACCGACCGGATTTGCAGGGACGTCCGAAGCGGAATAGACAAGCTTCACGCCACAGGTCGCAAGAATCCTGCGAGCGCGTTCGAAATAGGCATTAGCCTGTGGAACCGTCGTTACAGGAGAAGGGGAGGTTACCCCAGATTTCAGGATGAATCCCTGCACAGTCACCACTTTTTTCACAGGGATGGAGATTTCGCCCAAGACCATCACATTTCCGCTCGGGGGTGTCAGCCATTGCAGGCGCATTCTGCCTCCCGGTTCGGCCAAGTAGGTGCGGTCGTTCGGGGCACCATCCGCCTTGCCATCCACCGGATAAAGATCGTCATCTTCGTCTGCGACGAGACACAGCTTTTGCGATTCAAGGTTGTCCAGCTCCACAATAGCCCCGGAATCCAATATGGAACCATCTTCTTTAAGAGTGCTGATCTGAATCTGGTGCTTGCCGGAGGCGGGCGGAGCGACCCTATCCGGAAGGCGAACTTGAAAAGCATCGAAATCCAGCTCGAAATCGCTGAGTGAGAACTGCCAGTCCGTGCCGCTCGGATCAAACGCATCTCCCCACTGGGCAATCTTTAACTCGGACAGGTCTTGTGTAAGTGGGAGCTGGGTGATTGGGTCTCGAATATATGCGCGCTGCTTCTCGGTGATGGTGACGTTACCTGGAAACACACCAATGGTCGTCACTGCTTGCGGACCCGATTCCGTAGTCCAGTAGCCTTTGACGCCTAGTGGCTTAATGTAGCAGTGTAAAATGCATTCTGAATTAGCAACGGCATCCGGAAGTTCGAGAACGTTGATTGAATCTGACAGAGTTTGATTCGCGGCGATCGTGAAGACAATGGGTTCTACTTTCGTGGTGCTGATGCTAGCCTGCCCAGGAGTATTTGTGACTCTGGTTTCGACCTTCAGGTAGCAGAACTCTTGAGCAATTGGTTTGGGTGGAGCTTTGATCCAAAGTCGCTTCTGCGAGAACGCAAGTCGATGATAATCCGTGCCTACTCTATCGTCATCATAGGAAAAAATATAAGCACCATTTTCTGCGGGAAGAGTCTCTCGAAGGGATGGGTTTTCAGGTGGTTGGGCGGGATAGGTTAGAAGCGTTGCGTATCCACTCGCGATATATAGCGAAAATTCTGAGGTGTAAATATACTCCGCAGGTTCAGGGAGCCAGCTGGCATATCGCCAAATCGGGTTGCCGCTTCCGCTACTTCCCCAACCGTATCTGGTCACGGAGATGATCTGAGGTCCGAAGTCTGCACCATCCTTCGGGTCCGTGCCTGCGCCCATTTCGGCTGAATCGTCGACACCATCGCCGTCCGGATCCCCATTGGGTCCATTTTTGGGGTCACGGGTGCCGTTGTCGGTGGGGTCGAAGCCGTTTTCGAGTTCCCATTTGTCGCTGAGGCCATCGCCATCGGTGTCGGCGCGGAGGGGGTGGGTTTGGATGTTGGGGTTGAGGTTGGCGAAGCCGATGATGCCGCCGGGGCGTGGACGTGGGGTGAGTTCGAAGTTGTTGGAGAGACCGTCGTTGTCGAAGTCGGCGGCGTCGAGATCGGCGGCGGTTTGGTCGGTGCGGATGAGGCGGAAGAAGCCGGCGGCGGTGGGGCCATCGACTTCATAACTCATGGGGGCATCGACTCCGGGTTCGATGTTGGGAGCCCAGGTCCAGTCGAGGAGGTCAGGGCTGGCTTGAATGAAGTAGGTGTGGTCGGATTGGCCGATCCAACTGAACATTTTCTCGCCGGTGGGGAGGCGTTCGAAATGGGGTTGGGCTTGGAGGTGGAGCTGGGAGTTTAGCTCTTCCTGGGTTTGGGCGGTGGAGAGGCCAGAGGTCAGAATCAAGAGGCAGGAGAGAACATTGAACATTGAACATCCAACATTGAACATCGAAGTGGAGAGGCGGCTCATGGCTGTGCTCCTCCTTCTTCTTCGGCGCGCTGGTCGGCGGCTCGTTGTTGGTCGGCTTTGTCTTGTTCGGTGAGGTAGCGGCTGTTGCGGTGAGGCTTGAACCAGAAGACGGGGGCCTCTTTGACGGGTGGATGGGCTTCGGCCCAGGCTTGGGCGTCGGCGCTGCGTTCGGCGAGGTCGGTGCGGAGTTTTTGGAGGCGGGGTTTTTCGGAGAGGTAGAGATCGCGCAGGGCGATCAAGGGGGCGAGGCCTGCGGGGTCGGCGGGATCGCCTTTTGTGAGACGGTAGGCGTCGGGGGCGATTTCGGGGACTTGGATGGGGCGTCCGCGGGCGGCGAGTCGTTGGGCGATGGGGCCGGTGCTGGTGGTTTGGGAGAAGAGGAGGGTGGCGTGATGGGGGACGCCTTCGCGGATGAAGCGGCTGATGGGCGAGAGGAGGCTGAGGTCGAAGCCGAGGACGGCTTCGTAGGGGGCCTTGGTGACGGGGTGTTGCCAGTGGACGCGGCTGACGCGCTGGTCGTAGATGACTCCCCCCATGCTGATGGTGACGAGCTTTGGCAGTGGGTGCCAGGAGAGGATTGGGGGATTGTCGGGAACTGGGGGTGGCTCTGGAAGGTCAGGAGCCATGGAGGCTTGGCCGCGCTGAAGGGTGGTGGTTTCGCCTTTTTCGTCGCGGAGGACGAAGGTGGCCTCGGCGTCGGTGAGGGGGAGCTTGGGCTCGACGGGTGCGGGCGGAACGAAGGGGCGGACTTCGAGGGTGCCGGGGATGTAGGTGTCAGCCTCAGCCGGAGGATTTCCGGGGGCAGGCTCCTCGGCGTGGAGGAGGGCTGTCATGGCACTGACAGCTAGAAACACGAATGAGATTGGTTTCATCAGGAAGGTGGAGTTGAAAATGGTCCTTCCTGGTGGACGGGGAGCTAATAAGCCGCACTAGGACGACTGCGATGGCCTTTAGCCATCCCCGAAGAGGGGGCCTGGACATTCGCCACCGCCTCCCCGGCCGTTT
>JANOKL010000062.1:0-7309 GCA_031419215.1 Luteolibacter sp. | reverse complement strand
ATTAGCCGGGGCGCGTCAGCCCCCGGTTGGCTCCCTCGATAGATTGCGCCCTGATAGGGGCGCTGGAAAGGCTCTCGGTCCTTTGAATTCCGCCGCCCCTTCAGGGCTCAAATTTCTTTGAATCCAATATCCGGGGGCTGACGCGCCCCGGCTAATTTCCATGGTCCCGCTGGGACGAAGAGAAGACGCAGTCGGCCTAAATTAAGCGCCATTCGAGTCAGTCGAAGGCAAAGGAAAGCTCCAACGAGCCACTCGTAGCCGTGCCGGGCTCGAAGTGAATGGTGCAGTCCTGCTGAAACCAATCATGGTAAATTCCCGCATCCACGGTCGTCCCGCTCACTGGCACCTTCGCGTAGTCGTGGATATAGACGTAGGCCGTTCCGTTCAGGCGGGCATTCGCCTGAATCGTGATTCCAGTCGGTGAGGTGCTGCGTGCCTTAACGGTGAAGCTCTGGGGCTTGGTGACATCTCCGACTTTTAGTGATCCTGATCGCTCGCACCCGTGGCAAGCGATCAGGCAAAAGAGAAGACACCATTTACCAAGCCTCATTTCTGCCGAACGTCGAGTCCTCCAACGCGTGACCGGGAGAAGCTTCGACTCCTGGGTAATTTCTTGAATGGCCATGAGCGTTGGAACTTGCGGCGTGCCGGGCGTAAGGATGATGTCCTATCCTGTATCCGTAAACTCACATTGAGTAATTGAGTTCTTTTCGGTTGGCTTTAGCGTATTGAGTGATAGTCGTAACAAGCTGGGAAACTCTCTTGGCCAAAGTTTCAGGAGAGTGTATTGCTCCTTCTTGGTCTTCCGGCCAATAAAACCCCTTACTATATTGCGGGGGGATTTTAAACCCGATAATCTTTCCATTGTCGATGGCCTTAAAAACGCCTTCCAATGAAATTGCTTCACCAGCCAAATGCATGGCACCAGTAGGGGGAATCAATAGAGTCGAATCGATATTTGGGTCTTTTTCGGCTTTGTCCGCCAAGGCATTTCCAGTAAGCTCAGCGGAAGATAAAACCTCAGAATTGACTGTTACAGCCAACTCATCGGGGCGCGTCCATAGTACGTAGATATCCTCGTCAGTCAACCCCTCGCAATTGTCATTATAAGTCGGCCAGATGGGGGAGAATTCTCTAACAGCGTTCGGATAAAATCGCTTTAGCAAAGCGTGTTGCGGTTCCGATAGGTTGATTCGACCTGTTTTAACAATCTGCGCAAATTGCTCTTTGGATAATCGAAATCGAATGCTGTCTTTGTATACCTCTTGGGTCTTTTCATTGAAAGGCATTCCATCGCCAAACAGCGGTGGAGATGTGCTCAATAAAAAGAAGGTAACTATTGCAGCAGGAAAGCTCATTCTCAGGATATATGCGGTCATTTTTGTAGTGCAAGGTTATTGAACGGCAGGTCGGGCTGGTGACAAATTCATCGACCAATCGGAGATAGGGCCATAGGCGACCCGGAAATACGAATCTTGGCGACCTTGTTCATGATTGGATTATTAGGTTTGCCATGCTGGTAAGCCAAGCTGGAATTCGATCGTTGGAAAGGTTTGAAAGTTTCAGAGGTCGATCAGGGGACGGGGAGCTTCTAAGCCCGAGCATGTCAGATCAATCTCCGCTCCAGCAGCTTTGCCCTCAGCGGATCGCTGGCTTGGAGGTGGGCGATGCCGATGGCGAGGGCGTCCGCCGCGTCATGAGGCGGGGTTTCGCTGAGACCGAGCAGAGCCCGAACCATGAAGGCGACCTGGTTCTTGTCGGCGTTGCCATTTCCGACGACGGCGGACTTCACCTTCTTCGGCGCGTATTCGTAAACATTCAGCCCGCGATCGGCAGCGGCGATGAGCGCGGCGGCGCGGGCGGCTCCCATGGTGATGGCGGTGCGGTGGGACTGGACGTAGATGATGCCTTCTACGGCGACTTCCTCGGGTTGATACTGCTCAATGATGTTTCCGAGATGCGTTCTAACAGCCGACAGCGCGGCGGACTGCGGCAGCCGGTCCGGGATGCGGATGACATCGTAGGTCAGCACCTTCAGCGTGCGCGCATCACCCTCGATCACGGCGTAGCCGGTGTTGCGGATGGCGGGGTCGATGGAGAGGACACGCATGATCGGAAAACTCAAACTCAGCCTTCCATCGGCAACACATCGACTCCGACGGTCAGGCGCTGACCGCCCGCACCAAGTGTGACGCCGCGAAGCGGACTGACGTCGGAAAAGTCGCGGCCCCAGGCGACGGTGATGTGGCGTTGGCCGGGGAAGACTCCGTTGGTGGGATCGGCGTCGATCCAGCCGTGCTTGTCCCCGCAAAAGACGGAGATCCAGGCATGCGAGGCGTCCGCGCCGGTGAGCTTTGGTTTTCCCGGAGGCGGCCGGGTTTCCAGGTAGCCGCTGATGTAGCGGGCTGGCAGTCCGAGCGAACGAATGCAGGCGAGCATCAGATGGGCGAAGTCCTGGCAAACCCCGGCGCGGTTCTTCAAGACCTCATGCACCGGCGTGGCGACATCGGTGGCGCGGGTGTCGAATCGGAACTCACGGAAAATGCGTTTCACCAGTGCATCCAGCGCCGCGAGGATGGGTCGGCCCGGAGGAAAATCCGGCAGGGCATACTCGGCGAACTCGCGGGCGATCGGGACCATCGGCGAGGCAAAGCGGAACTCTCCAGCAGCCGAGGATGGAGTGAGAATCGGAGCTTGGCAGGCGTCCCTGACCATTTCCCAAGCAGTGGTCTCATCATGAGCCGGAAGCTGGCACGGCATGACCTCCACGAAGCTGCGGGAAATGACATCGAGCTCGGTATGACGGCCCTCGATTTCAAAGTAGGTCGTCACGTTTCCAAAGGCATCCGCATGCACACTGCGTCCGACCGGTTGCGGCGTGATCTGAAGTTCGTGCCACGGGCATCGCTGCGTCGGCAGAGGACGCGGCGCGAGGTGCGCGAGATGATGCGACACCGTCACCGCGCCTTCGTAAACGTAGCGGGTGCGATGCACGATCTGGTATTGCACGGCGTGGAACATGCGGGTCAGTAAACCCTCCGGACGGAGTGGCTGAAGTAGTGCTGGGTGAGGAGATCGGAGAGTTGTTCGAAGGCATCCGCGCGCTTCTCAAAGCCAGCGCGATCCGGAATGATCATGGGAACTGGTGACGGCTGAACGAGCGAAGCCACGTGCTCCTGAATCTTCGGCATGAGCCCGAAATCCTTCTCGCCGGGCAGCTTTTCACACTGCTTCGAAAGGATCTCCGCCTGCGACATCACGCCGCGAGGGTTGGTGGAATCGAACATCAGAAGTTCGACCACGGCATCCCATCGCGGTCGGGAAAAGTGGCGGCGGCGATACGTCATCACGCTGTCACAGGTTTCCAACAAAGGATCGAGCGCCGGGACCTCATCGAAGTGCGTGTTCGGTGTCGACTCCAGCAAGGAAAGCACGCCCAGCGATCGTTCGATTCGGCGGCCCATTTCAAGGAAGCGCCAGCCGTGGCCACGGGTCATGTTTTCCGCCTGCATGCCGGAAAAGGCCGCAAGGTGAAGGATCAGCGAGTCCAGCACCTGGAGCTGGCTGGTGACGGTGGGGTTCGAGGTTCCGGTCTGGAGCAGGTTCTCCATGCGGTTGAACACCCGCCAGGTGTCATCGGAAAGTCGGTCGCGCGCTGAGGCGGCGTTCCAGAGCAGCGAACGGATCAGGGTCGGCAGGGCCTTTGGATGCTTGGAGTCGTGGATGAGCCGGGAAAGCATCATCACCGGAAGCCGCCCGACCTGTGGGCCTTCGTCCTGGAGGATCTTCATGCCTCGCAGGATCGCGAAGCAGGCCTCGCGTTGATCGCGTCTGACGGGCGAGACTTCCCCACCGAGACGACGCAGCGTCGTTCGTAGCAAGCGGGTACGGAGCTCGATGCGCTCGGCATAACGGCCGACCCAGAACAACTGCTCGGCCATGCGGCTCGGCACTTCCGACGCCAGCGGATCGCGGGTGATCGACTGATTACTGAACCGCACGGCGGGCTCGGCGGCGTGGGCGGAGGATTCATCCGCCACCCAGACGTCCTTGGAGATTTGCTCGGCGACAGGATCGCCGTCCATGACCGCACCGTCCTTGGCGACCATCGCGAGACCGCCGGGCAGGACCACCGTGCCGTTTCCGGTTTGCAGGGAAAAGGCGCGCCAGATGACACCTTGCTGGCGGATTGTCTGGCCATCGAGCGAGGGCGCGGTGCTCGGTTTTGTTTCGCGCTGAACAACGAAATCGTGGGGCCGGGCGTCGAGTGTGGCCATCCACTGCTGGCGATCCGCCGGGGTCAACTGGCTGCCGCGCACCGGACGACCGGGCGTGAAAGCGGGGAATATGACGTAATTTCGCAGGTCGCTGAGGATCTGTTGGCGGATCTTTGATTGGCCGAGCCACCAGATTTCCACGAAGGGCAGCTTCAGGTCCTCGCCAAACCACTTTTTGCAAATACCCCGCAGGAATGGCATCAGCGCCAGGGTGCCCGCGAAGCCGGAGCCGGGGGCATTGGCAAGCGCCACGTTTCCGGAACGCCAGGCTTCTGTTAGACCCGGAACTCCGCTGCCGCCGTGGGTCCAGAATTCAAGCGGATCAATGGCATCGTCATCTAGACGACAAGCCAGCACGTCGATGCGGCGCAGGCCGGAAAGGGTCTTCAGGAACAGGCGTCGCTCGCGCACGGTGAGGTCCGCCGGTTCGACCAGCGGGACGCCGAGCACGCGGGCCTTGTAGGCATGCTCGAAGTAAGAAGGATGCCGGAAACCCGGCGTCAGCAGCACGACGTTCGGCATCGTGATATGGCTGGCGGAAAGCCCGCGCAGGGCCTCGCGCTCCAGTTCGAAGAAGGGCGAGAGATTCGCGACCCGGCATTCCTCGAACTCGCCGGGCAGGACATTGGCCGTGACGCTGCGGTTCTCCAAAGTTTGGCCGAGACCGCCGGGCGAACGCGCATGATCGCGCATCACGCTCCAGTTGCCTGCGGCGTTCCGGATCAGGTCGAATCCGAGCCCGATGAGGTGGCGTCCGCCAGGTGGCTGGGTGCCTCGGATGTTCGTCAGGAAGTGCGGATTTGCATGGACGAGATCCGGCGGAATGAGCCCTTCCTTGAGAAGCTTCTGCGGCCCATAAAGATCTGCCAGGACGGTTTCCAACAGCCGCGTGCGCTGGCCGATTCCTGCGGAAACCGTGTGCCACTCGGCGGCGTCGATCAGCAGGGGCAGCGGATCGATTTTCCTCGGTCGTCCGGCACCGCCCGCATCGTTGTAGACATTGTAGGTCGCGCCGAGGTCTTCCAACAGACGATCCGCGGAAAGCCCGAGATCGGCGCGCTGTTCGCTGGTCCAACCCTGGATGGCAGCGGAAAATTTCGCCCACAAAGGTCGCACTCGTCCGGAGCGATCCGCCATTTCATCCCACGAACCCTCCGCACCAACACCCGCGAACGCGGGCATGATCTGCTTTTGAGATGATTCACTCGGGGACATCGGGCAGGGAAACCGGCGAGGCCTCAGAGGCTGGCCGGGATCGTCCTTAAGTCCAGCGTGAAGGGGAAATCAGGACT
Organism: Luteolibacter sp.; assembly: GCA_031419215.1. Taxonomy (GTDB): domain Bacteria; phylum Verrucomicrobiota; class Verrucomicrobiia; order Verrucomicrobiales; family Akkermansiaceae; genus Luteolibacter. The sequence continues at coordinate 1,740 of JANOKL010000062.1, read as the reverse complement.
GCTGACCGGCACCTTCGCACGCACCATTCCGCCCGTATGTCCTTCACGGTAAAACCTCGCCATCCTCCGAGCCTCCGCTTCGTAGGCGTTGATCGGGAAGGTGTCGTAGTTCCGTCCGCCAGGGTGGGCGACGTGGTAGGTGCAGCCGCCGAGCGAGAGCTGGTTCCAGGTGTCGATCAGGTCGAAGACGAGCGGCGTGTGGACCCCGATCGTCGGGTGCAGGCAGCTCGGGGGCTGCCAGGCCCGGTAACGAACGGCGGCGACGGATTCGCCCTGAGTGCCGGTGGGGTGAAGTGGCAGGACCCAGCCGTTGCAGGTCAGTTTGTAGCGACCTTCCGTGAGCCCCCGCACGCGAACCTGAAGTCGCTCGACCGAGCTGTCGACGTGACGGACGGTCCCGCCCGCCGCGTCTTCCTCGCCGAGGACGTGCCAGGGCTCGATCGCATTGCGCAGTTCGATTTCCACGCCCTGGCTGACGAAGTCGCCGACCTTGGGGAAACGGAATTCGAGATGCGGATCGAACCACGCCCGCTCGATCGGATAGCCCGCGCGATTCAGGTCGCCAAGCACGTCATGGAAATCCTGCTTCACGAAGTGCGGCAGCATCCAGCGGTCGTGCAGCGAGGTGCCCCAGCGGACCAGCGGTTTCTCATAAGGCTCGCGCCAGAAGCGCGCGACAAGGGCCCGCAGGACGAGGTGCTGAGCCATGCTCATCTCGGCGTGCGGCGGCATTTCAAAGTTCCGCATTTCCAGCAGGCCGAGGCGTCCGGTGGTGCCATCCGGGCTGAACAGCTTGTCGATACAGAACTCGGTGCGGTGGGTGTTGCCGGTTGAGTCTGTTAGAAGATGGCGGAACAAACGGTCCACCAGCCAGGGTGGTGGATTGAACTCGTCCTTCATCGTGTTGAAGGCGATCTCCAGTTCGTGAAGGGCATCGTGCCGCGCCTCGTCGACGCGCGGGGCCTGCGAGGTCGGTCCCACGAAAAGCCCTGAGAACAGATACGAAAGCGACGGGTGGTGATTCCAATACGTCAGCATGCTCCGCAGTAGATCCGGGCGGCGCAGCAGTGCGCTGTCGGATGGTGTCTCGCCGCCGATGATGATGTGGTTGCCACCACCGGTGCCGGTGTGGCGACCATCGACCATGAACTTCTCGGTGGTGAGGCGGGTGAGGTGGGCTTCCTCGTAAAGCGTGGTTGTGTTTTCCACCAGCTCGTCCCAGCTCGCCGCGGGCTGGAGATTGACCTCGATGACACCAGGGTCGGGAGTGACCTTCAGAACCTGGATACGCGGATCATAAGGCGGCGGGCTGCCTTCGAGGATGATCGGGATGTTGAGCGCGGCGGCGGTTTGCTCAAGGCAGGCGATGAGGTCGAGAAACTCCTCGGTGCCCTCAAGAGGCGGCATGAAAATGTGGAGTCGTCCCTCACGCGGCTCGAAGCAGATGGCGGTGCGGATGACGTCCTTCGCGGATTCCTGCGCGGCGGGCGGCATCTCGCTTTCATGGAGCACGGTGGCCTTTTCACCGACCCAGGCTCGCGAGCCCTGAGTCGCCGGAAAGCGGTCGAAATCCTGAGCCGCAGCAGAGGCTTCGGAGCGTGAGCGGGCGACCTGCATGATCGGCTCACGCGGCGGCAACTCGCCCCAGGTCTGAGTCGGATCGGCCGGGATGATGTAGGGATACTCGCCCTCGGTCACCCACGGTAGCGAGTCGAGCGGCAGGCGGTATCCCATCGGTGA
>JANOKL010000061.1:0-5427 GCA_031419215.1 Luteolibacter sp. | reverse complement strand
GGCCGTGGTGTCGCTGCTGCCCTCGATCATGGGTTTCGCAGGTTGGTCCTGGGGGATCGGTGGAACCTTGCTGGCCTTGGTGATGGCGGTGCTGGCCTTCCGTTTCATGAAGCTCGGTGAGCGACCGAATGCCCGACGCTTGTTCTTCTTCACCCTGCTCTATCTGCCAATTTCACTCGGTTTACTTGCCATCGCGTGGGTCTAGGCTACGGTCCGCCGCTCGATGGCTTTGGACCCGAAAACGCTTGAACCTGCGATCCGTGATCCGCGCAAACTGCGCCGGACCGCCTTCATTCTCGTCGCCATCATGATCGTCGGCGGCGTCGGCATTCTCTACGCCTACTCGAAGGTCGCGAAAAAGCAGGCCTACGATCCGCGGCCGCCGATTTATGGGCGTTTGAACGAGAACCTCGCCGTGGTGCGACAAGACGGCAGCTCGGCCGGCCTCCTCGAACTCGACAACTGCGTCTGGCTCGCTTGCGCCGTGTCCGTCAACCAGCCGGATTCCTGGAAGCGCAGCCGCGAGGTGATGCAGCGCATGCGCGACCACTACGCCGGCAACAAGGAGGTCCGCTTCGTCTGCCTGACCATCGACCCCGAAAAGGAGACCGCCGAGGTCCTGGCGAAGACCGCCAAGGAAGTCGGTGCCGAGCTGCCGACCTGGTGGTTCGCCGGTGCCGGACAGGTGTTCATCCAGAAATACCTCAAGGACAAGTTCAAGCTCGGGGCCATGCCCAGCTTCGACGGCAAGCAGTGGACCTACAACTCGAAGATCATTCTGGTGGATCGGAACCGTCACCTGCGCCAAGGCAAGAACGGTCGCGCGGTCGTCAATTTCGACTTCGACGTCGCCGCTTCCTATGACGAGCAGGGGCTGAAAAGCGGATCGGACAAGAGCAACGCCGCGCTCATGGAGGAAGTCCTCATCCGCACCATCGACACACTTCTGGCCGAACCCCACGAAAACTCATGAATCCGAAATCGAAGATCTTTCTTCTCTATGCCGGAGTGGTCGCCATCTCGGCGGCGATCATCGGCCTCGCGATGTATCTGCGCGCCGGGATGCCGAAGCCGGAGCTGGTGCTGATCGAGAATGCCGGTCGCCAGAAGGAAGCTGAGTGGTTTCCGATCAAGCGCGATCTAACAGGAATCAACCAGGCGGGCGAGCAGGTGAAGCTTTCCGATCTCAAGGGCAAGGTCTGGATCGTCGCCGAGTTTTTCGCCATCTGCCCGCAATGCGCCCAGCGCAACGGCGCCGAACTCCGTGCGATCTACGATCAGTTCAAGGCCAACCCGGATTTCCAGATCGTCTGCATCTCGGTGGATCCCAGCCAGGACAGTGTCGAGCGCCTGAAGGATTATGCCGCCGCGCTTGGGGCCGATTCGAAGAACTGGTGGTTCGTGAATGCCGGGGATGAAAAGGCCACCCATGAATACATGGAAAAGGAGCTCAAGTTCTTCGGCATCCGCGAGCGGACGAATCAGTCGGAGATCGTTGCCAATGGTCGCTTTCAGCATGACTTGGCCTTTATGATGGTCGACCGCAACTGGCAGGTGGTCGGCAAGTGGCCGCTCGCCGAAGCCCGCTCCGAGGAGGCTCAGAAGCGCCAGCCCGAACTCTATGAGACCCTCAAGACCGATCTCAACGCCCGACTCCGTGAGGAGCTCGGTAAAACTTCCGCTCCACAGAAGTGATGAACGACGAACGCAGGGACTGGCTCACACGGGCGGCCAATGAAGCCCTCTCGAAAAAACTCGGCATCATTGCCTGGGTTCTAACCGCCGTGGTGCTGGTCCTCGTCGGACTCATGCGACGCCCGGAACTCCGCATCACCCTTCCTGAAGGTTGGTCGTTCGCCTTTCTTCCGCCGGTTCACGCCGTGCTGAACTCGCTCGTCGCCGTGTCCCTGATCGGAGCTATTGCGGCCGTGAAGCAGGGGAAGATTTGCCTCCACAAGAAGTTCATCAATGCAGCCATGATCCTCTCGATCCTGTTCCTGCTCTGCTACGTCGCCTACCATTTCACCACCGTGGAAACGAAGTTCGGCGGCACCGGCACGATCCGCTCGATCTACCTGCTCTTGCTCATTTCCCACATCTCCCTCGCCGGCCTCAGCCTGCCCTGCATCCTCTTCACCTGGATCGCCGGCATCACCAACCGCTTCGCCGCCCACCGCAAGCTCTCGAAATGGGTCTTCCCGATCTGGCTCTACGTCGCCATCACCGGCCCGATCTGCTATCTGATGCTGAAGCCGTATTACTAGAGTTTGCTAGGTGGCAGTTTTCAGGGAGGAGGAAGACTAAAGACGTCGGCAGGTCTATGGCGGACGTGGCTTTTTTCTTTCCTGGCAAGATGCTTCGGTTAGGCTTCGAGGCCACCAGTGAAATGGTTGCTGATTCGATGTCAGTCCTCGCCAGATGAACAAGAAAGCCCTCAGCGAACGCGATATCTGCTCCAAGTTCATCACGCCAAATCTCGTGGCGGCGGGTTGGAGTCTGGATACCCAGATCCGTGAGGAAGTTGGCTTCACCGACGGTAGAATCCATGTGCGGGGGAAAATCCACACACGAGGTGCCAAGAAGCGAGCCGATTACATCCTCTATTACAAGCCGAACATCCCCATCGCGATCATTGAGGCGAAGGACAACAAACACACGGTCGGTGCAGGCATGCAGCAGGCACTTGGCTACGCGGGGCCACTCGAAATTCCCTTCGTTTTCAGCAGCAACGGAGATGGCTTTCTCTTTCACGATAAGACCGAGAAGTCAGGCACAATTGAGACGGAACTCGCTCTCAACGCATTTCCGTCTCCCGAGCAGCTCTGGCTGAAATACAAGGCCTTCAAGGATATTTCCGAGGATGCCGAAGTTGTCGTCACCCAGGACTATTTCTCGGATGGTTCAAATCGTTCACCTCGCTATTACCAGCAGATCGCCATCAACCGCACGGTCGAGGCCATTGCCAAAAACGCAGGAAACAACCGGCACTTGCTCGTCATGGCGACCGGTACCGGCAAGACCTACACCGCGTTCCAGATCATCTATCGCCTCTGGAACAGCGGTCTGAAGAAGCGCATCCTCTTTCTCGCCGACCGCACCGCGTTGATTGATCAGACGGTCCGTGGTGACTTTCGTCACTTCAAGGAGGCGATGACGGTCATCAAGCACAAGCAGATTGATACTGCGTTCTCGATCTACCTCGCCCTCTATCAAGGGCTTTCCGACAACAACGACACCGACGCCTACAAGCAGTTCAGCCCGGGTTTCTTCGATCTCATCATCGTAGACGAGTGCCATCGCGGCAGCGCCCGTGAGGACAGCAAGTGGCGTGAGATCCTCGAATACTTCAAAGGCGCGACCCACGTCGGCCTCACCGCTACGCCGAAGGAAACCAAGGAAATCTCCAGCTCCGAGTATTTCGGTGAGCCGCTCTACACGTATTCGCTCAAGCAGGGCATCGATGATGGGTTCCTCGCTCCCTACAAGGTCATCAAGGTCACGCTCGACATCGATGTGGAAGGCTGGCGACCACCGAAGGGCTTCAAGGACAAGGATGGCAAGCCGGTGGAGGACCGCATCTACAACCGGTCGGATTTCGACCGCCACATTGTCGTCGAGGAGCGCCGCCGCGTGGTTGCGGAGAAGATCACCGAATTCCTCAAGGGCAGCGGACGATTCTCCAAAACCATCGTGGTCTGTGTGGACATCGAACACGCCGAAGGAATGCGGAAGGAACTGGCAAACGCCAACGCCGATCAGGTTTCCGCGAACAGCAAGTATGTGATGCAGATCACGGGCGACAACGAGGAGGGAAAACGCCACCTCGATGCCTTCATCAGCCCCAGTGAACTCTACCCGGTCATCGCCACCACCTCGAAGCTCATGACCACGGGCGTGGACGCTCAGACCTGCAAGCTCATCGTGCTCGATTCAAACATCGGCTCAATGACCGTGTTCAAGCAGATCATCGGCCGCGGCACCCGCATCAACGAGGACTTCGGGAAGCACTACTTCACCATCATGGATTTCCGGAATGTCACGGCCCTCTTCGCCGACAAGGACTTCGACGGAGATCCGGTCCGAGTGAAGGCTGCGGCTCAGGATGAGGACCTCTCCGGCACGGATGACGAGACGGACGATGAGACGGTGACCGACGAGGCCATCGGTCAGGAGATCCACTTTCCAGAGCCTGAGAAGCCGGATGTCTCCATCGTGTCCGAGGATGCGAAGGAATATCGGGTCGCGCGGAAGGTCGTCGTCAACGGCGTGGAGGTCACCGTGATCAAGGAGCGGGTCCAGTAATTGGGCGACGACGGGAAAATCATTACCGAGAGCCTGCGTGACTACACCCGCAAGAGCGTCCGCAGCGCCTATGACTCCCTGGATTCCTTTCTCAGTTCCTGGAAGCAGGCCGACAAGAAGCGTGCCATCGTCGAGGAGCTGGAGCAGCAGGGCGTCATCTTCTCCGCGCTGAGTGAGGAGATCGGCTCGGCCTTTGATCCCTTCGATCTCATCTGCCATGTCGCCTACGAGCAGAAGCCGCTCACCCGCAAGGAGCGTGCGGAACAGGTGAAGAAGCGCGACTATTTCACCAAATACGGCGACCTCGCCCGCAAGGTCATTGCCGCCCTTCTCGACAAGTACGCCGACGACGGCGGGCTCGACTTCGAGAACCCGGAAATCATCCGCCTCGACCCACTCAGCAGGCTCGGCTCCCCGGTGGAGATCATCCGTGCCTTCGGTGGCAAGCCCGCCTATGATGCCGCCATTCACGCGCTGACCGACGAGCTCTATTCTGCCGCCTGATCATGCCGGCCTCTCCTGACTTTGGCGACTATCTGGTCTTCGTCGACGAAAGCGGCGACCACAGCCTCACGAGCATCAATCCCCAGCATCCGGTCTTTGTTCTGGCATTCGTCATCGTTCGGAAAACGGACTATATCCAGCAGGTCTGCCCCGACCTTCAGCGCTTCAAGATGCGCTACTGGGGTCATGATGAAGTCGTCCTCCACGAGCATGAGATCCGCAAGCCCAAGGATGCCTTTTCATTCCTGCTGAAGCGCCCCGTGCGTGAGCGATTCCTCGAGGAACTCTCCGGCTTGATGGAGTCCCTGCCTGCAACGATGGTGGCGGTTCTGATCGACAAGCCTGCATTCGCGGCCGGTCACGAGGACCCCGCTTCCGGGGTGTATGACCAGGCGATGAGGGTCGGCATCGATGCGGTTTACCGCTTCCTTACAAGGGCCGGGCAGTCGGACCTGCTCACTCCTATCATCGTCGAATGCCGGGGGCGCAAGGAGGACCGGGAGCTGGAACTGGCCTTCCGCCGCCATTGCGATGTCGGAAGCAGCCATGCCCGAGCGCTTCCCTTCGAGCTGGTCATGGTCCCAAAGACCGCGAACTCCGCAGGTCTTCAGCTGGCCGATC
>JANOKL010000060.1:0-14767 GCA_031419215.1 Luteolibacter sp. | reverse complement strand
GAAGAAGGCGGCAACAAGAATTCGACAAACCACCGTCATGATCGTCTAAACGGACAGTATTGGGCGGCTCGCCCGTGAAAGGGATTTGGATTGGGCGAGGCCGCCCGTGCCGAGATCACCAAGCAGATCGAGGCGCTGATGGCGGCGAAGCCGTGAGGATCGCTCCCCAAGTGGGAAAAACTCCAGTTTCCGCACCTCACCGCCCGGTTTGATTCGACTGATAAGCTTCCTGATGTCAGGAGGATGACATCCGCAGTCTGATCAGATGCTGTTTTCCGAAGACTCTCGGGTGAAAATCCCAGCAATCCTCCACCTCACCAGGCTGGGGTTCTCCTACCTTTCCCTTGGAGATCATCTGCGAACTGAGGCAACCAATATCTTTCAGGATCTGTTTCGTTCGAGTATTCAGAAGATCAATTCCCACGCCTCCGAATCAGACATCGACCGTTTGCTTCAAGAGGTATCTTTCCTCCTTGAGAATGAGGAACTCGGGAAAAGCTTTCATGAAAGACTGACCGCCACCAGTGGTCTCAAGCTGATCGACTTCACGGACTTCGATCAAAACACCTTCAACGTCGTCACCGAACTGACCTACAAGAATTGCGACGACGAGTTCCGTCCGGACATCACTCTTTTGGTGAATGGAATGCCTCTCGCTTTCATTGAGGTGAAAAAGCCGAACAATCGGGACGGCATTCTTGCAGAACGGCAACGGATCAATGCCCGCTTTCGAAACCCAAAGTTCCGGCGCTTCGTCAACATCACCCAGTTGATGGTGTTCTCCAACAACATGGAGTACGACGGCAGCTCCCCGGAGCCGCTGCAGGGCGCTTTTTACGCCTCGCCCTCTTACGAAGATCTTTCCTTCAACTACTTCCGTGAGGGGGAGTCTCAATTGCTCTCAGGCTTGCTCTCGCCGGAGTGTCAGGAGACCGAAGACCTGGTTCTGGCTGACAACAACATTTCCAGCATCAAGCACTCTCCGGAATTCGCGAGCAACAAGGACCCCGACAGCCCCACCAACCGACTGAGCACTTCCCTGTTCTCTCGTGATCGGTTGGCCTTTCTCCTTCGATTCGCCTTCGCGTATGTCAGGCAGGAACAAAGCCTGGAGAAGCACATCATGCGCTATCCCCAGATCTTCGCCACCAAGGCGATCGCCCGGGCTCTGGAAAGCGGTGTCCGCAAAGGCATCATCTGGCACACTCAGGGGAGCGGAAAAACGGCGCTGGCTTACTACAACGTCCATCACCTCACCGCTTGGTTCCGCTCACGTGGACTCGTTCCCAAGTTCTACTTCATCGTCGATCGTATCGATCTGCTTCAGCAGGCCCGCCGCGAATTCCGCAGCCGTGGGCTCGTTGTTCACACCATCAACTCCCGCGAGGCCTTCGCCAGCGACATCAAGTCCACCAGCGCGATCCACAACGATTCCGGGCGACCTGAAATCACCGTCGTCAACATCCAGAAGTTCCAAGACGACCCGGACGTGGTCCGCTCTTCCGACTACGCCATCAATCTCCAGCGCGTCTATTTCCTCGATGAAGTCCACCGCAGCTACAATCCCAAGGGCAGCTTCCTCGCCAACCTCAACGAGTCCGACCCCAACGCCATCAAGATCGGCCTGACGGGGACACCGCTCATCGGAGACAGCGCCAGCTCCAAGGCGCTCTTCGGAAACTACATCCACAAATACTACTACAACGCCTCCATCGCCGACGGCTACACCCTCCGTCTCATCCGCGAGGAAATCGAGACCCGCTACAAGCTGGACCTCGCCAAGGCCCTTGAGGAAATCGAGGTCCTCAAGAACAGCCACGACCGCAAGCTCCTTTACGCCCATGAGAAGTTCGTCGAACCGATGCTCGACTACATCGTCACGGATTTCGGGAAAGCACGGCTCACCCACAACGACGGCAGCATTGGGGCGATGGTCGTCTGTGATTCAGCCGAGCAGGCCCGGATGATGGCGGAGATCTTCCAGCAGAAGTATGCACCCCAGCCGATCAGGCTCGAGGAGGATTCCGGCGAGTATTTGAAGGTTGCCGAAGACATCGTCCCCTTCCGTTTTACGCCCACCCTCGACCGATCGGTCACGTCCCATGCCTTGATCCTTCACGATGTCGGCACCAAGGACGACAGGAAGCAGTGGGTCGATGACTTCAAGGCCGGGAAGATCGACATCCTCTTCGTCTACAACATGCTGCTCACCGGCTTCGATTCCCGGCGGCTGAAAAAGCTCTACCTCGGCCGCGTCATCAAGTCCCACAACCTCCTGCAGGCCCTCACCCGCGTCAACCGCACCTACAAGAGCTTCCGCTACGGCTACGTCGTCGACTTCGCGGACATCCAGACCGAGTTCGACAAGACCAACAAGGCCTACTTCGACGAGCTCCAGTCGGAACTCGGAGACGAACTGGTCCACTACTCCGACCTCTTCAAATCCCAGGAGGAGATCGCCGCCGAGATCGAGGCCATCAAGGACGCCCTGTTCCACTTCGACACCCGGAACGCGGAAATCTTCTCGCAGCAGATCACCGCGATCCAGAAGCGCGAGGACATGCGGGAAATCATCAAGGCCCTCAACGACGCCCGCAGCCTCTACAACCTCATCCGCTCCTCCGGCCAATACGATCTCCTCGACAAGCTCGACTTCCGGAAGCTCACCCAACTCTCCGCCGAGGCGAACAACCACCTCGCCCTCCTCAACCAGCGCGAAGCCCTTGAGAATGCCCACGACAACTCCAACCTCCTGAACATTGCGCTCGAGGACGTCATCTTCACCTTCCGGAAGGTCTCCCAGGCGGAAATGGTCATCGCCGACGAGCTGAAGGACGTCCTTCGTCGGACTCGCGAGGGACTGGGCGGAAACTTCGATCCGCGCGATCCCGAGTTCATCTCCCTGCGTGAGGAACTGGAGCGCCTGTTCCGGAAGAAGAACCTCAGCGAGATCACCCAGGAGGAAATGGTCTCCAACATCGCGGCCCTGAACGACGTCCACGCGCGGGCCCGAGAGCTGGAGCGGAAGAACCAGCTCCTGCGGGCGAAGTATGCCAACGACGCCAAATACGCCCGCCTCCACAAGCGGCTCATGGAAAAGGGCGATCCCACCCCGAACGAACGGAAGCTCCACGAGGCCCTCTCCGCCCTGAAGCAGGAGGCGGATGCCCGGATTTCCCAGAATGCCCAGCTTCTGACGAATCCCGCCTTCGCCGAAAAAATGATGCTCCGGCTCGTCGTCGAGCAGCTCAAGACCAAGCACGACCTGCCGCTCACCGCCGAGAGCGGCCGCTTCATCAATGCCCTTGTCATGAAGGAGTATCTGGATGAATTCAATGGCCAGCAACCCGCATGAGCACCCGAGATTTCCAGAAGCAGGCCACCACCCTCATCGACGACCTCAAAGGCGTCTGCGCCACCTACGGACTCGGCAATGACGGCAACGAGTTCAAGATCATCACCCAGGTCTTCCTCTACAAGTTCCTCAACGACAAGTTCGCCTACGAGGCGAAGCAGATCGACCCGGCCCTGGCAAAGGCGGAGTCCTGGGAGGAGGCCCTGCGCGGCTACTCCGAGAGCGACTATGAAATGCTCCTCATCCAGCTCGGCGATGGCACCGCCCAGTTGCGGCCCGAGCACTTCCTCGCCACCCTTTATGGTCAGCAGAACGACGAGGGCTTCGCGAAAATCCTCGATGCCACCCTGCTCTCCATCGCCGCGCTGAACTCCGACATCTTCTCCGTCATGACGGACGATGGCGAGAAGCAGCTCCTCTTCGATCCCATCACCGAGTTCGTCCAGTCAAAGCGGAACGAGTTCGCGCGCGCCGTGATCAACAAGCTGGTCAAGTTCAGCTTCGAGCACCTCTTCTCCGAGAAGTTCGACTTCTTCGCCACCCTCTTCGAGTACCTCATCAAGGACTACAACAAGGACGGCGGCGGAAAGTATGCCGAGTACTACACCCCGCATGCCGTGGCGAAGATCATGGCCTCCTGCCTGGTCCTCGCCGAGGTGAAGAGCGTCACCTGCTACGATCCCTCCGCCGGGTCAGGCACCCTGCTGATGAATCTGGCCCACGCCATCGGCGAGGAACAGTGCAGCATCTACTCCCAGGACATCTCCCAGAAATCCTCCAGCCTCCTGCGGCTGAACCTGATCCTGAACAAGCTGGTCCACTCCATTCCGAACATCATCCAGGGAAACACCATCCAGCATCCCTACCACCGGGATGAAAGCGGAGCCCTCAGGAAGTTCGACTACATCGTCTCCAATCCTCCCTTCAAGCTCGACTTCTCCGACTTCCGGGACGAGCTCGACACCAAGGCCAACCAGCAACGCTTCTTCGCCGGCGTCCCCAAGGTACCGAACAAGGATAAGGACAAGATGTCCATCTACCTGCTCTTCATCCAGCACATCATCCACTCGCTGGCGAAGAAGGGGAAGGCCGCCATCGTCGTCCCCACCGGCTTCATCACCGCGCAGTCGGGGATCGAAAAAGGCATCCGCCAGCACCTCGTGGAAAACAAGATGCTCGCCGGGGTGGTCTCCATGCCCAGCAACATCTTCGCCACCACCGGCACCAATGTCTCCATCCTCTTCCTCGATGCCGCGAACAAGGGCGACATTGTCCTGATCGACGCCTCCAACCTCGGCACCAAGGTCAAGGAAGGCAAAAACCAGAAGACCCTGCTCTCTACAGCCGAAGAGGACCAGATCATCCGCGTCTTCAATCACAAGGAAGTGCTTGAGGATTTCGCGGTGGTGGTGACCTACGACGAGATCGCCGCCAAGAACCACTCGTTCAGCGCCGGGCAGTATTTTGACGTGAAGGTTGATCATGTTGCCATGACCCCAAAGCAGTTCGATAGGGTGCTAGCTGAGCGTTCGGAGCGTCTCAAACACCTCTTCTACGAATCAAAGCGCTTGGAGAAGCAGATCGAAGAGCACGTAGCCGCACTGAAGCATGACTAAATGGCCCGTTAAAAGTCTGCGCGGTAGAATCCACGTCAAGCACGGCTTTTCCTTCAAAGGAGAGCACTTCAAAAGCACTGGCCGCTATGTCGTTCTGACACCCGGCAACTTCCATGAAGCTGGCGGCTTCAAGAGGAACGAAGGTAAGGACAAATGCTACTCGGAGCCGTTCCCTGACGAATACCTTCTCAAAAAGGGTGACGTGATTGTCGCGATGACGGAACAGACGGATGGACTGCTGGGCAGCATGGCCACCGTCCCTGAAAGCGACCACTTTCTCCACAACCAGCGTCTTGGGTTGGTCACTGCTCTAACACCGGATGTCGATGTCAGCTTTCTGTATCACCTATTCAAAACCAAATCGGTTCGAGAGCAAATCAGGCGCAGCGCATCGGGCAGCAAGGTAAAGCACACTTCACCGGACAGGATCTATGATGTTCTCGTGTCCCTTCCGCCACCCGAAGATCAATCACGCATTTCCGCCGTTCTTTCCGCCCTCGACGCCAAGATCGCCCTCAATCACCGAATCAATGCCGAGTTCGAGGCGATGGCGAAGCTGCTGTATGACTACTGGTTCGTGCAGTTTGATTTTCCGATCAGCGCCGCCCAAGCCGCCGCCATGTGCAAGCCCAAGCTCGAAGGAAAACCCTACCGCACCTCCGGCGGCCCCATGGTCTTCAACCCCGATCTCAAACGCGAGATTCCGGAAGACTGGAAGGTTTATGAGCTAGGCCACATTCTCTCAATTAGTCGAGGCGCGTCTCCTCGACCGATAGACGAATTCCTCTCGGACTCAGGTATTCCTTGGATCAAAATCTCAGATGCAACCGCCAGCGACAACAGGTTCATTCTAGGAACCAAGCAATTCATTCTCAAGGAAGGTGGGCCGATGGCCAAAATCGTGCCGCCTGACACTCTGATTCTTACGAACAGCGCTACACCAGCAGTGCCTCGAATTACAAAGATTCACTCGGGAGTGCACGACGGATGGTTGGTGATCAGTGGGTATACGCTAGGCCTGACAAAGGATTTTATGTTTCACTATTTCTCTCATGAACGGCCTCGCATTATCTGTTTGGGCAATGGGAGTATTTTTAAGAATCTGAAAACTGACTACATCAAGGGGCTGAAGATATCTCTCCCTCCCGATGGCGTTTCGAATGAGATTACTACTCATTTCAAGCAGATCAGTGATCTAATCTATAATGTGACCCAGCAAAACCAAGAACTCACCTCCCTCCGCGACTGGCTGCTCCCGATGCTCATGAACGGCCAGGTGACGGTTGGGGGTGAGGTGTCTTGTGGAGATGCCGGCATCGTGTGATTTTCATTTACCTCCCGACAACTTCGATGAAGACCCCACGCCGCCCCTCAAACGCCAAGGCCAGAAAAGCTGTCAGAAAAACGCAAGCTGCCGGTCAGAAAGAGAAGACAGGAAAAGTGGAGCCCCAAGGCGATCAAGCGGCAGGGAGCGAGCAGAAGGAGAAAGAGGACAGAGAGAAGAAAGAGAAAAAAGAGGCGGAGGAGCGGCGGCAAGAACGGTTACGTGACATCATGAAGGCCGAGACGGCAATGATCGTCTATTCGGATCGCCTCAGGGAGACCGTACGTCATGAGAACGAACTCGTGAACCACCGCATCCACTGGCTCGTCCTGCTCAACGGTCTGGCTTTCGCAGGCACCGGCGTTCTCTGGGGGAAAGATGGCGGCGAGTGGATCCTGCTGACACTGTCGGTGGCTGGAATGCTGTGCTCGTTCTCCTGCTTCCTTGCCCTGCAAGGTGGCCGGATGGCGCTGCACCGTCTCAACCACCTTTGGGATACCCTCGAAGGAGATGTGGCAGGCCTGGCGCCCATCTCCGGCAGATCCCAATCCCACGCAGCGAAGGCCGCCGAGGCCGAGAAAGGTGACTTATCCGGGCGTGATCCGGTGAATCCTTCTCAGAAGAGCCCCGACTTCGGCATTACCTACTCACGTGGGGAAAAGTTTTTACTCTTCGTCGACCGGGGGCGCTGGACCGTCGCTCATCCACTGACCTTCATCCCTCCCTTGATGATCCTGGTGTGGATCGTGGTCGCAGGCAGAATTGTTATTGATATGTGCAATGGGGATCCGAAGGAGCGCGAGATCGCTTCAGTCACAGTGGATGGAGTGAAGGTCAAGGTCACCCATGCTCCAGCCGTGGAAGGGGACAAGAAGCAGAAGACGGACGCTGGGACGGAAGACCCGCCCAAGTCAGATCCCAAGCCGACAACACAAACGATACCGGGAAGTCCCGATCCTACGACCGGAGAAAAAAATCAATCAGTACGTCCGACTGGGCCGGAAGCGTCAAAACAAATCCCTATCCCCAACCCACCGCCTGGTGACTCGTAAGATTAGACGTTCGCGGATTGCTTCCAATGCTCTCAAATGATCAGGTCATGATCAATTAAACGCATGAAGCGTCGTCTCACGTTCTCTCTTTCTCTCATTCCCGATGTCCGCCGAACTTAAAAGACTGCTCGAAGCTGCGAATGCCCACCCGTTCTTGTTCGTCGGATCGGGATTCACTCATCGCTACCTGAAGACGGATGACTGGAAGGGCTTGGTCAGTCGTTTCGCCAACGAGGCGAAGCCCGAAACCGCGTTTCCCTTCGAGTGGTACAAAAACGAAGTGGCGACGGCGGGGAGCACGGACGAACAAGATTTGCCGCTGATCACTCAGTTGGTGGAGAAGGATTACGCGCGGCGCTTTCTTGCCGAGGACCAGTATGTTGACCTCCGGACGAGGTATGATCCGGAGATCCGGGCAGGTGTGTCACCGCTGAAGATCGGTGTAGCGGAACTGCTCCGTGCCCACGAGGCCGGGTTCGTAGGCTCACAGTTTCCGGAGGAGATTTCGGCGCTGGGACACGCCCGGAAGAACGTTGCAGGCATCATCACCACGAACTTCGACCGCTTTCTAGAGCACGTGTTTCCAGAACACGTCTCATACGTCGGGCAAGACCAACTGCTCTTCAATCAGAGCTACGGGGTGGGTGAGATCTACAAAATCCACGGCTGCGTGTCCGATCCGCGCTCGCTGGTGCTGACCGACGCGGACTACACGTCCTACAAAAGGCGTAACGCTTACCTCTCGGCGAAGCTGATGACGATTTTCCTAGAGCATCCGATCGTGTTCATCGGCTACTCGATCACCGATGCGAACATCCGCCTGATCTTCAGTGATATCGCGAATTGCCTGAACGAGGAGCAGCTCACGACCCTGTCGGACAGGCTCCTTTTCGTCCAGCGGACCAAGGACGGGAGACCAGAAGGCATCAGCACGGTCCGGGAGAATTTCGGGGCGAAGGTCATCGAGTTCAAACGTGTGGTACTGCCCGACTTCGCCATCCTCTACAAGGCAATTACCGCTCTCAGATCGAGCTACCCGCCGAAGATTCTGCGCAAACTCAAGAAGGACATTTACGATCTGGTCCTGAGCACCGCGCCAAAAGAGCGAATCCGTGTGATCGATATCGACGACACGACGGAGATGGAATCAGTGGAATACGTAATGGGCGTCGGGATCACCAAGCAGTTGGCCGGACAAGGATACGGGGGCTTGGAGGCTAACGACCTGATCAAGGATTTGATTTACGAGGGCACCGACCTGGAGGCGGACTCCGTGGTGGAAATCGTCCTTCCGAAGCTCGGGCGGCAGAATTCGAACAATCATCCCGTATTCAAGTACCTGGACTTGGCGGAGAAGGCGAGAGCAATTGGGAAGCTCTCTGAATACGTTGATCAAGTGCGGACCAAGGGCCTCGACTTCTGGATCACCAACAGCATGCGGTCAGGTCGCAACGGCAAACCGATTCCGCAGAGCATCGAGGAAGTGTGTGCCGCCTTTGATTGTTCAACCGCAAAGGGATTGCAGCTAGCCTTGGTCGAATTGGCCTTCGTTCCAGAAGGCCGGCTCGATTTGGAGGCGTTCCGGAACCTTTTGGTCCACGCCTACGAGTGTTTCGACCCGATCCTTAACAAGTCTGAACAGACCCTGACGACCAACTTTAGGCGCGCAGTCCGCATCTACGACTGGCTGAAATATGGGCACAAAAAAAACACCTAAAGTGCCAAAGGGAGCAGAGGCAGAATACCTGTCGCCGTCCGTATCAGAACCCGGTGTTTTTTGTGACGCTTTCCATTCTCAGGGTTCCTCTGGAGGTACACCGGACTGGCTCGTGCCGGGGAGAATTCAATGCAAGAATCCCTGATTGGCAAGATTTTTTCTTCCGCCGAGGCCCGTAAATCGTTGGGCGACTGGCAATTCTGCAGGGCTTGGACGTCTCAGTATAGGCGATGACTCTAGGGGATTTCCATCGATCGAGCCCCTCTCGTGTTCAGCCCTTCGGTGCCCACTCGACCTGGAGGGGTGAGTCGGTGATGAGGCGCGTATCGCGGTTCGGCGCGGGGATGGCGATGCCTTCCTCGGTGAAGCGCTTGTCGATCATGAAGCGCAGGTCGCTGGCGACCAGCAAGGAGTTGGTCTTGTCGTTGAGCTCGATCCAGTAGCCGAGTTCGAACTGAAGCGCGTTCTGGCCGAAGTCCTCGAACAGGGCCACCGGCGCGGGTTCC
Source organism: Luteolibacter sp. (assembly GCA_031419215.1). GTDB lineage: Bacteria > Verrucomicrobiota > Verrucomicrobiia > Verrucomicrobiales > Akkermansiaceae > Luteolibacter. Next base: position 5,197 of record JANOKL010000060.1, on the reverse strand, counting down.
TTCAGGATGAGGCCATGGCGGTCCGCACACTCGACGAGGATTTCCGCGACCTTGTGGACGGGCGAGCCGTGCTCGACCCCGACCTTCACCGCGCGCCGGATCTTGCGGCTGCTGTGCGTCCAGTTGGTGATCTTGTTTTCCAGAAAGACCGAGTTCGGGATCAGGGTCTCCACCCCGTCAGCGCTGCGCAGGATGGACGAGCGGGTGTTGATTTCCGAAACGGTGCCGATGATGCCATCGACATTGAGGATGTCGCCGACGCGGATGTTTCTCTCGAACAGCACGATGATGCCGCTGATGAAATTCTTGATCATCGTCTGGGTGCCGAAGCCGATGCCGATGACGAGCGCGCCGCCGAGGAAGGCGAAGACGGTGAGCGGAATGTTGAGGATCTTCAGCGTCACGATGGCGAGCAGGAAGGCGAGCAGGGCCATCAGCCAGCGACGGAGCGTGGATGACTGCGCTTCTCCAATGCGGCCTCTGGAAACAAGGATCGTCTGCGTCCGGCGAGTGATCTTCGCTGCGACGAAGTAGCCGACGATAAAGAGCAGGATGGCCCACACCAACTGGCCGAGCGGGAGTGTTTCCTGCTTCATGACCTTTTTCCCATCGGCATCGATGCGCTCGACGTCGTAGTCCCAAACGCCGAGGTTCCAGAGTTTGTTCGCGTTGAGGCGGACGGTGTTGTAGCCGTCGCTGAAGCGCTGGCTCATCGAGCGTTGGGCGAGGATCTGATCGAAGTCTCCGAGCCAGGCGTTGAGCTGGCGTTGCTGGAGATCGACGGTCCGGGCGAGGCGCTGGGAAACGTCGAGCTTGTCCCGCAGGTCGCTGCACTGGTCGTTCGCCAGTTGCAGCTTCGGATCGCCGGGAGCCAGCGAGGTGGCCCGCGCTTCCTGGCTGCGCAGCTCGGCCCCGGAAACGGAAATCTCATTCGCGGCGTAGATCCCCCATGCTGTTAGATGATCGCGCATGGAGCGCAGCGACTTGAGCGCGCCTTCGCGGGCATTCGCCTCGGTGACGGTCATCAGCACGCGGCGGTTGAGGTAGGCGTCCGGGATCTGCGATTCGAGTTGGTCGAGGGCGTTGAGGGTATCGAGCGTGAATTGCAGCGAATCGACGCGGGTGGTGGCGGCTTCGATTTTCGCGGTGAGCAAGGGATCCGGCTTTTCGTCCGTGCTCTGGCTTTCGAGTTTCCGGCGGCTTGAAAGTGCGGCGTTGTAGCGCTTGCGGATTTCCTCGCCCTCCTTCGCGATCGCCGCCTGGCGGGTCGCGGTCGACTTCCGGACCTGGGCGAGATCGTCATCGGAAAGAAACGCACGCGACTCGATCTGCGCGAGCTGCTTGGCGACGAAGGCCAGACGCGAACCCGCTTCCGCGAGGAGTTCGCGCTGCTGGGCGGCCAGCAGGGTGAAAACTCCGATCCGTGCGGAAATCGATCGGCTGCGAAGACGTGCGGCGTCCATCCGCCACGCGGCATCGGCTGCGCCGGGGTTCCGTGCGGACACCCCGGAGGCGAGCCGATAGGCCTCATCGGCACCCTTCGCTTCCTCGGCGGATTCATTGAGACGATCCTCGAACAGCTTCAGCGTGGATGCCGAGGTGGCGTGGCGTTCCGTGGCCACGTCGCGCTGATTTCTGAGATCGTCAATCCACAGCACCGAGTAGGGCGGCCCCTCGACGAAGCCCTTCCAGGACTCCAGCACCGCCGCTGCCTTCTTCGCGGATTCGGCGGCCTCCGCCACGGTGGTCAGCGACTTCAACTGCCGCTCCACGGAAATGATCGTCTGCTGCACATCGCGCCGCCGCTCCGCGAACTCCGTGGGCCCCACGCCTTCCGGCAGCTTGCTTTCCGCGTTCGGATCGTCGAGCCGGGCGAATTCCTCACGGGCCTCCTTCAGCCAGCCCTGCAACCGTTCGCGGACCTGTGCGGCCGTTTCCTCCTGCGTGGCGGCGGCCTCTGACTTCGGCAGCAGTTGGGAAAACTGACCGAGCGCGGGCAGCGCGGCAAACAACATCAGGCCAGCAACCAATCGGCGGAACATGCGCCGACTTTCCGCCTGCGGACGGCCATCATCAAGACCGGATCACAGTGCGCCGCGTTCGGCCTGATCGATCAGGCGGTCCATGCGCTTCTCCAGCATCTCGGCGCGGCTGACTTCTCCCACGGTGCGGTAGTAGCCGCAGATCGTCCGGTAGATGCCGACTTCGGTGTTTGCGCGGAACCAGTCCTTGGTGCCGGTTTCGACGACCCGCTTGAACGCGAGCTCGATGTCGCGAACGACCTTCTTGCCCTGTTCCTGATCGTCCTTGAAGAAGCTGAAGTAGTCCTCCGCCATCATCTTGAAGCCGGTGATGCTGCCGCCGTATTCGCGCATCGCGGTTTCGTAGAGCCGGGAAACGTCCCGCTTCGAGTGCTCATCGCCGCGCTTCATCATCAGGTCGGCCTCGCGCTTCAGCGAGGTGGCAATCAGGTCCGTTAGCTCGCCGGAGTTCCGCTCAATGCGGCGACGTTCACGGGCCAGCGAGCGCTTGGCATCGCCTTCCTCACCATAGGGAAATACATGCTCGCTCTCGGCCTTCGAGGCCAGCTCGGCCATCCGTGGGTTCTCCTTGAACTGCCGCCGCATGCCGCTGACGAAGTCCTTCCACGCCGACAGGATGCCGTCTTCGGTAGGATCGCCGGCCTTTTCGGTCTTCTTCTCCAGCTCGCGATAAAGCCTGCCCCAGGTCTCCGGGAATGACGGGCCGATGAGATTGGCCAGCTTCACCGCGTCGCCGAGCAACTCGTCCTTGCTATTGGAAGCATAGTAGTCCGCCAGCCACAAGTGGCGGAAGACGGACTGCGTGATCAGCTTGCTCTGATGATCGCGATCGCTCCACAACTGGACTTCCTGCTCAGTGATCGAACCGCCGATCTGGGGATTTCCCGCCTGGCCCTTGGAGACTCCGCCGATGCGTCCGATGGCGGTCGTCCACTCGTCGTCCTGGACCTTCATCGCCACCCAGGCATGGCCGCCGAGGTCGGTCTCGCCGGACATCGTCATCGCCGGGATGCCGTTGGCGCGGGCGGTGTTGCTGCAGAAATACGATTGGTCGCCGCAGATGCCGCCTTCCTTGAGAATTTCCGCAAAGGTGTATTCCTCGTACGGGTTCAGGCCCTCGACGGCGCGCTCCATCAGATACTCGATCATGCCATAGGCATTTCCCCAGTTCTTCTGGCGCAGGCTCATCTTGGAAATCGCCCAGTCCATCTCGGAGGTGGAAATCGGTGCGCACACCACCCACACGAGGTCGCGGGCCTCCATGCGGTCCACCGAGGTGGCGAGTTTGCTTTTCTCGTTCTTGTCGAGATACCACTCGTAGCGCTTGTGCGGCTCGACCTTCGCTTCCGCCCCATATTCGCCGCCCTTGTCGGGAGTGGTGATGGTGATGTCGCGGTCGAAGACCACTGCGCAGGCGAGGGCGAGGTTGAAATACTGCTTGGCCTTTTCGGTTTTGATCCCCCAGGCATCTCGCAGGAACATCAGCACCTTGCCGCCGTCGTCCTCGGGCTTGATCGTGAGAAGCATCTGCTCCATCGGCGCGTCGTTCGTCAGCATCCAGGTGAGCATCTCGCCCATGTAGGCATCCTGGGCGACCTCGACGAGCTCCGGCTCCGCGAAACGGCCGAGCACTTTCCAGCGCAGCAGGGCCTGATAGAGCGCGGGCTCCTTCCAGACGCCATCGAAACGGTTGCGACCTTCCGGCAGGGAAAGTTTTGCCAGCCCGGCATTGATCGAGCGGCCGAGCAAGGCGCGGTAGGCGTCCCAGACGTGGTCGTTCAGGGCCCGCGTGAACAGCTTCTTGTCGCGGCTCACGTTGACCTCGCGCATGGCATCCGGACCGACGAGAACCAGCAGTTCCTCTTTCGCCATCAGCGCAGCGTCATCGCGCGTCTTGGCCTCTACCATGGGTTCCTCCGGGACGGGCTGTGCCACTTCCGGAGCGACCGTGGGCGGAACCACGACTTGAGCGTCATTGGCTTTCTTGGCGGCATTTGCTTCCGCGAGGATGTCCTCGAGCCCGGTGGTCGACTTGCCCTGCTTCTTCGCAACTGGTGCGACCGGCGCGGCCTTGACGGGCACATTTGCCTCAGGTGCCGGAGTTTCCGCAGGCATCGAATGAAGATAAAACCAAGCCGCGCCGATGCCGAAGGCGGCCACCGCGAGCGCGAAGCACTGCTTCTGGCGCTCCTTCCGTTCCCCTTCGAGATAAAGATAATTCTGAAGCTCGACTGCCGACGGCGCATCCGAAGCAGATTCTTTCGGAGCAGGCTGGGCGACAGGCTTGGAAACGGGAGTCATGAGACGGTGGCAGGATGGGAAACGACTGAGCTAGGCCTTAGCTTCAAAACATCTGCATCTTAATTCCTCTTAAACCCCATGGCAATGGGGTTTTCCGCCACTGGTAGGGCTGGGTTCCGAGGAGCGCTTGGGCGGTCATTCCGCTCCAACCCACCTTCTGGCAGCCGTCATGCAAGCCTACGCCAGATGATCAGGCGTTTGGCACTTTCCGGCGTGGTGTCCGATGGAGCGCTGGCTTTAGCCGGCATCTTCATTCAAGGGCCTCCAATGCCCTGTAGCTTATTGTCCGCTTAGGACGATTCGTCAGGGCAACTACCAGCTCATGATCAACTTGTCTCCAATGCCTTTCGGCGTGTTGTCCGCTTGGGACCCTTCAGAAAAGGCGAGGTTGCACAGGCTCAGTTGTTTGAGTCTCCAATGCCTTTCGGCGTGTTGTCCGCTTGGGACGTCCCGGCAGGCGAACGTCCCATTGTCGCGCTTGCCGGGTCTCCAATGCCTTTCGGCGTGTTGTCCGCTTGGGACCCATCGCCATCGGGCTTTCGGGACCTTTGGAAGCTTGTGTCTCCAATGCCTTTCGGCGTGTTGTCCGCTTGGGACGGATATGCAAACTTGTTGGCAGCAGTCACAAAACAAGATGTCTCCAATGCCTTTCGGCGTGTTGTCCGCTTGGGACGATTCATGAAATTGGCATCAACGGAGACAGCTTGTCGAAGTCTCCAATGCCTTTCGGCGTGTTGTCCGCTTGGGACATCCCAGTCGCGGAGGGTCACTTATTTACGAATCTGGCGGGTCTCCAATGCCTTTCGGCGTGTTGTCCGCTTGGGACCGAAGAAAATCGCTGGCCTACGGGTTGG
>JANOKL010000059.1:0-1513 GCA_031419215.1 Luteolibacter sp. | reverse complement strand
TCACCGTCTTCGAACGTGAGGACCGCATCGGTGGCCTGCTGATGTATGGCATCCCGAACATGAAGCTCGACAAGGAGCTTGTGGTTCAGCGTCGCGTGAACCTCCTCGCCGAGGAAGGGATCACCTTCAAGACCGGCATCTTCATCGGCAAGGACAGCGAGTGGAACGCCGAAAAGCTTCATGATGAGTTCGACGCCGTGGTGCTCTGCTGCGGCGCCACCGCCGGGCGCGATCTGCCGATCGAAGGCCGCGATGCCAAGGGTGTTTACCTCGCGATGGAGTTCCTCACCACGAACACGCGTTACCAGCTCGATCACCAGTTCAACGGCAGCAATCCCGCGCTCAATGCCACCGGCAAGGACGTCGTCGTCATCGGCGGCGGAGACACCGGCACCGACTGCGTGGGCACCAGCCTGCGTCACGGATGCAAGAGCGTGATCCAGCTTGAGATCATGCCGCAGCCGCCTGAGAAGCGCGCGGCGAACAACCCGTGGCCCGAGTGGCCGAAGGTTTACAAGATGGACTACGGTCAGGAAGAAGCAGCCGCTCTGCAGGGCCGCGATCCTCGCCACTACCTGGTGCAGACCAAGCGTTTCCTCAAGGACGAGGCCGGCAATCTCATCGGGCTTGAAATCGTCGAGATCGAATGGGCGAAGGATGACCAGGGACGCTTTGTTCCGAAGGACATCGAAGGCACCCTGCGCACCCTGCCCTGCCAACTCTCGCTACTCGCCATGGGCTTCACCGGTCCGGAAAGCGAAGTCGTGAACCAGTTCGCGCTGGAGACCGACGCCCGCTCCAACATCAAGGCCGAGCACGGCACCTTCACCACGAACGTTCCGGGAGTCTTCGCCGCAGGCGACGTACGCCGTGGCCAGTCGCTCGTCGTCTGGGCCATCAATGAAGGTCGCGGTGCCGCACGCGAGTGCGACAAGTTCCTGATGGGCGTGACCAACTTGCCGTAAGCAAGCACATCACTGACACGTTTCAAAAGCGCCCGGTCCGTTCTAACGGCCCGGGCGTTTTCCTTTTGCAGGCAACTCGTCCATCGCCATCGACACCGCCGTTGGAAGATTGACCCCGCCCTTTCCGCCCAAGCGGTGGTCGATTGCTTCCAGTCGCTGGATCAGATCGCGCACCTCGCCACGTGCCAGCGGACCACCCGCTGCTTCACAGAAATGCGTGCGACAGCCAAACGGACGACCTTCATAAATCTGACAGCGACCATTTCTCCCAAGGAAGGGACAAGAGCCGTCCGCCGGAACCACGACCTCTTTCCTTCCCGCCGCCCGCCAAGCCTGCGCCGCCACCAGCGCCTCGCCCTTTGTTAGAAATGGCGTCCGGCCGTTCAGCCGGAACGCACAGCATCGCGCGATGCCCGTGCAGTTCCGCTCCATTGGGCGAGATGCCAGGTCCGCGTAAACCGCGCGGACTTCGGCAAGTGGATCGGAGGGCGCGGACATTGGTGGCGCGATCCATTCCATGGACCGCGCCTCTCGTCAAATCATGCCAG
>JANOKL010000058.1:0-2446 GCA_031419215.1 Luteolibacter sp. | reverse complement strand
TACAACTGGCTGGCCGACATGCTGCGGGTGAAGGACGATTATGGAAAGGGCGCGAAGGCTTTCCTCTATCAGGACTGGCTGAAGGAACAGGTCGCGATGAACGTGCCGTGGGACGCGATGGTCAGCGAGATGCTCACCGCCGATGGCAAGCTCAACACCAACGGTGCCGCCGGCTTCCTGCTGCGCGATGCCCAGATGCCTCTCGATGGGGTTTCCAATCTCCTGAGCACTTTTCTCGGAGCCAATGTTTCCTGCGCCCAGTGCCACGACCATCCCTTCGCCGACTGGAGCCAGCACGACTTCTACAGCATGGCCGCTTTCTTCGGAGCGTCCGATGGCTATCATGAGGATGTTTACCGGAAGACCCGCCAACTGGCGAAGAGCGCGGAAGGACAGTTCGGAAAAGGACTCGTCACGCAGCTTCTGACCTCCAACGCCTACAACCTTGTCGATCTGCCGACGAATCGCCTGAAATTTCCCGCCGACTACAAGTACAAGGACGTCAGTCCCGGTGCCCCGGCGATTCCCGAGCTGATTCGCTGGAGCGACACGACCAAGGAGAATCCCGCCTACAAGTTCGAGCCGACCAAGCCCTCGCAACTGCGCAACCAGTTCGCCGCCTGGATGGTGCATCCGGAGAATCCCCGCTTCGCCGCCGCCATGGCCAACCGGCTTTGGAAAAAGGTCTTCGGCATCGCCGTGCAGGAACCGGTGTCCGACCTCGATGATCCGAAGAAGGCCAGCAATCCCGAGCTGCTGGCACGCATCACGACTTACATGAAGCAGGCCAAGTTCGACCTGCGTGAGTTCCAGCGGATCCTTCTCAACACCGCCGCCTATCAGCGTCAGGCCAGCGAGGCACCGGAAGATCCCAAGACCTGGAGCTTCCAAGGCCCGGTCATCCGTCGCATGAGCGCCGAACAGGCTTGGGACTCCATCGTCACGCTGGCCTCAGGCGATGCGGCGGACCAGATCCTGCTGCGTCGTGGCGATGATCTCCGCCGGACTGCCGTGCCGGATGATCAGATCAATGTGGCGACGCTGACGAAGATCGTCGCGGACATGAAGGAAAACGGTGCTCAACTCCGGGGCGGCGGGAAAAAGGGCGGTGGTGGCAATCCCATGGCGCTCGCTGGACTTTATGAGGGTGAGAAGCCACAGGTCCGATCCGGACTGTTGCTGGCACGTGCGAGTGAGATGCCGCAACCGGCCCCGGAGAACCATTTCCTGCGGCTCTTCGGTCAGAGTGATCGTCTTGTTTCCGATACGAACACGACCGATGGCAGCGTTCCCCAGATGCTGCAGCTCATGAACGGACCCGTGCAGGAAATGATCACCAGTGGCTCCTCCTCCCTGGCCTCGGCGACGAAGGAGAAGTCCCCGGCGGACCAGGTCTCATCGCTTTACCTAAGCTTTCTCGGACGCCAGCCAACGCCTCAAGAATCCACGAAAGCGCTCGCCGCGATGAAGGGCGGGCTCGGTCTTTCCGATCTCGCCTGGGTGCTTCTGAATACCCGTGAGTTCCTGTTTCTTCCTTAACTTTCCAACTGATCATCCCATGAAAACCGATCTGCTCCGGCTCAATGAAGTCACCCGCCGCGCGTTTGTGGAACGCATGGCCCAGGCGGCTTTCGGCATCAGCCTGCTGCCATTTCTTCCTGGTGACTCCCGCGCGGCGGAGGTCGCCGCACCGGTCGTATCGCGCGGTCCTGGATTTGGAAAAGCGAAGGCCGTGATCATGCTCCAGCTCTCCGGCGGACTGAGCCAGATCGACAGCTTCGATCCGAAGACCGGGGCCTCGAAAGGTCCCGGCGGCATCCTCAGCACGAAGGCGGATTATCAGGTTTCCTCCTTTCTCCCGGAGATCGCAAAGGTCGCCGACAAGATCACCGTCATCCGCAGCATGACCGCCAAGGTCGGCGTCCACGAGCAGGCCCGCTACCTCATGCGCACCGGATTTGAAAAGCGCGGCACCATCGTGCATCCGATCCTCGGAGCCTGGGCGCAGCACTACCTCGGTGCGAGCCATCAAACCCTTCCGAGCAGCGTCTGCATCAATCGTCCGTCGAACCACGGCAACGGATTTTTCCCCGCCACCATGAGTCCGCTGCCGATCCTCGATCCCGAGGAAGGACTCAACAACGCCGTCCCGCAGACCGAGGCCTCGATCCTCGAAAAACGGCTCGCGCTTCTCAAGGATATGGACCACCAGTTCACCGATACGGTGAAGGACAGCAGCGTGGCGGCTTACAATGATTTCTACGAAAGCACCCTGCGCCTCATGAAGGGCAAGGATCTCCAGTGCTTCGATCTCGAAAAGGAGCCCGCCGAGCTGCGCGAAAAGTATGGCCGGAATCGTTTCGGTCAGGGCTGTCTTCTGGCCCGCCGATTGGTCGAAGGCGGCGTCCGCTACGTCGAGGTCGAGAGCGGTGGCTGGGACATGCAC
>JANOKL010000057.1:0-4830 GCA_031419215.1 Luteolibacter sp. | reverse complement strand
CCGTCGGTGGTCCAGCCGGAGTAGTGGACGGTGACCGTTTCGGTGGCCTTCGGATGGGCGGTGCCGGTGCCTTTCGTCAAAACCTTGGATGCGAGTCCGGAGGCGGTCTTCTGCGCATCGGCGGGAGCCGCGGCCACATCGGAAGGAGTCTCCGGAGCGGGCAGGCCAGCCTTGATGGAAATCAGCTCTGCCTCCACCACAAGGCCACCTGCGGGTGCGCCTGGAGGCGGATTGTCTCCGAAGGCAAGCTTCGATGAGATCCAAAGCTGACGCTTTTCGCCAGCCACCATGAGCTTGATGCCTTCCGCCAAGCCGCCGATCCCCAATTTTTCGAGAGGGATGTCTGCCGGGGCTCCCTGTTGGGCAGTGCTTTGAAGGAGTTGTCCGTCACTGGACCAAAGTGACAGGTTGAGCTTCGCAGTGTCCGCATCTTTCGGGTGGTCGGTGCCAGTGCCCTTGGAGGTCACCTTGGAAACGAGGCCTGATTCAGACTTCACCGCATCGGCGGGAGCGGCGGCCAAGTCGGCCGGAGGCTTGGGGGCTTGCTTGATGGAAATGAGCTCGATGTCGAATACCAGCAAGCCGCCTGGACGACCACCGCCCGGGTTTTCGCCGTAAGCAAGATCCGCCGGAATCCAGAAGCGTCGCTTTTCACCTTCCAACATGAGTTGCACGCCTTCCGTCCAGCCCTTGATGACGCCATTGAGGGGGAAACTGGTCGGCTCGCCACGCGTGACCGAGCTGTCGAAGAGTTTGCCATCGGTGGTCCAGCCAGAGTAGTGGACGGTGACGGTATCGGCCGCGCTCGGATGAACTGAACCTGCTCCCTTGGTCAGAACTTTGGAGGCAAGACCGGATGCGGTTTTCACGGCATCCGAAGGAGCGGCTTTGACGTCAGCAGGCGTTTCAGGCATATCGGTTTGAGAGAAAGCCACAGGGGCCGTGGCGAGCACAAGAGCGAGAGCGCTCAGACAGAGGGACTGTGGGAATTTCATGGTTCAGCGTTTCGGAAGATTCTCTGACGCTGCTTGCGGGCTGTCAATCCTCCCGGCCACAAGCCGCTCCCGCACGGCGATTTTTGTCGCTTCACCGCAGTATGGACACTGGAAGTGATTCTGGAACATCACACTTGTCGCCACCCGCAGTCGGTAGCTTCCCAACAATCGTCTAGCCCGACGATTTTTCTGACAACGTTTCGGGTGAAGCGGGGGGATCATGCACAAGGGGCATCTTGCCCTGCTGCTCAGCGCCCATTCCATCACGTAGGCGGCCAGTCCAGAGGCTACCAACTTACCGCCCAGAAGCACATCCCCATCCCGTGAATGAAAGAATCCGACCGACATCACCATAAGGCCGGATAGAAAGGTCAGAATGGAAAGCCACAGCAGCAACGAAGAGCAGCGGAACCTGATGATGCTGGAGCTGGATGGAAGGCGATGCATGAAGTCTATCGCCAGGAAATCTGGCAGAAGGGTGAAGCTTCTAGGTTGAGTCGCCGTTGGTTCATTTGCGACATCTGAACAACGAGAATATCTCGTCGAAATCAATTGCTTTGTTGGCACGCATCCAACTCGAGACCACTCCATTCAGGACAGCCCGAAGTCTCTATAGGGCTATAAGCAGCACTCCCTTACTCAGAAGCGTCGTCAAAAAGGCCAAGCTGACTCTCATTCAGATCCTTCGTTGGCTTCGATCGAGCCAGCAGGGCGTCGATTTTCATCAACAGGTCGAGGGAGGGAGTTGCTCCTCCCTCAAGAAGTTCTCTCAATCGCCCACGCCATTCATCGTGCCCAGAGCCATCCTCAAGGGCTAAGATCAAGGCGATCTCTGAGAGTCGTCCACTCGGAGCGAGTTGCCGACGGGTCCGCTTGAGCCAAGCTTCGAAATAGGGCTTCTGGGCCGGACCTAACACACCCGAGATTTACTGAGCTCGACTCAAGCGGTCAAGACACCTGAGCCACGGCCATGGCGGCAATTCCTTCGCCTCTTCCCACGAAGCCCATGGTCTCATTGGTGGTCGCTTTGATCCCGACGCGTTCTGGAGGAATTCCCAATGCCCGACCTATATTGACTCGCATGGCCTCCCGATGAGGCAGCACTTTTGGTGCTTCCGCCACCAAGGTGGCATCCACGTTGACGATGAAAACCCCGGCCTCATCCGCCAATTGACGGCACTTTTCCAAAATCTTCAGTGAGGATATTCCGGCGCATGAGGGGTCACCCGGAGGGAAGTAGAACCCTATGTCAGGTTTTCCCAGTGCGCCAAGAACTGCATCTGCCAGCGCATGGCAAAGGACATCCGCATCCGAGTGGCCATCCAGGCCATGGGTGTGGGGAATTTCGATGCCTCCCAAGATAAGCGGGCGACCCTCCTTGAAGCGATGAACATCGTATCCTATGCCGATCATTTGAATGCAGTTTAGAGAATTTCCCCAATTGGAATGCGCCCGTTGGTGGCAACGATGGCCCATACGTCCGGTTTTCCTGCGACGGGTTGGAGGTCGACCCGCCCCCCCGCAGCCTCGACCAGCAGTTTTCCGGCGGCAATGTCCCAGAGGGAAATCCTTGATTCGATGTAGCCATCGAGCCTGCCACACGCAATGTACGCCATGCCCAGCGCAGCCGAACCCATCATGCGCATTTTGCGGGCTCGCAAGGAGGCCTTCCTGAAGCGCTCAAGTCCAACCGATAGAGCCTCACCATCCTTGCCGCAGCCAACAAATAGAACAGCTTCTTCAAGCAATTCGCGTTTACTGGTTCTGATCGGCAAGCCATTAAGCTGTGGTTCTTTCCCAGCTTCAACCGTCCACGTTTCACCGACCATCGGATCGTGGATCACTCCAAGCACGATCTCACCCTCCACACGCAGAGCAATCGACACGCAGAAGTGCGGAATGCCGTAGTAGAAATTCACGGTTCCATCAATGGGGTCGACGATCCACTGCCGTGGTGCCAACTGATTACCAGCAAGGCCCTCTTCTCCATACAGGGCATCTTCTGGACGGGCTGAAAGAAGCAGATTGGTGATGAGATCCTGGGATTCCTTGTCCAAAGCCAGCTTGATGTCGTGATGGGATGCCTCATCGACCACCGCCTCCTTGCCGAAGTGTTGACGGAGGAGTTTCCCAGCCTCAAAGGCCGCATGGGTGGCAAGTTCAAGATCTGTCATGAATCGAAAGTCGGTTGTCAGTGGCAATGTCTGAAGAAAATCCCCAGCGGCTCGATCATCTTTCCGCTTTCAAAATGCGCAATCCACAAACGCATCAACTTGCAATGCATAGCCTGAGAATCTCCGCCGCCAGCTGATCAGCCAACTGGATCTTGTCGGTAGCTGGCAGCATTTGGATCCGGTCAGGAAACACCATGGTCACCTCATTGCGATCTGAATCAAACCCCAGGCCCGGCTTTGAAACGTCATTCGCAACGACGAGGTCACAGCCCTTCTTCGCCAGCTTCTTGCGAGCATTCTCTTCAACATTTTCCGTCTCCGCCGCGAAGCCTACCAACACTCCCTTGAACGAGAACTCTGTGCGAGCTGAACCGAGAATGTCCTTGGTCCGGACCAACTCAAGTGTGAGCATCTCATCGGCCTTTTTGATTTTTTGGGATACCACCACCGATGGGGTGTAATCCGCCACCGCTGCCGCGAAAATCGCGATGTCCGCGCGGCTGATCCAGTGGGAGACGGCGGAAAACATGTCTGCTGCGGTTTCCACCTGGATAAAGTCGACACCGGCTGGCAAGGGCTGGGAACTTGGCCCGGAGATCAAAATCACCCGATGCCCCGTATTCAAAAAGGCATGCGCTAGGGCATAGCCCATTTTCCCCGACGATCGGTTGGACAGAAACCGAACTGGGTCGATCGGCTCCCGTGTTGGCCCGGCGGTAATTAGAACGTTCATGGGTGAAATCCTGGGCTCCAGGATCTCTACATGCAAGTCACGAGGACTCGCTCTGGATCCGCATGATCCGGGCAAAAAAAGAGCCCGGCCCCCTGTTACGGGAGCCGGGCATATACCTGGCGACGACCTACTCTCACAGGACCTATCGTCCCACTACCATTGGCGCTGCAGCGTTTCACTTCCGGGTTCGGAATGGGACCGGGTGGTTCCACCGCGCTGTGGTCACCAGAGGGCAATTTCAGCTTCAGCACGCCTTGTTCGGGCGGGTCTGACCTGGAACTGGGACTCTGGGGGCCTCAGGGCAGAGGAGTTAATGGTAAATGGTGAGTCGTTGTTGGTGAAGAATCACCATTCACTACTCACAATTCACTAATAACTCTTCCAAGAGCTACCGCTCTCTGACATCCACACGGAGAAAACGTCTTTTTCCTTCATGATCGATTCACTCGGAGCCTCTTACGAGCTGTTGTTCCTTGCGATCTCCCTATTTGGCAATGACTTCGAAAGAATCAAGCCGAACGGATGATTAGTACTGGTAAGCTGAATATGTTACCACACTTGCACTTCCAGCCTATCAACGTGGTGGTCTACCACGATCCTTCAGGGAAAATTCATCTTGGGAAGAGCTTGGCGCTTAGATGCTTTCAGCGCTTATCTCGTCCGCACTTAGCTACCCAGCCATGCCGTTGACACGACAACTGGTGCACCAGAGGTGCGTCGATTCCGGTCCTCTCGTACTAGGAATCGAACCCCTCAATTTTCCTACGCCCACAGAGGATAGAGGACTGAACTGTCTCGCGACGTTCTGAACCCAGCTCGCGTGCCGCTTTAACCGGCGAACAGCCGGACCCTTGGGACCTTCTCCAGCCCCAGGATGCGACGAGCCGACATCGAGGTGCCAAACTTCGCCGTCGATATGAACTCTTGG
>JANOKL010000056.1:0-6468 GCA_031419215.1 Luteolibacter sp. | reverse complement strand
CCCATTTCCGCGCGATCCCAGGCGGACAAGTGCGGAGGGGCTGTTATGAGTCGATGAAACAGGAGATCCTCGACCGTCTAACAGAATCGGGACAAATCGACGCGTTCTACTTCGACATCCACGGTGCGATGGCGGTCGAGGGACTGGCCGATGCCGAAGGTGATCTCCTGGCCGCACTCCGCGAAAAGCTCGGCCCTGAAATGCCGATCACGTGCAGCAGCGATCTTCACGGCAACATCACCGACGCACTGGTGGAGGGCGTGGACCTGATCACCACCTATCGCACCGCACCACATGTCGACTGGATGGAAACCCGCGAGCGTGCGGTAAGATTGCTGCTGCGATGGTTCGGTGAAAGCGGCACGATTTTCCGAGTTCGTGTGGGCATTCCGGTGCTGGTGTCTGGTGAAATGTCGAGCACCGAGGCTGAACCAGGACGTGGTCTTTATGCGCCGCTTGAACTCGAGTCCGAACGACCGGGCGTGTGGGATGCGTCGTTGTGGGTTGGCTATGCCTGGGCGGATCATCCACGTTCGATGGCCAGTGTGGTCGTGACCGGGACGGAGGCGAAAGCAGTGACGACGCTGGCAAATGAGATTGCCGCACGCTATTGGCAGGCCCGGAATGAGTTCTGTTTCGGCTCACCATCCGGCACAGCTCGGGATTGTCTCGATGAAGCGCTCCAGCTTGGCCACGACGCCGTCTTTCTGAGCGACGCTGGTGACAACCCCACCGCCGGAGCCGCGGGAGATGTGCCGCACACCTTGCAGGCTCTCGTCGAGTATCCCGCCTTCGATGGCCATGGCCCGGCCACGGCGATTTTCGCCTCGATCCCCGATTCCGCCGCGATCCGGATCTGTCTAACAGCCGGCATCGGCGCGACCGTTTCCCTCCGCCTCGGCGGCAAGCTCGATCCCGTCCACGGCTGCGAACTCGCGATCACCGGTCGCGTCCTCACGCTTTCCAATCACGATTCGGTGGCAGGCTGGCAGGCGGTCGTGAAAGTCGGCTCCGTGCACGTGATCATCACCGAGCACCGCAAGCCCTTCCACAAGCGACAGGACTTCCTCTCGCTCGATCTCGATCCGCTGCTGCACACCGTCACGGTGGTGAAGATCGGCTATCTTGAGCCCGAACTGAAAGCCATGGCTCGCCATCATTTCCTCGTCCTCTCGCCCGGTGCGGTGCCGCCGTTGATCTCCTCGGTGCCTTATCAAAACGTCATCCGACCCTTGTTTCCACTCGATGACGGATTCGAGTGGTAACCCAGCGCCCGCCTTTTCCAATCCTCACTTTGATCCCATGAAATCTCTCCTCCTTTTCCTTCTCGCCGCCACAGCGGCCTGCGGTGCCGGGCCATCCTACACCATCGTCAGCTCCGCCGCCTCGACAGCAGATCCGGGATGGAAAGCGGTGATCGACGCGCTTCAGAAAAAGCATCCCGAAGCGAAGCGTGTTGTTTGGGAAAAGAATGTCATCGAAGCCCTGCCCGAGCTCTCCCGGCAACATCCTCGATACGTCTGCTTCGTCAGCCAACCCACAGAGGCCAGTCTGGAGTTCGTCCGCAGCGTCCACCGCCTCACGCGGAAACTCGACTCCGATCCCTTCACGGACTGCCGCTGGGGCATTCTAACAGGTGCCGATGCCGCCAACGCGCTTGAGATCGCTTCCGAAGAAAAGCCGCTCGTCATCCATCACACGGTTTCCGGCACCGACCTCGCCACTGAGCGACTCGAAAGCGCGCAAACTTTCAGCGAACTCGAAGCAGGCAAGCGCGTCGTGAAAGCAACTGGTGGAAACGCCGCCACCGAGACCGGTCCGGTTGACACGAGCTGGGACATTGCCACTGCGTTGGAAAAACCGGAAACCAGCCTTTTCATCACCTCCGGCCACGCCACCGAACGTGGCTGGCAGATCGGCTATCGCTACAAGAACGGCACCTGGAAAAGCAAAGGCGGCGACTTGTTCGCGGTCGATCTGAAGGGCGAATCCAAAGCCATCCATAGCCCTGCGCCGAAAGTCTATCTGCCCATCGGAAACTGCCTAATGGGCCACATCGACGGTCCCGACGCGATGGCGCTGGCCTTCATGAAAAGCGCCGGCGTCCGCCAGATGGCCGGCTACACGCTGCCGACCTGGTATGGCTACCAGGGTTGGGGCCTCATCGACTACTTCGTTGAACAACCGGGCCGCTACTCGCTGACCGATGCCTTCTTCGCGAATCAGGCCGCGCTCATCCAACGGCTGCGCACCCATTTCCCGGAGATCGCCAACGAGGAGAGCAACAGCCCGATGGGAAAAATTTCGAAGCCGATTCCCGTCGGTGAAATGGCCAGATCCGCCGGACTGACCGCGCAGGATGCCGAGGGTTTGCTTTTTGATCGCGATGTCGTCGCTTTCTATGGAGATCCTGCGTGGGATGCGCGCCTCGCCGATGGCCCGTTGCAATGGAAGGAAACGTGGAAGCAGGAAACCAACGGTGGCTCGCTTGAAATCGCCCCGCTCGCCGGTGAAACCAGCTTCGCCCCGATCAATACTAACGGCTCCCAACGCGGCCATCGTCCGATCGTCAGGTTCTTCGACCATCGCATCGACCCCGCCAGCGTGAAGATCACCGCAGGCTCCGAACTCAAGCCGGTCATCACCGATGATTTCCTGCTCGTGCCGCTGCCCGCAAAGGCCGCTGGCCCGCTCAAAATCGCCTTCACCGCCACGGCGGCGGAATGACGCTTGGCAGGGCATGATGCGGCGGCCAACCTGAATCCCGACGATGAAAGAGCAGATCGCGGAGCTCGAACGCTGGGGAGCCGACGTCATTTTCGGGCGGGCCAAGGGCTTCCGCGCGACGATGATGCGGATGCTCATGCGCACGCTGTCCGGGGTCTACCGGCTGATCGTGCAGTCGCGCCTGCGGGCCTATCGCAGCGGCTGGAAGCAGCAGCACCACCTCGGCACGCTCGTCGTCAGCATCGGCAATCTCACCGTCGGCGGCACCGGAAAAACCCCGGTCGTCGAACTCCTCGCCCGCACCCTGCGCGATCGCGGCCGCAGCGTTTCCATCCTCAGCCGCGGCTACAAGAGCAAGAAGCTCGACGAGGTGCAGAAGTGGAAACGCGCCGATGGCAGCCTCTTTCCTCCCGACCGCATGCCGAAGGTCGTCAGCACCGGGCGTGCGATCCTGCTGGAGTCGAAATTCGCCGGCGACGAGCCGTTCATGCTCGCCGCGAACCTCGACGGCGTGTCGGTCGTGGTCGACAAGGACCGCGTGAAGGGCGGACGTTTCGCGATCAGCGAGCTGAAGGCGGACACCCTGCTGCTCGATGATGGGATGCAGTATCTCAATCTCGCCCACGGCATCGACATCGTGCTGGTCGATGCCACCGCGCCCTTCGGCACCGAGGCCCTGCTGCCGCGCGGTACGCTGCGCGAGCCGAAGCGCAACCTCCGCCGCGCGAGTTATATCTTCATCACGAAATGCGATGGCAGCCCGAATGACGCGCTCATCGCCCGGCTGCGGAAATACAACCGCGTCGCCGAGATCATCGAGTGCACCCACGGCCCGAAGTACCTTGAGGACGCCTTCACCCACGAGCGCCTGCCGCTGGAGGCGCTGCAGGGGAAATTCGTCGCGGCGATCAGCGGCATTGCCGTGCCGGAAAATTTCGAGCGCCAGGTGGAAAAACTCGGCGCGAAGATCGAGATCAAGAAACGCTTTTCCGACCACCACCGCTTTTCCCGGAAGGAAATCGCCAAGTTCCTCCAGCGCTGCGTCGAGCGCGACATGGACATGATCGTCACCACCGAAAAGGACGCCGTGCGTTTCCCCAGGCCAAAGGAGATCGAGGTGCCAATCTATTTCCTCCGCATCGAGGTGCAGATCCTGAAAGGCCACGAGGTTTGGGGAAAACTCATCGACCGCCTCTGCGCGCCGCCGCCCACGGGCGATCATTTGCTGCGCTCCAGGGATGCCTATCCGGTTTAATCAAGTTTCAAGGTGACGTTCGGCACGTTGCAAGCTTGAGTGACTTCGCGGCCGGAGTTTAGGTTCGCCCAACAAGATGCGAGCCCTGCCCTACCGCTGGATTTCCCGCGGCGAACCGTTCCGTGAAAAGGACGCTTCGCAAGGCTCGTTTCCGGCCATTTTGGAGCACCTGATCCGGCAGCGCGGCCTCCCGGCGGGCGTGGATCTGGAGGGCTTTCTCAATCCCCGCCTGCGGGATCTGGCGGACCCGTTTCTCATCCCGGACATGCAGCTCGCCGTCGACCGGATTCTGCAAGCGGTCGACCGAAAGGAATCGGTCTGTGTTTATGGCGACTACGACGTCGATGGCGTGACCTCGATCACCCTGATGCGGAAAATCCTGCATTCCTACGGGGTCGAGCCGCGTCATTTCATCCCGCGCCGCAGCTCGGAGGGCTATGGCCTCAGCACGGCGGCTCTGAAGCGCTGCATGAGCGAGGGCCCGAAGCCGGATCTGCTGATCACCGTCGACTGCGGCACGGTTTCCGTGGATGAGGTCGCCGCGTTGAATGCCGATGGCATCGATGTCGTCATCGTCGATCACCATGAGCCCGGCCATCGTGGCAGGCCGGACTGCGTGGCACTCGTGAATCCCAAGTGCGGCACCGAGTTCACCTATCTCTGCGCGGCAGGCGTGGTCTTCAAACTCGGCCACGCCATGCTCAAGGCCCGGCCAACCGATCTCGATCTCAAGGAACTGATCGACCTGGTCGCCGTCGCCACCATTTCCGACATCGTGCCGATGATCGGCGAGAACCGCCTGCTGGTCCGCCATGGCTTGAAGCGCCTGCCGCAGACGCTGAATCCGGGCCTCAAGGCGCTTCAGGAAGTCACTGGCATGAATGGAAACGCGACCTCGATGGACGTCGGCTTCCGCATCGGCCCGCGCCTGAATGCCGCCGGCCGGATGGATTCGCCGGAAGATGCGTTGGAGACCTTGCTCACCGATTGCAAGCGCCTCGCCTTCGAGTTCGCCGAGAAGCTCGACCGCTACAACCGCGATCGCCAGCAGTATGAAACCCGCATCCGCAAGGAAGCGCTGGAAATGCTCGATGCGTCCTTCGATCCCTCGCGTGACCCTGTCATCGTGCTCGGTTCCCGCGATTGGCATCCGGGCGTCGTCGGCATCGTGGCCTCACGCCTGATGCGGCAGTTCCACAAGCCTACCTTTGTCGTCGCCATCGACTCGGAAGGCGTCGGCAAGGGCTCCGGCCGGAGCATCGAGGGCGTCTCGCTGGTCGAGGCCATCGACGAGTGCCGCTCGCATCTTCTCGCCGGTGGTGGTCACGCCATGGCGGCGGGGCTTTCGATCGAGGAGGGGAAAATGGACTCCTTCCGCGCGAACTTCGCCGAGTATGTCCTGAACAACACCAACGAGCAGCAGCGCCAGCCCACGCTCTGCTACGATGCGGAGATTTCCTTCTCGCAGCTCTCGCTGGAGTTCCTCGCCAGTTACGATCTCCTCCAGCCCTTCGGGAATGGCAACCCGCAGCCGGTCTTCATCTCACGCGGTGTCAGCCTCAGCCGCCCGCCGGTCCACATGAAGAACAACCACCTGCGCTTCATGCTCCGCCAGGGCTACGCCGAGCAGGACGCGGTCTTCTTCGGCGGCGGGGAAAAGCCTCTGCCCGATCCGCCGTGGGACATCGCCTTCACGATTGATCGGAACACGTTCAGAGGACGCACGACGCTGCAGCTGGTGATCCAGGATGTGCGGGCGGCGGAGTAAGGGGAACTTTTCAAGCCATGTGCACTGGGTGAAGGGAAATCCAATGAGCAACCCCTATTCAGCTCCTGAGTCGATTGAATCCAAGGCGGATCCCAATGCATCCCATGGAAAGGCTCCCACTCAGTTGGCTCGTATCATCCGATGGTTGGCTCTTGGATGCTTTGCGTTCATCGTTGTAAGTTTTATCTTTGGACATGGTGTGGTTGGGAGCTTCAACAAAGCTGGGACCGCCCTTTTTTGGCTGTTTCTCGCCGTTCTGATCGCAAGGCACCCGAGAAGTTCAGGAATATGGGTCGGGATTCTCATGTGGTTGTCGGCACTGACGCAGAGCTATTTCCTTCGGTGTGCCCTATCAGGGTTGCCGGTAGATCAAATCCAGACAGTCGGCGATACATCTGTAATGTGGACGAAATTCTATATTTCCCTGCTGCCATTCGGGATTGGTGGCATTGCTTGTGTGAGTTTGTTTTGGCTGTTCCCCAAGTCGAACAACAGCCTCAAGGGAGGTAGATAGGTATCGTTCATGATGGATGAGTTTTGTCCGTCTCCGTGTGCGCAGCACCTTGGGCTGCGTGCAGCCCTGCTGCCGCTTTCCCGTAGGTAGCCTGCTGCCGTCGGTCGCTCTGAGGGATCCAGTTCATCAAGCGACACCCGAACTGGCGCAGCCGTTTGAGCGGAACATCTCGCTCGGCCTGACCCGCCAGCAGGGCTGGCTGGC
>JANOKL010000055.1:0-8631 GCA_031419215.1 Luteolibacter sp. | reverse complement strand
GATAATCTGGGTTCCGGGGCCAGCTTCTGGGTAGGCTTCACCAAGGTGAATTCCGGTGGAGCCTTGGAGCAATGGGTGCAGACTGGTCTCCGTTGGGTGCAGCCAAAAGGAACAAGAATGGGCTCGGTTCCAGCCATTTATCTGGAAACGGGTGACACCTTCAACAACCTGGGAGCGCGTTCTCTTAATCAGGCCTTGAACGGCTCTGGCCCTGAATCCCAATGGCTCGGTGGTGGTGCCGGGCCGCAATCGGTCTATCTCTTGAACACCTGGAATTCGGCACCGGTGAAATACTCCTTCGTGCTGTTTAAAAAGCCCGTAAGCGTCGATGCGCAAGGTGGAGATACCGGTATCGAGGCCTGGCAGCTCATCGTAAAAGACGACCGCTCTGGCGTTAATATTTCCAATTCCAGCTATGTCTATCTATCCACCAGCACCCCTGGCCTGAGCGGAACAGTCGGCTCGGAAGCAGCTTCAGAGTTATCAAAACGCTACAAAAAACAGCAGTTCTTTGATCTGGATGGACTTTTTGAAACAAATCTATCTGTGTGCTTTGCGCCCGGAAGCCCCAGTCAGCACGCAGTCATTAATAATCTTCAGGTCGCCATGGGCTACACCGGCCAACCCCCTGCCGCCCCGATTCCCAGTACAGCCAATGGCAAGCAGGAACTGTATAACTGGGCGCTCGCGTCATTCGGTTGGGAGGCTGTAGAAGTCACTCCCGCAGACGTTAAAGCCGAAATCAAAACGGGTAATACTAAAGAGACATCCCCTTTTGCCCCCGAAAATGGCTCTTCTCCTCACCCGAATTGGCAAACCGCTGTCCCTGCAGGAGGAAGTGGAATAGAAATCTGGGACAATCGCCCCTATGGCTTCGATAACTAACAATATCCACTGATGAAAAATCTCAAATGGTTGATTTCGATTGCCGCTTTGATTGTAGCCTTTCTTGTTTTCAGAGAATGGAATAAAATTGTATCTCCGAAGTTTTATCAACGCTCGGATCAGACCCCAAAGAAGGGGCCGGAGATGCCGGGCGGGGGAGAGACGACGACCGAGAATTCAATTTCCATTCTCGCAGTGGGAAAAATTAAATATGAATCAAGTGAAGAGAAAAGAAGTTCTTCTGATTGGGTGAGAAGAATCCTGCCAAACATCCCAAGTGAATTTGCGCCCTCGGAAGAAGATCTCGCTATTTTTGACGCAGACCAAAGGTGGGCGAAGACTAATGTCTATTACTTTGAAGACGGCCACATTGCTCACATCTCGACAAATAAGAATACATATGCAACTTACCCGATGGATACTCAAGCAATCGGAGATCTGCAAGCCAAGTTTGGGCTAGCAATCATAAAAATTGGATATTCAAGCAGCTTGATTGAAGCGGGATATACTAAATTTGATTTTTTGTCAGCAATATACGATCATTGGAACAAGCAGAACGACGACGAAGAATATGAAGTCACGCCTGTTGTCGTAAAAATCGTCCCAATCACAAATAGCGAAGCGTTTCCAGATGGGAATCCGCATGAGAAATTCATGGGTCAGGAATTCCCCATGATTCTTACCAAATCGGGGAGACTGTTCCAGGCTGACGACGCAAACTGGAAAAAGAATGACTTCACCGATGAGTTCTCCCATAAAGAATCTATCTTTCGAGCATGGGCCCTGAGTACGTATGTGCCTATCGAGATCGACGGGAAAATGCAGTTACCAAAAATCGGCGGCTCGGTAGTCCTGTCAGAACCATTCATGGAGGCTGTTCAAAAACATCGCGACGCCACCAAGAGCAAACAGCGCTGAATCTCCTCAATTCTGGAATGGATTGGAGAGCAAATTAAAACGAACAGGTAGCACAGCTACACGATTCGACACTAAGAAGCCGCTGCAGATCACCGCGTAAAGCAGCACCCGCAGCGGCTGGGAGATTGTCGGATTCAGGCTTTCGGCTGATCGTCTGAGGTCACCTCATCCGAGGCGGTCTCTTCGGCAACTGGATCGGAAGCCTCATCATCATCGGTGATCACGAGTTCTTCCTCTTCGGCTGCCTCGTCGTCTTCGAAGTCATCTTCCTCCATCAGTTCACCGTGGAAGAGCTGGAACTTCCGCTTCCGCTGGTGGGCGGGCAGCGGGGTGATGATCATCCCGATGGCGCGACCATTGAGACGCGCCTCCTGGTCGATCTGGCCCATCGTCTTGAGATCCTCGACGATGCGCTTCATCACCACGAAACCGAGATCCTTGTGGGCGTTTTCACGACCACGGAACTGGAGGACGAAGCGGACCTTGTGGCCACCTTCAAGGAAGGTTTCGGCACGGCCCATCTTGATGTTGTAGTCGTGCTGCCCAGTCCCGACGCGGAATTTGACTTCCTTCATGCGGGTCGAGTTCTTCGACTTCACCTTTTTGAGCTTCGCCTGCTCGTATTTGTATTTGCCGTAGTCGACGATCTTGCAGACCGGCGGGTCCACTTGGGCGGCGATTTCGACAAGGTCCAGTCCGAGCGACTGGGCCTTGATCAGCGCTTCGCGTGAAGTCATCACGCCAAGCTGTTGACCGTCGGCGAGGACGACGCGGACGCGCGGGGCGCGGATTCGGTCGTTGATCCGCGTCATATCGCGGTAACGACCCCTGTTTTGGTCTCTGGATGGCTTAGCGATGACTGTGTCCTCCGATGGGTGTCTGCGACACAATGCTGCGGGCCCGGACGAATCCGTCACGCAAACGCATTGCGAAGGGTAAAGTGGAACGATCTGGCAACGGCCGGGTCATACGGACGGGACGCGTGCACTCAACCGGTCAAAGCGACCGGCTGCGGAAGGGTTCTCGTATCGTTCCAAGGAAATCATGAAGCGGCTGAATGGCCGGAAGCACCACCGAAGCGGTTCGGGGTGTCGTTCGAAAGATTCGAACTTCACCCGCATCAGTCGTGCTAATCGGGTTTGTAAGGGATTGGAATGCTGCCGATCAAGACGAATCTTTGAAAGTCGACCCGACACTCTACCCCCGCATTGTGTTTTGGTCAGGGGAAGAGTGGACTGCCGAATTTCCAATTCCAAAGCTTTCCGGCGTCTGAGCTGAGGGATTTCCCAGCAGTGACTTTTCAAAGTAAGCAGGAACGTCTCTCCCAAAGCCTTTCCGGGAAATCCGGATGCTTTCGAAAAAGCCCGTCGGCCAAGATGCTTCCTCTGGTTCGTCCTTCATTTGCTTCACAGCCTGCGCTCCGCGATTTCCTCGGTGATGTCGGCGACGAACTGCTCGATTGAGCGTGTGCCGAGGTCCTCGCGATCGCGATGGCGGACCGAGACCGTGCCTTCATCGACCTCCTTCTGGCCGAGCACCAGCATGTAGGGCACGCGGTCGAGACGGGCGAGGCGGATCTTGGCTCCGAGCTTTTCATTGTCGCGGTCCACGGTCACGCGCACTCCGGCATCGGCGAGTTTGGCGGCGACAGCTTCGGCGGCTTCGAGGGTCTTTTCTGAAATCGGGAGGACGCGGACCTGCTCCGGCGCGAGCCAGGCGGGGAACTTGCCTTCGAAATGCTCGATCAGCAGGCCGGTGAAACGCTCCAGCGATCCGAACGGCGCACGGTGGATCATCACCGGGCAGTGGGCCTGGTTGTCCGCGCCGATGTATTCCAACTTGAAGCGTTCTGGCAGGTTGTAGTCCACCTGCACCGTGCCGAGCTGCCATTCGCGGCCGATGACATCCCGAACCACGAAGTCGATCTTCGGGCCGTAGAATGCAGCCTCGCCGGGCTCTTCGCTGTATTCGACGCCGAGAGTCTGGACGGCGGCGCGGAGAGCGTCCTCGGCCTTGTCCCAGTTCTCGGGCGAGCCGACGTATTTGGTGCTGTCAGGGTCGCGCAGCGAAAGGCGGACGCGGTAATCGTTCATGCCGAGCGTGCCGAGCACCGTCTTCACCAGTTCCAGGCAGCTCTTTACCTCAGCCGCCACCTGATCGGGCGTGCAGAAAAGATGCGCATCATCCTGCGTGAAACCGCGCACGCGGGTCATGCCGCCGAGTTCGCCGGACTGCTCCCAGCGGTAAACCGTGCCGAACTCCGCGAGGCGCACCGGCAGATCGCGATAGGAGTGATGCTCGCTCGCATAGATCTTGATGTGGTGCGGGCAGTTCATCGGCTTGAGCATGTAGCCCTCGTAGTCGCCGTTGTTCAGGCCGTTCAGAAGCTGGCTGCACGTCGCGTTTTCATCGGACAGCTTTTTCAACACATCACGCTCGGCGATCGGCGGGTACTGGCTTTCCTGATAGTAGGGGAAATGGCCGGAGGTGCGGTAGAGGTCGAGCTTGCCGATGTGCGGCGTGAAGACCTGCGAGTAGCCCTGCTTGTCGAGCTCCTTGGTGATGAAATCCTGGAGCGAGCGACGGACGAGAGCGCCCTTCGGCTTCCACAGGATCAGGCCCTGGCCGACCGCTTCATCGATGTGGAAAAGCTGCAGCTCGCGACCGAGACGGCGGTGATCGCGCTTCTTCGCTTCCTCCAGACGGTTGAGGTGCTCTTCTAACAGCTCCTTCGATTCAAAGGCCGTGCCGTAAAGCCGCTGGAGCTGGCCCTTCGATTCATCGCCGAGGTAGAAGGACGAGGAAACCGACATCAGTTTCACGTTCTTACACTTCCCCGAGTAGCCGACGTGCGGGCCGGCACAGAGGTCGATGAACTCGCCGTTCTGGAAACAGGAGATCTCCTCGCCTTCCGGGATCTTGTCGATCAGATCGAGCTTGAAGCGGCTCGCGTTGCCCGGCCGCTCCGAAAGTCCGCCAAGGCGACCGCTTTCCGCCATCGCCTTTGCTTCCTCACGGGACAGCACGCGACGCTCGAACTTCTGGTTCTCCTTCGAAATCTTCTTCATCTCCGCCTCGATCTTCTCGAAGTCGTCCGGAGTGATCCGGTGGGCCATGTCGAAGTCGTAGTAAAAGCCGCTGTCGATCGGCGGACCGTAGGCGAACTGCGCGTCCGGCCAAATCCGCAGGATGGCGGTGGCCATCACGTGGGCACACGAGTGGCGCAGGCGCTCCAGCTCCGTCATCTGCTGGCGCTCATCAAGGGTCTTCCGTTCGGCGGACATGGGACCGGGAGAAAACTAGGCCGGGCGCTGGTTTTCAATGGCAAAACGTCCGGGGCGGGAAAGACACCCTTCGGCCACCTGCAATTTCCCTAAGAATCCACTTTGAACGGCCTCGGCTGTCTCAGGTGGATCACATTCCAAGAAGGAAACACGGATTGACGGGAAGCCGTATTCCCGTATGGTGTCCTCATGAAAACCACCATTGATATCCCTGAAACCCTCTACAAGAAGGCCAAGATCCGCGCCATCGAGACCGGCCAGACACTCAAGCAAATCGTCCTCACGTCTTTGACGAAGGAGCTGGAGCCTGTTTCCTCCAGCCCGGCAGCAGGCCAGACCTTCATGGAAAGGCGCAAACTTCTTCCCGGGTTTGCCCGATTTGAAGCGGAAGGAGCCTTCGCCCCGCGGTCCACTGACCGCGATATCACTGACCTGATCTCCGACGACCGCGATGCCCGCTGATCTGCCCTACTTCGACACCTCGTATCTGGTTCGTCTCTACCTTCGCGATCCCGGGTTCGAAACGGTCCGCGAGCTGGCCGGTGCGGGCACCGCCATCGCCAGCGCCTGGCACGCCCAAGCGGAAGTCGTCGCCGCCTTTCACCGCGCCTTCCGGGAAGGACGTCTCCAGCAGGGCCCTTATCTCTCGGTTCTGGAGCAGTTCATCAACGACTCCCGGGATGGCTTCTATCATTGGCTCCCGCTCACCGACTCCATCCAACAGCGGCTCGAGCAATTCTTCTGGAAAGCTCCCAACACGACCTTCCTCCGTGCTGCCGACGCCCTCCACCTCGTCTGCGCCGCCGAACATGGCTTCACCGAAGTCCATTCCAACGACCGCCATTTCCTCGCCGCCGCCCCGCTCTTCGGGCTGCGTGGGGTGAATGTGATGACGTAGCAGGAGAATTCGCACTAGCTGCCCAGACACAAGAAACCATCACCCGGCCACCACCAGATTATCGATGGCTAGTTTGGAAATCCGCTTCCTGCCCCGATCTTTGCCGGATAAAGTCACTTCGAACAACGGTTCGCCATCCGACTAGATCTTTCGCTCATGTCCCGTTTCTCGCTCCATGACCTCAACGACAACGAGTTCGAGCAACTCGTGGTTTTGATCTGTCGCGAACTCATGGGCATCGGCATCACCTCATTCGCCCCCGGCCGGGACGGTGGCAAAGACGCCAAATTCGAAGGCACGGCCACTGCTTTCCCCAGCTCCACTGCTCCCGCTACGGGGAAATTCATCGTCCAGGCCAAGCACACCTCCTCTCCCGTCGCCTCCTGCTCGGACTATGACTTCGAAACCACGCTCATCGACAAGGAAATCCCCAAGATCCAGCGGATGTTCCAAGAGGGATCGCTTACCCACTACCTGATCTTCACCAACCGTCGGAAAACCGGAGGAGCCGAGGACCGCATTCCGGAGCGAATCAAGTCCGCCACCGGCGTCGAACATGTCTGGTTGCGCGGCTTGGAAGACATCGAGCGCGAACTCCTCGTCCACCCGCCCATTGCCAAGGCGGCCGGCCTCGACAAACTCCGCTCGCCCATCCAGTTCGTCCCCGAGGACCTGCGCGATGTCATCCTGGCCCTCCACGGCCACCGGCAGTCCCTCAACTCCGCCTTCGATAGCGAGCACGACTTCCACGACTACCCCGGCCTGCCCGCCAAGAACGAGATCAACGGCCTCACCGCAGCCTACGACGCCTACATGAAGGATAGTTCCATGCCGTTTTTCTCGGAAATCGAGAAATTCCTCATGAACCCCCGCAACGAATTCCTCAAGGAGCAATACCACACCGTCGCCGACGAACTGAAAGGTCAGCTCATCGTCCATCGGGACCGCTTCACCACATTCGACGAGGCACTGGAAAACGTCTACAACCTCATCCACGAACGCTGCCCGGAGATCCAATCCGCCCGCCGCCTCGTAAAAATCGTGATCCACTACATGTATGTGAACTGCGAAATCGGCCAGAAAGCATGATCCGCCCTGCGAAACACCTGAATCTCAACACCTGCGTCCTCCGCGCCGCCAGTCGTCTGCTGGCGTGCTTGCAGCGGGAGCGGATCTGTCGTTTCGCCGACCTGAAGTCCAGCCTCGCCGATCTTGGCGACGATGCCGAGGTGGTCTTTCTGCCGACCATCCATTTCCTTTACCTCGTCGGGCGCGTCGATTACCACTCACAGACCGATTCCTTCGAATACCTCCAACCCCGGAAAGGTGACGCCGCATGAAGCTCAGCCACCTCTACTCCGACCAACCCGCGATCTTCCCGCCCATCCGATTCCGGGACGGACTGAACGTAGTCCTCGCCCACATCCGCCACCCGAAGGACGATTCCAAGATCGGTCACTGCCTCGGTAAAACCCTCCTCATCGACATCCTCGACTTCTGCCTGCTCAAGCAGGTCAACAAGGAACACCTCTTCCGCCGCAAATCCGAACTCTTCTCCGACTTCGTCTTTTTCCTCGAAATCCAGCTTCCCGAAGGCGGCTTTCTCACCATCCGCCGCGCCGCCGCCGAAACCACCAAGATCGCCTTCAAACGCCACGAGCTCCGCTGGCAGAACTTCTCCGAACTGCCCGAGCCGGAATGGGATCATTGGCGCGAGACCTTCGACAATGCCGTGGTCCTCCTCGACAGCCTGCTCGGCTTCACTCCCATCAAGCCCTGGTCTTACCGCAAAGGCCTCGGTTACTTCCTCAGAGGCCAGAACGACTACGGAAACGTCTTCCAACTGACCAAGTTCAGCGCCGGCAAGCACAAGGCTTGGAAGCCCTACCTCGCCAGAGTCCTCGGCTTCGACGACGCCCTCCTCACCGCGAAATACGAGGCCGACGCCGCCTCTGCAAAGCTCCAGGCCAACGCCGCCGATCTCCAGGCCGAGATCACCCTCAAGCCCAAGGATTTCGACAAACTCCGCGCCAGTATTACCGTCAAACGCGACGAGGTAGAAACCAAAGTTCGCGCCATCGATGCCTTCGATTTTCACGGCCAGGAAACCGAACTCGCCCGCGAAGTAGCGGAGTCCATCGAAACCGATATCGCCGCCAACAACACCCTGCTTTACAACGCCCGTCACGATCTCGCCCAGATCGAACGCGGACTCGATGACGACATCCATTTCGATCTGACCGACATCCAGCGCGTGTTCAACGAGGCGCAGATCACCTTCCCTGATCAACTCGTGCGGGACTACGACGACCTCGTCACATTCAATCGCCGGATCCTCACCGAACGGCAAGCAGCCCTCCGCGACCGGGCCGCAGCTCTTCGTGAAGAAATCGCCTCCGTCGAACAGACAAACACCACCCTCTCCAACCGCCGCAAGGACATCCTGCGAGTCCTCGGCGGCACCGATAGCCTGCAGAAATTCAAGGATCTCCAGCGCCAGATCGACCAAGACCGCGCCAACCTCACCCTCATGGAGACCAAGGCCGCCAGGCTGGAAAGCCTCCTCTCCCTCCAGGATGACCTCCGCGAAACCAAAGCCCGCACTGAGCAACTGGCCGCCGAGATCCGCCATATGGTCCATCAGGG
>JANOKL010000054.1:0-3060 GCA_031419215.1 Luteolibacter sp. | reverse complement strand
GTGCAGCAGCGCCTTGGAGGCCTGAATGCCGAGAGCCAGCGGGTCGAGCACTGGGACAACCTTCTGGACGACCGCTCGAAAGCCTGGACCTCCATGGAGCTCCTGTGCCGCCTCTTCCCGGAACGAAGCGGCGTGCTGGTGAAAAATTTCGCCCACTCGGTCCGGCCCGATCTTGTTCCCGGACAGGCCAAGGTCGGCTTCGTCAAGGAATGGAAGATCACAGGCTTTGCACGTGATGAGGCAGTCGATCGCCTCAACTCTGTCAGCACCCGTGAAGGCATCTCTGCTGCTTTTGCAGAAATTGCGCGTATCACCGGCAACCCCGCGTTCCGGACCGATATTGGCAACCGTGGAGTCATGTCGATCGTCAAGATGCAGGAGAACAGTACCTTCAAGGCCCGCCCTGCGGATGAAATCCAGGACGACGATCCCACGACCTATCCCTTCACCTTTGATCTATCGATCACTCAGCGCTTCGAAGCGAAGGACCCTATGGCAGTGAATGTCGCCAAGGCTCCCTGATCCCTACATCCCCCTCATCCACCGTGTTCTACCGCCAATCCATCGCCCTCTTCGGCATCGTGCTCCCCATCGTCGGGGCTCTTGTTGTCGTCGGTGGGGCATCGATCATCAAGGGCAAGGTCACCGACTCCTTCGCCAACAAGCAGCTTCACTTCAGCAGCCACGAGAAGAACCGCATCAGTGCGCTCGAGATCGAGGCCAAGGTCAGCCGTAAGCGCCAATACATCGATCATTGGAAGGTGCAGCTTGCCGAAGAAACCAAAAGCGCGGTCAGTGCGAATCTCCGCAAGATCCAGGAGAAGCTTCCTACGAAGGAATTCCAACCGACTGCCTTCGAGCCACTCAACACGCCTGGAGGATTCGGTTCCGTCTCCGCCCAGCGCTCCGCCCAAATCCGCCTCGGCTTCCGCGGCACCTACCGCACGGTTCAACGCGCCTTCCTCGCCTTGGAAACGCAAATGCCACAGCTTCAACTTCAGGAATTGAAGATCGATCTCAGCACGAACCAATCGGCACATCTCAACTTCGACGTCACCTACACGGCATGGGAAAACTGATCCAACTCATGACTTTGTGCGCGCTCTGGCCGGTGTCTCTCACCGCCCAATCCGCCGCCAATTTCAAGCCCGAGCTGCTCGCACCTACCGATGCCCCAGGGTCGAAAGAGGAAAAGGCGGAAGCGGATGCTGGGCCAGTTCCCCAGATCGCTTCCCGCTATGCAGGGGCGGAAGTCGAGTCTTATGTCGCGTCGTTGACCGCGATTCTCTCGATTCGTAGCCGTACGAATGACCCTTTCGGCCAGTCTCAGGATCCCACGGCAAAGCCGCTGAAGCCCAAGATCGTCCAGGTAAACCAGCCCCGCCCCATCGCCTTGCCTTCAATCAAGTTTTCCGAAGTCATCGCCAAAATTCCCGTCACCACTGTCATTCCGGGGGAGGGAAGATTCTTGGTCGGCACCCGCAGCTTTCTGAAGGGAGACCGTTTCCCTGTGCGATATCAAACCCACACCTACAACACTCAGATCCTCGACGTGACCGCACGCACGATCCTGTTCCGCAATCTTGAGAATGGCGAAACGGGAAGTCTCACGCTCGATCTCATGCCGCAGGGCATGAGCAAGGGCAATCAGGGCGTGCTCGCCCCGGGCATGCAGCCCGCCCGTGGAGATGCCCCTCTCGAACTCGAATCCGATTCCATCAACTCGGCCCCCACCCGAACCAACTGATCCCAGCTGTCCGCCATGAAACCGACCCACTTCACCCGAATCGTCATCGCCGCAATCTTCGCGACTTCTGGACTTCACGCACAGACTCCCGGAGACCCACTGGTGGAACCGGTCTCCCCAGTCGTGGACGGCGGCCCTCTTGCAGATATTCCAATCCCCGGCGAAAGAACCATTGCCAATGAAGGAGGCCTCACCGCTGATCTTCCTCCCGCTGGACAGCCACCGGTCACGCCACCTCCGGCAGCTCCCGGAGAGCCCGCCACAGGCGGAACCTTCCCACCTCTTGAGCAACAGAAGAAGGCGATGGAACAGGCCGAAGAAGGCTACCTCATCAAGGACGCCAACCTGAACGACATCTTCCAGTTCCTGGCGAAGCAGGCTGGTCGCCAGTATTTCCACAACGCCAAAATCGCCACCCCGGAGTATCAGGTCACAGGGCACCTCAATGACGGAAATCCACTCCAGCAGATGGAGGAACTCGCCTTCATGTATGGCCTCACGCTCTACACCAAAGGCAGCACGATCTACGCCCTCACTTCCGTCCAACTCACCCAGTTGCCCAGCGCGGAGTTCCAGTATCAACTCAAGTATCTCCGCCCCACGGACATCGCCGGAATCAAGGAACTCATCAAGCCAGTCCTCAGCGCGTCCGGTGTCGTGAACTTCGAGCCGAAGACCAACACCGTCATCATCATCGACAACGCCCAGAAAATCGAGGCCGCCCGCTCACTCCTGCATGACATCGATCAGGCGAAGGGTCAGATCGTGGTAGAAACCAAAATTCTCCGCATCAACAGCAGCGCGGCAGAGCGCACCGGAGTCGACTGGACGAATTCCCTCGGCTCCAACGGAACGACACTCGAAGTCGCCAAGAGCCTGAACTCGATTTTCGGCATCAACTCCAACTTCAATACGGTTCCAAACAACAGCAGCGGAATTGACACCGCCATCGGAGACAACGTCAACCTGGTCCTCAGCCCCGTGCAGCTAAGCGGTGTCCTCCGCGCCCTGGCGGAAGGTGGGCTGGCCAAGCAGGTTTCCAACCCGACTCTGATCACCGAGGACAACGAACAGGCCACCATTTCGATCATCGACCGCGTGCCGATCATCACCTCGACCCGCAGCCAGGGCAACGGAATCGACAACATCACCGAGCAGGTCCGTTACAAGATTGGCGAATCGGACACGTCGATCGACGTGGATCCGGAAAAGCATCGTGAAATCGGCATCTCGCTGGTGGTTACCCCCACGCTTCTTCCCGATGGCACCGTCAGAATGAAGATGCGCCCGCGCTCTGCCCAGATCACCTCGCA
>JANOKL010000053.1:0-4005 GCA_031419215.1 Luteolibacter sp. | reverse complement strand
TCCATGGAAAGCATCACCGCCCGCCTGGAAAAAGGGCAGAAGGAGGCCGCTCCCTTCGACCTGTATCGCGGCTATGGCTACGATTTCATGGTCGGTTACAATGTTTCCAAGTTCTACGACATCCCAATGGACAACTGGGATTACCAGACCACCCAGCCGGCCAAAGTCGCGAATCGGAAGGGTCTGCTCACCCATCCCGCCTGGCTGATTGCCCATGCCAAGAACACGGAGACGGATCCCGTGCATCGTGGCAAATGGGTGCGTGAAAAACTGCTCGCCGGCACCATTCCCGACGTGCCCATCAGCGTCGATGCCGTCATTCCGGAAGACCATAACCGGATCCTGCGCGACCGCTTGGCGAGCGCGACCGAAACCACCTCCTGCTGGAAGTGCCATGAGCATATGAACCCACTCGGCTACACCTTCGAAACCTATGATGACTTCGGCCGCTTCCGTTCGGAGGAGTCTCTGGAGTATCCGGACAAGCTCATCAAGAAAAGTCCGGACAAGGGCACGCTGCTGAGCGATACCCGGGACATTTACAAGACACTGCAGGTCAATTCAACGGGGCACTTGAAAGGCACGGGAGATCCGTCATTGGACGGCGACGTGAAGGATGCGGTTGACCTGGCCGGGCGTCTCGCGAAATCGCGTCGGGTCCGTCAGTCCATCATCCGCTACGCCTTCCGGTATTTCATGGGCCGCAACGAGTTCCTTTCCGATTCGAAAACCCTGATCGATGCGGAGCAGGCCTATGCTGAAAGTGGCGGCAGCTTCGACGCTGTAATTGTATCGCTCCTCACTTCGGATTCATTTATTTATCGCAAAGCCATCGAGAACTAGTCCCATGAACACCAGAAGAGATTTCCTGAAAACGTCAGTGCTGGGAGCCGGTGCGATGGCCTTGGCTCCGTCCTTCAACCAGTTGTTCGCCGCTCCAGGCAGCGCCGGGATTCCGAAGCGCTTCATCTTCATCCGGAAATCAAGCGGCATCAGCCCTTTGGAGACGGCCCTGCGCAATTTTTCAGACAAGGACAGGGCGCTTGATGAAAGCAAGCAGCCTCTCGAAGTGGATCTGGACAAGTATGAGCTGCCAAAATGGCTTCGAGGCCTGGACGCGCACAAAGAGCACATGACCATCCTGCAGGGGCTCTCGGCCAAGATGAGTGAGAACGTTCACTATTCATTTTCGTCGGTCATGGGTTGCTTCAAATCCAATCGAAACACCCTCAGTGCGATCAAGCGGACGACGATTGATTTCGAGCTCGCCAAGCTGTTTCCATCCCCGTTCGGGCACGTCGAGTTGTCATTCGCCGGAGGCCGATCGGGCATTGTCTCCGGATTTTCCGCGCCGGCAGCGCAGACGCGGAACTACTGCTACGCGGACCCGGATACCGCACGGAGCGAACTTTTCAAATCCGTCCTGAACCCGGAAGCCGTGAATTCCGACAATGACATGCTGTCGTTCCTGCAGAGCAAGGAGGGCATGAAGGCCAGCGGAATCAAGGGGCATGAAATGGAGCGCCAGGAATCGCAGATCGAATCGATCGAGGCGATCCGCGAGCGGAACAAGAAACTGATCACGCTTTCCGGGTCGCTTGCCAAGTTCCTGCCCGAACTTGATCCGGTCCACGCGGATGGTGGAGCGAATGCGAGCACTCCCGAGAAACAGGCTGCGATGACAGACGTGCTGATCGCCGCATTGAAAGCCGGCCTGACCAACGTCGTGACCTACACGATTGATGATCTCGGCACGCCGATCACCGGGTTGCCGGGGAATGAAACGGATCGTGTGGGCATTCATCCGTTGGGACACGATGAAGCCTTCGGCGGGGTGCCCGCGTGGATGACCCGGGAGCAGATCCGGATCAGTCACATGAATCAGGTCAGGACCATTGTCGAAAAGCTCAAGCAGGCCCCCGAAGGAAATGGCACCATGTTCGACAACACGATGATCATGTACTTTCCGGAGAATGGAGAAACCCACCACGGCATCGGGATTGAATCGCCATTTCTGATCATGGCTGGCAACAACTGCAATCTGGACATCGCAGGCCGTTACATCCGGCTGCCATTCCTTGGCAACGAGGGTCACAAAACCCTGGGAAATTGGTACACCACGCTTCTCAACGCCCACGGAAATCCGACCGAGCACTACGGCGACCTCGACCTGGAGATGGCGCGTAAAAAGCTCCCCCAGACGGGCGCAATCAAGCAGTTCATGGCCTGAATCTGCCCTGTGTAAGGCGCTCGCGCCGACACACGCGATTTTGACCTTGAATAGAGGAGGGCGGCTGTCGGAGACTGCCGATTACCTTCAATGATCATTTATAGTTTGGAATATCGTCCACAACGGCGCACTCCGACTTCATGAGGCTTGAAACCCCAATCCTATCTTGGTCGGACTTCAGGGTCCAACCGAGGCCCCAAGTTGATCCCTGCTGGCATCCATAAAAACCCATTCATGAAAAGGAAACTGGTAACACTGGCCTCCGCGATGCTTGTCGGCGCGCTGATCTGGCTCATTTCCGTCGAGACTTCTCCGCAAACGGGTCAGCCCACGTCCGAAGTGACAGGATCGGCGGGCGCTCCGTCCATTTCGAGTTCGAGGACGGAATCAAGGCCAGCACCAGTAGCGCCAACAGCATCAAGCGCCGCGGTTCATGCTGACCAAGCGCCACGGCAAGACTCCCCGCCGATCGGTGAATTCCGAGATTGGGCGAAGACCTACCTCGCCACCCCGGAAAACTTGCGCAGGGCCATGCTGGCGGAAGGCGCAACGCGGGCGAAGGCACACACGAAGGCAATCGCGGAGATGATCCGCCTCGATCCCGAGCAGGCGATCGCCAATGCCGTGCCGATGGTGATCCGGCAGGACCTGCCGGAGAGCATCACGTCCCTTTTGGAAGAGCGTGTCCGCGTAAGGGCAGCGCTGATTGTCAACGGCAACGCGCCGCTTCCCGGTCAGGAAAATTCGCCGGATTTCAAGCCTTACACCCGCGTGGTCTCAACGGAGGAAGGCGAACATTGGAACGCCTATGTTTTTGGAAAGCGCGGCCAGCAGCGGAGCTTGTCCTCCACCTCCATCAACGGCATTTCCGTCGGCTACGACATGGCGGTGGCGGATTCTCCCCTGCGCCAGCTCGAGAAGGGCGAGCGCCCGGCTCCGGGTGACCGACCGGTCGTTGAAACCTGCCCTGTATCTGAGAAGGAAACCGTGGTGGAAAGAACAGAGACCGGCTCGCTGCCCCCGATCACCGAGCAGACCCCCGCCTTCGAAACTCCGGAGCGCATCATTTACGTCTGCTCAGGCGGACACATTGAACAGGTCGCCGAGGAATATTCTTCCGAAGAGGAACGCGCCCACTGGGAATCCCGTGGTGTCACTCTTAATGCCGGCGCTGGTTCCGGTGCGCCCACCGCTCCCACCGGCTCCATACCCGGCGGCAGCACCACCGGCCTGCGCAGCATGCTTTACATCCGTGTCAGTTTCCCTGACCACCTGATCGACCCTCAATCCGAGGCGGAGTGTCACGATGCCCTCCGTCAAATGGCAGACTGGGTTTCACAAACCAGCTACGGTCGTTGCTATTTCACCTATGCGGTCACGCCGCTGATCGTGCTGCCCTATCCCGAGAGCTGGTATGTCCAGCACCAGGCCGATGGGGCCTCCGCAGACTCCATGCTCCGAGGGCATGCCATTACCTTGGCGAGAGCCGCCGGTTATGACAACCTCGCTTACAACAACGAAGTGATCCGCTGGAACGGCAGCGTCGGATCCTATGGCGGATCCGCTGGGGTCGGCGGCCGGAACATCAATCTCAAGACGAACTCCGTCGGCACGCTGCTGCATGAACTCGGCCACAACCTCGGCCTTTGGCACGCAAACTATTGGCAAACCAGCCCGCCGAGCTCGATCGGACCCGGAAGCAACGGGGAATATGGCAACACCTTCGACTTGCTGGGAAATAGCGGCAGCATGGGACAGTTCACCGCGTCGTTCAA
>JANOKL010000052.1:0-4763 GCA_031419215.1 Luteolibacter sp. | reverse complement strand
GGTTCTCGATCGGGGAGTTCGAGGCGTGGTCGATCAGCGACGGCTACGGCACGTTCAAGCAGGGCGTGACCAACAAGATGTGGCCTCCGGCCGAGCGCGCCGAAATGACCAAGGCGCTCACCGCACTCGGGGAGCGTCCCGACGACATGACGCTTTACGTGAACATCCTGCTCCTGCGGAAGGACAAGGAGGTAATCCTCGTCGACGCCGGCTTCGGTCCGCACAAGAACCCGAACTGGGGCTGGCTGGCCGACGCGATGGGGTCGCTCGGCATCGCCTTCGCCGATGTCACCCACGCCCTGCTCAGCCACTCGCACATCGACCACATCGGCGGCCTCGCGAGCGGAGGCAAGATCCTGTTTCCCAATGCCGCCGTCCACGTGCTGCGCGAGGAGGTGGATTTCTGGCGCGGCAAGGAACCCGATTTCTCGAAATCGCACCGCACCGACGATATCAAGGGCATGATCCGCAACGTCTGCGGCTCCTTCGACACCCTGCAGCCGAACCTTGTCATCCACAAAGACGGCGACCAGATCCTCGGCGGCGCGATCACGATCCTCTCGGCCCCGGGCCACACGGATGGCCATGCAATTTTTCGCATCCAGTCCGGCGGACAATCCCTCCTCCACATTTCCGATCTCGCCCACAACCATGTGCTGATGCTCGAAGACCCGGCTTGGTTCATCGACTTCGACCACAATCCAGAGGTCGCCATCGCCACGCGCAGGAAAGTCTTCGCCGAGATCGCAGGCACCGGTGAGCATGTGTTCGGCTTCCATCT
Source organism: Luteolibacter sp. (assembly GCA_031419215.1). Classification (GTDB taxonomy): domain Bacteria; phylum Verrucomicrobiota; class Verrucomicrobiia; order Verrucomicrobiales; family Akkermansiaceae; genus Luteolibacter. The sequence goes on along the minus strand of JANOKL010000052.1, from coordinate 3,982 downwards.
CCCCTGGCCCGGCCTGGGCATCGTGATTCCGAATGGCAGGAAGGGCTACCAGTGGGTGCCTTCATCGCATCGCTGGGACCTCTGAGTGAAGGGGGGCGGTTACGAAGATCAAGAGTTCGGGGCTGATTCTGAATCGGAGTCCGCGTGTCTAACTGCGCAGGATTTTCGCGGGGCGGGTAGAACATCGAACATCGAACATTGAACGTCCAACATCCTTCTTCGCTGCCTACTTCGCCACCTACTTCGCCATGGCTACGAAGGCCAAGAAGGCTACGAAGGCCAAGAGAGCTACGAAGGACAGGTCGAACGTTGAATTGAAGAGAAGTCTCCGGATCAAAGGCTGCGGCGGATCGCGAAGTTCGCGGCTTGATCTCAGTGCTTTAGCAATTTGATCAGGACTTTGGCGGCTTCGGCGGAAGAGGCTGGGTTTTGGCCGGTGATCAGCAGCCCGTCGGTTTGCACATAGACTCCCCAATCCGGGCCTTTGCTGTAATTTCCGCCCGCTTTTTTCAACTCATCCTCCAGCAACAACGGCACGACGTCGGTCAGCTTCACTGCCGCTTCCTCGGTGTTGGCAAATCCGGTCACGTTCTTGCCCTTGATCAAAGGGTCGCCATTGGGGAGTTTGACGTGGAGCAAGGCACAGGGCGCATGGCACACTAGGGCCATGGGCTTTCCTTGTTGCTGAAAGGCTTCGAGCAGGGCGATCGAGTTGACATCCTTGGTCAGGTCCCACAAGGGGCCATGGCCGCCCGGATAGAACACCGCATGATAATCGGAGGCCTTGACGTCGCTCAATTTCAACGTGTGCGCGAGTTTCTGCTTGAGCGGTTCATCCTTGTCGAAGCGCTTGGTAAATTCAGTTTGAGCCTCGGGCTCCTCGCTTCTGGGATCAATCGGCGGTTGCCCGCCTTTGGGAGAAGCCAGGGTGATTACCGCCCCGGCAGCCGCCAGTTCGTAATAAGGGGCCGCAAACTCCTCCACCCAGAAGCCGGTTTTCTTGCCGGTGTCACCCAACTCGCCGTGTGAGGTTAGGACGATCAGGACTTTCATGATGATAAGATTGCTCATTTGATATTGTGATCGGTGATCGGTGATCGGTGATCGGTGATCGGGGAGAAGGGGGAAGTGGGAAGTGGGAAGTGGGAAGTGGGAAGTGGGAAGATGGAGGTGCCTTCCGCAGTCGACACAGTAGCAGGAGGGCGGGTGCGTCCAATGGGGTGTTACCCGACCTGGAGGAAGATGAACGTCGAACATTGAACGTTCAACATCGAAGGGGAGAGGTTGAACCGCCAAGGTTGAAAGGTCGCAAAGGGAAGATGGATTCGGAGTCTTGTATCCCAACTTGTCTTTCTTGGCGGCCTTGGCGGCTTGGCGGTGAGAAAACTCTTCGAACATCGAACATCGAACGTCCAACATTGAACATCGAACATCCTTCTTCGGAGAGGAAGAGAAGGCTACCGGGGTGGGGTGGGCTGGGGGTTGGCGTAGCGCTGTTGCTGGGCGTGAATCGACTTGAGAGGCACGTTGAAGTGCTTGGCGATGGAGTTGACGCGGTCACGCAGGGAACCGTGGGACTTGGATTTCTGGTTCGGTTCGGTGAGAACCCAGCCGAGAAAGGATTCGATCCGGTAGCCGGCGGCCATGGCATAGCGGGCACCGGCGATGTCAGCTTTCAGTTCGGTGGTGGGGTTGTCCGGGGAATGGTTTCCCAGGTCTTCGACCAGATGGGCGAACTCGTGGCCGAAGAGGAAGGCCCAGGTGTTGGGTGGCAGTCGTCGGGAGGCGACCGGATGGATGAAGATCGTGCAATCGTTCAATCCGCCACGGATGCTGACCAGGGGACCGGGATCGGGTCCGAGTGCGAGACGCCAGTGGATTTCGCGGCCGCTGGCCTTCGCGACCTGGCGTGCGACTGCTTGGAGCTCGGAGAAATCGACCGGCGGTCGATAGCGAGGATCCGGATACCGCGGCTTTGCCGCTGGGTTTCCGGGTGGGGTGGCGTTTGTAGGCCGTCGCCCAGCGGCCAGAGGTTGGGAGGGGGGAGCCGACATGCAGGACGGGCAGGTCACGATCGCAAAGGAAGCAAACGCCAGCAGTTTGAGCGGAAGTCCGTGTGGGGATGGGCAGGTCGTCATCTTGATGCGACACCGGTAATCCAGAATCGCGCTGACGATAGGGAAATGGAAGTGGGGTTAGGGAAGAGGTGATCGGTGATCGGTGATCAGGGAAGAGGGAGGGGAGAAGTGGGAAGTGGGAAGTGGGAAGTGGGAGAGAGTTTGCTAGTTTTTTGACTCAGGAATTGTTGGAAAGTGTTCGTCTCAAATCCTTCGGATTGGTGTGTTCAGTTTTCAGGAAGAGGGGAGCGATCCGTCGTCGCCTGTTGGCTATGCCGGGACAAGACATTGAACGTCCAACATTGAACATCGAAGTGAAGAGAAGAGGTTGAACCGCCAAGGTTGGAAGGTCGCCAAGGGAAGATGGATTCCAAGGCTTGTTACCGAACTTGTCTTTCTTGGCGGCTTGGCGGTGAAAAAACTCTTCGAACATTGAACGCGGTAATCGGCCGGCTGCTTACTCGACGAAGATCCGGCAGCCGACGGACTGGGTCTTTGCTGCCTTGACTGGCTTTCCGGCGACTACATCGGCCAGGGCCGTCTCCAGGTCGCGCACGGTTGGCTCGGCTCGCTTTTTTCCTAGTTCCGCGTAGCGGTCGTCGATCCGGCCCTGGTAGAGGGTCTTTCCATCCGGATTCAGAACCACGACCTCGGGAGTGACGCTGGCCCCGGTGCGTTTGACCCACTGGTGCCCCTTGTCGATGCAGACGGGTGCCGTGATGCCGAACTCCTTGGCATGGGTCTTTGCTTTCTCGGTCGTCGTGTCCGGGTCGGCATGGATCATGATGAAGCGCAGGCCTTGCAGGCTGAACTTCTTTTCCAGGCGCTGAAGTTCCGGCTGATAGGCGTTGGCGATGGGACACTCCGCATCGATGAAGACCAGCACCACCGCCTTCGCCCCGTCCTTCGCGAAGACGGTTTCCCGGGTCCCCGCGAGGGTCTCGAAGACGAGCGTCTCCGCCCGCGAGGGCAGTGCCACCAGGAACAGGGCAAGCAGCAGGCAGGCCCTGATCATCGCCCGCGCGTGCGCATGCCCTCCAGCCAGGTTTTCAGGGCCGTCGCCTCCGTGCCCTCGATGATTTGGTTCCCGTCCTTGTCGAACTCAGTGAAGACCTTCTTACGGTTTTCCTCCGGCACTTCGTCCGCCACCAGCTTGCCGTCGTGGTTCTGGTCGTGGTACTCGAAGGAGAGTTGTTTTTGACGATCCTTGATCCCGGACCCGACGGCCGCGGCCAGACGACGTCCCGCCTGGCTTCGAATGCCTTTTTCGATCATCTCGCTGTCTGACGCCTTCGCTGGCACCACGGTGAGGGTGATGCTGCCCATCTCGTCGTCCGACTCACGGCCCCACTTGACGCGCTGCGGCGGATGGTGGGGGTTCTTCGGGTTGTTGGCGGAGTTGTCGTAAAGGAGCACCGTCTCGATCTTGGTATCCCTGGGCAGCTTCACCGGCTCCGCAAAGGTGTAGCCGTCCTGCCAGTCGAGGTCCCAGTCGTCGATCTGCAGCAAGACCCGCTGGCTGCCGTCCGGCAGGGTGGCGGTCATCTTCATCTTCTTGCAGAGATAGTGGGCGTGTCCGCTGACCTTGATGCCCTCCACGTCGGCCGGGAGGGTCACGTTGTCGGTCACGGTGTAGTCCGCCTTTCCGGCTGGGATGTCGATCCCCGCCAGCCGCCCGAACACCGGTGGCACCTCGACGGAGATCAGCGGCTTGGACGGGGCCTTGTCGGCGAAGTAGAACGCGAGTTCCGCCTGCTCGAGCTCCGGCTTTCCGGACGGATGGAAATGCGTCTGCATTACCACGTCCGCACCGGCCGGCAGATGCATCGCCAGATCGCCCGGCAGCTTCGACGGAATGGCCCCCG
>JANOKL010000051.1:0-11524 GCA_031419215.1 Luteolibacter sp. | reverse complement strand
GACGTTTGTAAGTGATTCATGCGCCCCAGAGGTCGGAGTGGGATAGCTTTCGAAGCCGGCCACTGTTTCCCAACCACGGCGCTGAGCGGCGAGCGATGCGTAGCTTGCGGGGTCGACATTGCTTCTCTTCGAATTGATCCGGGCCTTGACTCCTTCATCTCCGTTCCACCAGCCGTAGCGCCCCACGGTTTTCGAGGAGGACTTGCCTGACCCGGTGACGTTGACGAGAGGGGCCGCCACGTAGCGGGAAACCGAGTCAGTGGATGGATCGCCAGCTGTTCGCCTGCCTACAAGCAAGACCGCTGTTTCAGGATTGGAAACCGCTCCATTGGATCCAACCGAGCAAACGGGCGATGAGGGATTCAGCGCACCGAAGGGTCCTGCTTCATTGCCGCTGATCAGCCATTGCTGGAAAAGTGCAGACGGCGTCTCGGTGAAAATCCTGGTTCCGAGGGTGGTGTTGCTGTTTCTCCACACTCCAGTCCAGTAACGGCTTCCCGGTTGGACTGAGGAAAGGCCCTTGGCGATGTTGTTGATCGAGGTATTGTTGGTGGGGGCCTTGCCGTCCGGGATTGTCAGGCCTGTGGGATCTCCGGAGGCAATGTCGGCCGTGGCGGTGATCCGCTGGTCTTGGCCGGCGTGCTTCTGGAGTTCTCCAATCGCCAGCATCATTGCCATCCTGGCGTTGTTGCGGGCCGTCGCCGCTGCTGTCGAAACGCCGCTTTTTCTCAAGCTGATGGTCGAGAGGTTCAGTAGTCCGAGGGCGAGAATCATCAGCAGGACCATCATCACCAAGGTGACGATGAGGGCGAAGCCTTTCTGCGGGCGTCTCAGATTGCGTGGAAATGGAGGGGTTTTCACAAAGGTGCCTTGGGTTAACAACCTGCGAGGAATGGCGCTAAATGTGTCAAAAGTGGCCGAAAATGCAGCAGTAGGTTTACAAAGTGAACACAGGGTAGTTTCAGCGGCGCAAAGTTCAAGGATCAAATTGATGCATCGTGCAAATCGAACGAATCCAACGCCCTAGATGTTCAACTAGGCGCATGGACGACTTTGAATGGGTGTTGATCACCGCCAGATCAAGAGAATTCATGAACCTCTGGAGCCTGACCTTCGTAGGTGGACTCGAGACCACAGGACCCCGGATGGGTGGATTTCAAGGTGAGGTGAAAGAGCATCCGACGAACAGTAGTTTTCGCCTTCACATGCGCTTGCTCGCCCGATTCTTCATTCTGCTCCTGACCTCGGTCGCTCTTGCCGCCGAGCCTCCGCCTGCTGGCGGAGTCGGGCTCTTGGCGGCAACGTCCAAGCTGTCAGGTGTGGGCGGCCCGGTGGTAGCTATCCCGGTCTCCGGTCAATCCTTCACCGAGGCCCTGCGCATCACGGTCACCACCGCGACTCCAGAAAAACCTTGGAGCGTGCAGGTCGGGGCGAAGCTTAGTGGCGCGATTAAATCCAACGACCGAATCCTCATCCGTTACATGGCCCGCAGTGTCGGGGAAGGGAAGGGTCAGGCGGTGGCCAAGCTCCAGCTCGGAAAGCCCACCTACGCCATGATCGGCATGACGGAGACAGCGAAATTCGGTGCCGCGTGGGAACAGGTGAATCTGGCCTTCATCGCCAAGCTCGATGCTCCGGCCGGGCAGGGGGAGATTACTCTTTTTCTCGGCGATCACATCCAGACGATCGAAATCGCCGACCTCCAGGTGCTTAACTACGGGCCGGACTTCGATCTCGCCAAGCTCCCGCGCCAGAAGATCACCTATGAAGGCCGCGAGCCCGACGCCGGCTGGCGGAAAGCCGCGCTGGATCGCATCGAAAAGCTCCGCAAGGCCGACTACGCCGTTCAGGTCATCGGCAGCGATGGCAAACCGCTCGCGAACACCGCCGTCACGGTGGAACTCGACCGTCACCAGTTTGGCTTCGGTTCCTGTGTGACCCGTGGCTGGCTGACGAAGGAAGGCCCGGATGGCGACCGATATCGCGACATCGTCGACCGCACCTTCAGCCGCGTCGTGTTTGAAAACGATCTGAAGCCCGACTCCTTTCCCCATGAGGAGAAGGGCCGTGTCGAACTCGAACAAAGCTTCGCGTGGTTGAAGGACCGCAACATCGTCATCCGGGGTCATTACCTCATGCAAGAGGCTGTCGATGGCTGGTCACGCAGTCGCCTTTCCGATCCGGAGAAATACAAGGCAACGCTCTTCGAAAGCGTCCGCGAGCGCATCACGAACGCCGGGGATCGCGTCGTCGAGTGGGACGTCATCAATCATCCCGTCGCCTGGCAGGGAGCCGAGATGCTGGCGCAAAAAGGGCCGCCGCTGGAGCAGGTCGGCCCGGAAATCTTCCAGCTTGCCCGCTCTCTCACGAAACTCCCGCTGTGCATCAATGAGGACCAGCTCTTCCGCCCGGGACCGCAGCAGGACAGGACTTTCGAACTCCTGAAGTCGATGAAGGACCGGGGCATCCGTGTCGACGGGCTGGGAAATCAGGCCCATGTCCACAGCAGTTACTTGCCAACGCCGGAGGACATCCTGCGCATTACCGATCGCTTCGCCACGGTCGTGCCGAAGCAGGTCATCACCGAGTTCGATGTCGTCACCAACAGCGACGACCAGCTCGCTGCCGATTATTTGCGGGATGCGCTCATCGCCTGCTTCAGCCACCCCGCCTACGATGGCTTCCTGCTCTGGGGATTCTGGGAAAAAAGCCACTGGATCCCGGAGGCCGCGCTTTGGAAAGAGGACTGGACCACCCGGCCGACCGGTGAGGTATGGGAAGACTGGATCGGCAGGCGCTGGCATACCAATATCACCCTCACCACCGACGCCCAGGGCCAGCTCAAGTGGCGCGGTTTTAAGGGCAGCTATCGACTCAAAGTGGGTGACAAGATGGGCGAACCATTTCAACCCACCGCGACGCCCATCACCGTCAAGGCGCCGTGAGTCTCGACGATGCCTCTTGATCCACCGCCTTTCCGGACACATATGAACCCAATGCGTTTACTCAATTTCGTCATCGCCTCCGTGCTTTTCGCCACCGTCGCGGTGGCCGAGCCTGTTGCCGCCCCGAAGCCACACAACTTTGCGAAGTGGGAGAAGGACATCGCCGCTTTTGAAAAACGTGACGTCGCGAACCCTCCGCCGAAGAACGCGCTGCTCTTCATCGGCTCCTCCGGCATCGTCCGCTGGAAAACCCTCGCCACCGACTTTCCCGGAGTGACCATCCTCAACCGCGCCTTCGGCGGAAATGAGATCGCGGACAGCACGCATTTCGCAGATCGGATGATCTTTCCCTACGGGCCGAAGATGATCTTCCTCCGCGCCGGTGGAAATGACCTCCACGCCGGGAAATCCGCAGAGCAGGTTTTCGACGACTACAAGACCTTCGTCGCGACCATCCGCGCCAAGCTTCCTGAGGTTCGCATCGCCTATATCGGCCTCAGTCCGGCACCTGCCCGCTGGAATGAAAGGCCCGAGGGCGACAAGCTCAACGCCGCCATCGCCGACTATTCAAAGAAGGAGAAGAACCTGATCTTCATCGATTCCACCAAGATCACGCTCGATGCCGAAGGCAAGGTCCGTCCGGAACTTTTCGTCGCCGACCTGCTTCATTTCAACGAAGCCGGTTACAAGCTCTTGGCGGAGGCGGTGCGTCCCCACCTGCCGAAGTAAGTCTCACTTTTGGCGATCAGACCCGGGCTTTCCTGGATGATCGCAGCCGCAGTCATGACCGCAACCACCCTTGGGACGGGGACGCGCCATGCGAATCAGGAAGATCAGCAGCGTCAGGAAAACGATGCCGAGTGCGACGGTGGTTTGCCAGTGGGGCATGGGAGTGCGGGTCAGGATAGTCCGAAGAGGCGGCCGATCTGGAACACGGCCAACGAGGCAACGTAGGCGAAGCCGCTCATGAACACAAACTGGCCGACCGCCCATTTCCACGACCCAGCCTCACGCGCCACAACCGCCGAGGTCGGCAGGCATTGCAGGGCGTAGATGTAAAAGATCAGCAGCGAAACCAGCGACAGCGTCGTGAACAGCGGTCGACCGTCCGGCCAGGTGGCGCTGGAAAGTTTCTCGCGCAGAAGCCCGCGAGTGGCGGCCTCGTCGTCGGCTTCCTCGACATTGAAGATGACCCCGAGCGTGGTGTTGAAGACCTCGCGTGCGGCGAAGGAAGTCAGGATCGCAGTGCCGGTGCGGCCATCGAATCCGAGCGGCTTCACCACCGGCTCGATCACCGCGCCGATGCGGCCCATCGCGCTGTGGGCGAGTTTTTCCGACTGCGTGCCTTCGCTTTTCGGATAGGTGCTCAGCGCCCAGAGCAGGATCGAGAGACCGAGGATGATGGTGCCGGCCTTTGCCACAAATGACCACGCGCGATCCAGCACATGCCGGAAAATGTAGCCCCACTGCGGGGCGCGATACGGTGGCAGTTCGAGAAGGAAATGATTCGGGGTCTTGTCGGGGCCGAGGCGACCGCGAAGCACGCGCGCGACGACGAATGCGGACAAGGTTCCCAGGGTGTAGATCGCGAAGAGGATCAAGGCCTGCACCCACGAGCCTTCATTTTCATGCAGCAGCAGCGGCACGATCAGGAAATAGACCGGCAATCGCGCCGAGCAGCTCATCCATGGCGCGACGAAAATGGTGACGAGGCGTTCCTTCGCCGAGTCGATCGTGCGGGTGGCCATGATGCCGGGAATGGCGCAGGCAAACGAGCTGAACAGTGGAAGAAAGGCTTTTCCGCTCAGCCCCGCCTTCGCCATGAAACCATCCATCAGAAACGCCGCGCGGGCCATGTAGCCGGAGCTTTCCAGAAGACCGATGAAGAGGAACAGCAGTACGATCTGGGGCAGGAATACCAGCACGCCACCAACTCCGGGGACCACTCCATCGACGAGCAGCGAACGCAAATCGCCTTCGGGAATCTTCGCGCCCAGCCATTCGCCCGCGCCACCGAGTGCGGACTCGATCAGGCCCATCGGAATTTCCGCAAATGAGAAGATCGCCCAGAAGACGGCGAACATGATGGCTAGAAAACAGAGCCATCCCAAGAGTGGATGCAGGAAAACGGAGTCGAGCTTGTCGGAAAGCGTCTGTTGATGCGCGTCCGGACGCCGCGCTGCGAGTTCACAGAGACTGGCGACGGTTACGCGGCGGCTGGCTTCGTGGTCTCCCTCGCCCTGTGCCCACGGACTTTCCGCGACGAGAGGGAAGGGATGGCGCAGTGCTTGTTTCAGCTCGACGAGGCCCTTGTTGGCATTCGCCTGGATCGGCACGACCGGCACGCCGAGTTCCTCCGCCAGCTTCGCAGGATCGAGGCGCAAGCCTTGGCGCTCGGCCACATCGACCATGTTCAGCGCGATGACGACCGGAAGCTTCAGTTCGATGACCTGGAGGACGAGATTGAGATGTCGCTCCAGATTAGAGGCATCCACCACGCACAGTACCAGATCGGGCTTGGCAACGTCCGGCAGTTCACCGAGCAGCGCGTCGCGGGCGATTTTCTCATCCGGGGAATTCGACCGCAGCGAGTAGCAGCCGGGCAAATCGAGCACCTGCAGCTTTATCCCGTGCGGGGTGAACATCTCACCGGATTTCACAGCGACGGTGACTCCGGCGTAGTTGCCGACGCGCTCGACGGATTTCGTCAACGCATTGAAAAGGGTTGTCTTGCCCGAATTGGGATTCCCGACCAGCGCGATGGTTTCGAAGGTGGAATCTGACATGGAAAACAGACCTCGATTCAAGCCACCGGCGCGACAAACACCTGATCGGCCAGTTCACGGCTGATCGCGAGGCGGGTGCCACAGACGGAGCAGATCAGATTCCGCCCGTTGGCGAGTTTCCGGACCTGGAGTTGCTCGCAGAACCCGAGGTCGCGCAGGCGATCACAGGACGGACCGCTCAGCACCTGGATCCGCAGGTCGCAACCGACACGCGCCTGGTTCAGCGTCATCGCGCTGTCCGCAGTGAGATCGTTGACGAGGGCGTGAACCATGTGGGCGAATAATCATCTATTGAGACCGAGTTGCAACAGGAAAATGGGGGCACGCTACAAAACCAGCCTGTTTACTGCAGGTGATTGAAAGTGGACAGGTTCCGCATCCCCGCTGTGAAATGGTTCGGACAGCCAAAGTATCGCCAATCACAAGATGTGGTGGTTAATCAAAAATTACAACACTGCATCTAGTGTGGAAAGCGTCTGGCTGATTGCCGAGGCCCGAATCAGGGAGTAGGGTCTCCCTGCTCATCCCTCTTCGAGCGAACCTCCAACCCTTCCTGTCAGGATGTATCTAAAAACTCTGGAAATCCACGGCTTCAAGTCGTTTGCCGACAAAACCGTGCTCGAATTCGCCAAAGGTGTCACCGGCATCGTCGGCCCCAACGGCTGCGGCAAATCCAACGTCGTCGATGCCATCCGCTGGGTGCTCGGCGAAACCTCAGCGAAAGCCCTCCGTGGCGGTGAAATGGCCGACGTCATTTTCAGCGGCACGGAAAAGCGCAAGGCCCTCGGCATGGCGGAAGTCACGCTGACGATGGCCGATTGCGAGGAGTCGCTGAAGGTTCCCTACAACGAGGTGGCCATCACCCGCCGGGTCTATCGCGACGGCCGTTCCGAGTATCGGATCAACGGCACGCTCTGCCGCTTGAAGGACATCAACGACATGTTCATGGACACCGGGATCGGGCGCACCGCCTACTCGATCATGGCCCAGGGACAGATCGACCAGATACTTTCCTCCAAGCCCGAAGAGCGCCGCATGGTGTTCGAAGAAGCCGCCGGCATCACCAAGTACAAGCGCGAGAAAAAGGAAGCCCTTCGCAAACTGGAATACACCGAGGCCAACCTGTTGCGCGTGTCCGACGTGCTCGCCGAGCAGGACCGGCGGATGAACTCGCTGAAGCGTCAGGTCGCCAAGGCCCGCCGCTATCAGTCCCTTGCCTCCGACGTACGCATTCTCGACACCAATCTCGGCCACAAGCGTTACGTCGAGATCAACGCCGAAATCTGTGAGCTGAAAACCTCGATCCGTGGACTCGAAGTGCGCGAGACCGAGATTGAACAGCAGCTTCCCGCGAAGGAGGAAGCCGTCAGCGAATCCCGCGCCGCTGCACGTGCCTTCGAAGGTGAACTCGCCGATCTCCGTCAGCAACTCAACGAGCATCGCAACGCGCTCGCCTCCGCCCAGGGACGCATCGCGTTCAATGAAGAGCGCAAGGCTGAGCTCGAAATCCGCATCCGACAGAATCACGAGGACATTGAGCTGACGCGCGAAAAGCTTTCCCAGCAGGAGTTCGAATTCCTCTCCGCGAACGAGGCGCTCGAATCACTCACGCGCCGGATCATTGATCAGGAAAACCAGCTCGCCGAACACGAGGAGCGCAGCCGGATGTCGAAGGGCGAACGCGAGTCGATCGAGAACACGCTGCGCGAAGCCCGTGCCGAAGCGAACCGCACGCAGTCGCTGGTCGCCTCGCATCAGGCCCGCATCGAGTCAGCATTGGCCCAGCTCGAAGGCACCCGTGAACGCGCCCGCCAGCTTGCCGAAGAGGAGCAGCGGCTTTCCCTCGAACTGGAGGAGATCCGCGCCCAGCAGATCCAGCTCAGCGAGGAAGTCTCACGCAATGCGCAGCAGATCGCCGAGTTCGAGGAAGCCTTCCAGAAGGCCGAGCGCAGCTATCAACACACCCGTGGTGATCTCGATGCCGCCCGTGTCGCGGCCGCTGACATTCACAAGGTTCTCTCGCAGCGCTCCTCGCGGCTCGACGTCGTCCGCCAGCTTGTCGCCAGTGGGGAGGGCTTTGAAAAGGGCACCCGCAGCGTGCTCGGCGGACTCGATGAGCCGGATCGTTTCAAGCCGGGTCTGTTGGGCGTGCTCGCTGGACTGATCGAGGCCGACAACACCTGCGCCCGTGCCATTGAAGCCGCGCTTGGGGGTCATCTCCAGGCGGTGCTCGTCACGGATGCCCAGCTCGCGGAAGACATCATCACCCGCCTCGCGGAAAAGCGTCTCGGCGTAGCGGCGGTGTTGCCGATGGGGTTCATCGGCCATGCCGCGGGCACCCAAATGCAGTCGCTGCCGGAAGGCGCGATCGCTTGGGCGCTGGACCGCGTGAAATCCGATGGCCGCGTCACGGCGGTGATCGAGCGCCTGCTGGATGACGTGCTCATCGTGCCGGATCTCGCGACTGCTGTTAGACTCCGCGCTTCGCTTCCTAGCACCACCTTCGCCACGGTGCAGGGCGAGCTGTTAGGAAAAGAAGGCGTGATGCGCGGAGGTGTTGCCGGCGACGGTTCCGCCTCGGTGCTCGAGCGTCAGAACGAAGTCCGCTCGCTCGAAGCCGAAGTCGCGGAACTGACCGCGTTTGAAGAAGAGGCCCGCAACAAGGTCAAGGAGCTCGAAGGCCGCCTGACGGAACTTCAGGAAGAGGTCGAGGTTTCGCGCGAGCGTCTCCAGCGTCAGAAGGTCGAGGTCTCCACGCTTCAGGGTCAACTCAGCCTTGCCACCCGCGAGGTCGAGAATTTCGAAACCAAGCTTACCAACGTCCGCTGGGAACGCGGCGAACTGGAGCAGCGCGAACGCACCGCTGCTGATGCGCGCGAGTCATTGGAAGGCGAACTTGCATCAGCCCGTGAACGGCTTGAGGCACTGGATGCCGATCAACGCCGCTTGCAGACCGAGGCCGATGCCGCCGCGCGTCGCGAGTCGGAATTCGCTGAAGGACTCAACGAGCTGCGCATGTCGCTGGCCGTCGAGCGTCGCGCCAAGCAGGCCGCTGAAGAGCAGCAGAAGCCAATGGAGGCCCGCCTTGCGGAACTCCGCGAAGTCAGCCTGCGCCGCGAGTCTGAGATCGAGATTTTCGAGCAGCGCATCGAAGCCGCCACCGCCGAAAGCGCGGCGCTTTATGAGCAGTGCGAGACGCATCGCTACGAGGCCGACGATCTCCAGACCGAGATCAACACCCGCGCCGAAAGCCGCACCGGACTCCTTGCAATCATCGAGCAGGCGGAAGGCGTGCTCAGTGAGTTGCGTCGTCAGTTCGCCAAGGTGAACGAGCAAAAGGGTCGCGAGGAGGTGGCGATGACGAAGCTTGAGCTCCGCCTCGAAAGCCTCGTGCAGACGATTCAGGAACGCCACCAGATCGAGATCGCCACCTTCGAGCCGGATGCCCATGCGCTGCTGCTTTGCATCGCCTCGCAGAAAGCCCAGCAGGCCCGCGGCGGACGTGAAACGGTGGTTGCCTCGGATGAGGAGGACGATGAAATGCCGACCGTCGTGGTCAACTCGAAGGCCGAGGAAGTGATGGAGATTCCAGGTGAAATGACCGGTGAACCGGACTGGAGCTTTGTTGAATCGATCGTCTCTGACCTGAAGCGCCGCCTCGATTCCATGGGCCCGGTCAACCTCGACGCCATCGAGGAATACGACGAGCTAGAGGAGCGCCACAGCTTCCTCCGTGGCCAGCACGACGACCTTGTCCGCTCGAAGACCGAGCTGATGGAAGTCATCGAGCGCATCAACGAGGAAACCCAGCGTCGCTTCTCCGAAACCTTCGCCAAGGTCCGCGAGAACTTCCGGGACATGTTCAAGGAGCTCTTCGGCGAAAAGGGCGAGGCCGATCTCATGCTGCTCGATGAAAGCGATCCGCTGGAATCCGGCATCGAGGTCATCGCCAAGCCGCCCGGCAAGAAGCTGCAGTCGATCACGCTGCTCTCCGGTGGCGAGCGTTCGATGACCGCCGTCGCGCTGCTGTTCTCGATCTACATGATCAAGCCGAGTCCGTTCTGCGTGCTCGACGAACTCGATGCGCCGCTCGACGAGTCGAACATCAACCGCTTCGTCAAGGTACTCGACCGATTCATCGACCACAGCCAGTTCATCATCGTCACCCACTCGAAGCGGACCATGGCCCGCGCCGACGTGATGTATGGCGTCACGATGGAGGAGTTCGGTGTTTCGAAGCCAGTCGGCATGCGCCTCACCAGCGCCGACGATGTCGGCAAGCTCGAAGCGAAGACCGCAGCCCAGAAAGCAGCACTCCGGCTCGACGCCTGATCAACGGTTTTTCCGACAGGAAGAGGGAGGGGTGGAGCACGGAGCCGAGTGGTTCCCAATGCTCCACCCCTAATTCTTTCTGAGCTCAAGCGCGATCACTTCAGCAACCTCGGAGACAGTGATCGGCCTGCCGGTTTCCTGCTCGATGCTGCTCATGGACACTCCATCGATTCCACAGGGGGTGATTGCGAAAAACGGCCCGAGGCTTTCATTCGTCACGTTCAGCGCGAAGCCGTGAAACGAGATCCATCGCCGCACGCCGACGCCGATGGAGGCGAGCTTGCGGTTCTCCATCCAGACGCCGGTGAGTCCGTCGCGTCGATCCGCCGGAACGCCGAAATGACGGCACGTGCGGATGATGGCGTCCTCCAGTCGGCGAAGGTGGGCGTGAAGATCTTTTTCCCTTTCGCGCAGATCGAGGATCGGGTAGCCGACCAGTTGGCCAGGGCCATGATAGGTGGCTTGGCCGCCGCGGCTGATTTCGAAAACCGGGTGGGGGAGGGAGTCGCGCGAGCGGAGGGAGGATTGGTCGCGCAGTCGTCCGATGGTGTAAACCGGGGCGTGCTCGAGAAGAAAGAGGGTTTCCCCACCTGTGCCTTCGAGCAGGTTTGTCACCGCAGCTTCCTGGATCCGCAGTCCTTCCGCGTAATCCACGTTCGCGCCCAAGTCGATGACCTCCATGCCGGACAACGAATCCTGCGCAGGCACCGGAGTCAAAGCGAATGCAGTGCGGCAATGGCTTCTCAGTTCTAACCCGAAAGTGGGATGGCTGATTCGGATTCGATCCTTGAGAATCAATTTGTCCGTTCGGACAGTAACGAGCGCCTCTGCTTCAGCAGGTTGCGCCCATCTGGAAAACCCATTCCTTCATGCTTTCCTTCTCACCTTTGACGGAACGACTCTATTCGATCGTTCGCGTCTTCAGCCTTTCGATCCTTGGAGGACTGCCAACTCACGCGTCTCTCACCAACCGCTGGTCGTTCAACAATGCCGCCGGAGCTGCGCCAGCGGGGACTGCGATGCCTGACAGCGTTTCCTCGGTGATCGCGACGGTTCGAGGAAATGGATCCACTTTCACCGGCACGGGACTGACGATCACCGGAGCGACGAATGGCAATCGCTCGGGCGGGTTCATTTCCGGCTATGTCGATCTTCCGAACGGCATCATTTCCTCGAAGACCCACCTGAGCGTGGAAGTCTGGGCCACGCCGATTTCCGCGAAGGCCTATGCCCGGGTCTTCGAGTTCGGACGCGTCACCGGCGCGGGATACGGCGGAGGAGCGCCGGGTGAACTGATCGACGTCACTGGCACCGGCATGGTTCCAGGAACGACAGCGGGCTTTGACAGCGTCGAGCTGACCTGGTTCGAACCGAGGACATCGGTTACATTCTGAACCGGAACATCGGTTACACGCTAGCTTGGGCGCATGCCCTGGAAAGACGTGTCACCCATGGAACAGA
>JANOKL010000050.1:0-1298 GCA_031419215.1 Luteolibacter sp. | reverse complement strand
GTAAATTCTGCGAAATTCTGTAAATTCTGTTAGGAAATGCCCGGGCGTTTCATCCTGCTGAATTTCCCGGACAGGCTCTTAAAGACGCCCGGCTGACTTGATGTCGAGATAGCGGTTTGCCAGTGAAATCGCAAGCTGCTGGGCCGTGGTGTCGAGCGTGAGAATCCCCCGTGCAGTGAGCTCCGCGAGCACTTCCCGGCGATCTGTCATGTAACGATCCGACGCGGTGAAGCGCAGGGCGTCGGCAAAGGTTTCCACAGTTTGCTCCCGGGCATCATTCACCGATCTCTCGCGCAGGCTGGCCATGAGCACGAGATGCTTCGAGCCCAGAACCTGGAGAGCAGGAATGAGTTCCTTGCCATCCTCGCCACGAAGATTCGTCAACACGATGACCAGTGCCCGACGGCGCTGACGGGCCATGAGGTTTTGGACGGCTTCGGAAAAATCGCTGGGCTCCGGCGTGGTCTTGAAGTCGTAAAGATGATTCAGCAGCACCGGCATGGCGTGCAGTCCCTTCACCGGCGGCAGCCAACGGTTGGTGCCGCCGAAAGATTGCACGCCGACCTGATCGCCCTGTCGCAGCGCCACGTGAGAGACCAGCAGCATCGCGTTCAAACAATAATCAAACTGCGGCAAGTCGGCATCCATCGCCCGCATCCGTCGGCCGGTATCGACAAGGAAAACGACGGATTGATTGCGCTGCTCCTCATAGGCGCGGCTGATCAGTGCTTGGCGACGCGAGGTCGCCTTCCAGTCGATCTGCGCGAATGAATCGCCATCACGATAATCGCGGAGCTGCTGGAACTCACGGCTGGTTCCGGCGCGTGGACGGCGCACGATTCCCATCGGACTTTCGCGATGCTGCATCGCCAGAAGCGCGTAACGCACCACCGGCTCGTAGTTCGGGTAAACCTTCACCCGCTCGGCTTTTCCGTGATGGGTGAGGCGTTTCCAGAATGACCACTCGGACTTCGAAAGCACGTGGACCGGCCCGAAGGTCACCTCTCCGCGCTCCAGCAATTTCACCGGATGAAAGACCTTGAGTTCCCTCTGACCGGGCACACTCCCCTGCCACGGCATCGTCGGCGCATCGGCTCCGGGAGGAATGCCATCGAACACTTCGATGTCGATTGCCTGCTCACCAGGATTTGAAATCGTGAGTCTCACCTCTCCGGAATCCCCGAGGGCAAAACGTCCCGGCAGTCGTCGGATCACCTCGACCTGTTTCCTGAAACGCAGCCTCAGGGCGTCCACCAAAAGAACCAGACCGAACAAGCCACCGAGCAGCCACCAGGTCG
>JANOKL010000049.1:0-21901 GCA_031419215.1 Luteolibacter sp. | reverse complement strand
CACCAGACAGGCTCCGACTGCTTGCAGCGCGGCGACTGCAGTGGCCGCGAGCAACGAAAGCAGCACCACGTGCAGCACACCCGCGCGCAGTCCCAGCGTGCGGGCCTGGTTCGGATCGAAACAGAACAACATCAGATCCTTCCACTTCAATACGAGCACGACCAGGGTCACCACGCTGATGACAATGACTTGGCGGATGTCCGGATCGGCGATGCCGAGGATGTTCCCTAACAGAATCACCTTCAGATCCACCCGCGCGGGAAACAGGGTGATCAACACCAGCCCGAGCGCGAAGTAACTCGTGAACACGATCCCGATGGTCGCGTCCTCGCGGATGCGGCTCTTCGCCTTGATGAAAGCCATCGTCGCCGCCGCCAGCAGCCCGGCGACAAAGGCCCCGAGCGCGAAGGGCAGGCCGAGAATGTAAGCAATCGCGACTCCCGGAACCACCGCATGCGACAAGGCATCCCCCATCAGCGACCAGCCCTTGAGCGTGACGAAGGAGGAAAGGAATCCACAGGTCCCCCCGATCAACGCGCTGACCCAAATGGCCCGCAGCATGTAGTCGTACTGAAACGGAATGAGGAGTTCAGTTAACATGAATGAGGAATGAATCGACCGCAGAGCGGTCAAGCACGGTAGCAGTGGGTTTCAGCGGTCGCGGAGTTTGTATGCGGGCTTTCGGCAGCTCGGTAACTCGGGCCTCTTCGACCGCAGAGCGGTCAAGCACGGTAGCCGTGGGCATCAGCCCACGGACCGGCGAAGACAGGGATTGTGTCGCAGAGCGACAAAGGAATAGAGTCCTCAAAAACCCATCATTGCGAGCATGGCGAACACCTACACCTCGATCCACCTGCATCTCGTTTTCTCGACCAAGAACCGTGAACGATGGATCACTCCGGACATCGAACAAAGCGTTTGGAGCTACCTGGGCGGAATATGCAGATCCCACGGGGTAAAGGCACTCCATATCGGTGGTGTGGAGGACCACGTTCATCTCCTGATCAGCTTGCCCACAACGATGGCTCTCAGCGAATGGATGCGACGTCTTAAAGGCGAGTCGTCGAAATGGATTTCCAGCCAGTGGCCGTCCATGAAGGGGTTTTCGTGGCAGGATGGATACGGAGCGTTTTCCGTTGGGCAGTCGCAGGTGCCGGACACGATCCAATACATCACCCGCCAACGGGAGCACCACGCCAAGTCGTCTTTCGAGAACGAATACCGGAAGTTTGTAACGCTGCACAACTTGCCGGTGGATGAGCGTTACCTGCTGGGGTGAGCGTTGGGGCCGGGTTCCGTTGTCGCAATGCGACAAGATTTCCGAAACTATCGTGACCGTGGGCTGAAGCCCACGGCTACCGTGCTTGACCGCTCTGCGGTCGGAAGATGGGAGAGTTTCGTTCCTCTGGAACTTTACAAAGTCGGCGTGCACGACATTTCTGCGGTCGAAAATGTCGGACGGAGCAAGTTTCCTGCCCTGCCCATCCATGATCAAGGATCTCCTATCCACTTCCTCAGTCATGTTCCTCGGATCGTTGTTTGAGAAGTTCCTCGTGTTCCTGGCGGTCCTTGTATTCGAGGTGGCCGTCCTTGCCGAAAATGAGCGGGCGCTCGTCGTCTGTTAGAACGCGGATCGTCCGTCCGTCGTGCTCCTGGACGGTCGAGTGCTCGAAGTGAAACTGCCGCAGCACGCCGCCGAAGGCCGCCGCGAGATTCTCTTCGGTGAACACCCGCGAGGTCGCGCCATAGGCGAGCACGGTGCGGTTGATGAGCACCACCTGATCACAGAATTCCGGAACGCTGCCGAGGTTGTGCGTGGAAACGAGGATGATGCAGCCGGCCGAGCGCAATTCTCGGAGCAGAGCGATGATCGCCTCCTCGGTCTTCACATCCACCCCGGTGAAGGGCTCGTCCAAAAGGATCACACGACCGCCCTGGGCGAGCGCTCGGGCGAGGAAGACGCGCTTTTTCTGGCCACCGCTGAGCTCGCCGATCTGGCGGTCCTTGAACTCCCACATCGAAACGCGGCGCAGGCTTTCCTCGACCTTTACCTTGTCCACCGCACGCGGGATGCGGAGGAAATTCATCGCCCCATAGCGGCCCATCATCGCCACATCCCAGACGCTGACGGGAAATTCCCAATCGACGTCCTCGGCCTGTGGAACATAGGCAACAAGGTGCTGCTTCAGCACCTCGCGCACCGGCAGGCCGTTGATCGTGACGCTGCCCGCGGTGGGTTTCACGAAGCCCATGATGCTCTTGAAAAGCGTCGACTTCCCGCTGCCATTCACCCCGACCATTGCGCAAATCGTGCCGCTGGCGAGATGAAAAGTGGCGTCTTGCAGGGCGAGGTGGCCGTTGGGATAGGCCACCGAGACACCTTCAACATCGAGACGCGGATCACTGACGGGCGAACTCATGGAGGTGCGAGGAACCCTTTCACGATGGTCTCGGCATTCGCTTCCAACAATTTCAAATACGTCGGGGCCGGTCCGGAGGCATCGGTGAGCGAGTCGACGTAGAGCACGCCGCCGTAACGCGCACCGGTTTCCTGGGCGACCTGTCGCGCAGGCTTGTCACTGCCGGTGCTCTCGGAAAAGACAACCGGAATCCGATGTTCCCGCACGCCGTCGATGACTTGCCGGACCTGCTGCGGCGTGCCTTGGGCATCGGCATTGATCGGCCAGAGATAGAGCGGGCGAAGCCCATAATTCGCACAGAGGTAGGAAAACGCGCCCTCGCTGCTGACCAGCCAACGCTGCGTCTCCGGAATGGCGGCGAGCTTCTGTCTGACCGGCTCATCGAGCGCTTTGATCTTCGCGGTGTAAGCGGCGGCATTCGCGGTGTAAACGGACTCGTTCGCAGGATCCATTTTCACCAAGGCCTTGCGGATGTTTTCCACGTAGATCACCGCGTTGGCGGGCGACATCCAGGCGTGGGGATTCGGCTTCCCGGTGTAAGGGCCCTCCGTGATCCCCATCGGCGTCACGCCCTCCGTCAGCACCGCGCTGGGCACATCCTTGACGTTGGCGAAGAATTTCTCGAACCAGAGTTCTAGGTTCATTCCGTTCCACAAAACCAGATCGGCTCCCTGCGCCTTGACGATGTCTTTTGGCGTCGGGTCGTAGCCGTGGATCTCCGCGCCGGGCTTGGTGATGGACTCCACGTCGGCGGCATCCCCGGCGACTTCCCGTGCCATGTCGGCGATGATGGTGAAGCTGGTGACGACGAGCTTTTTCCCCGAGGGGCGCGGTTTCTTCTCACCGCTGCATCCGAGAGCGAGCACGGCAAAAAGACCGCTGATCAGCAGAAACAGGCTCCTTCGATTGAGAGGCCCTTGGCTCCGAAGGTCGGATTTCATGGGTCGTTTTTCGGTCGTTTTCATGTTCGGTTCAACGTAGAATTTTAGATGAGGCTAAATTTTTGGTCAAAACTTTGTGCTGATGCCGAGGAAAGGCGTGAAATCGACCGAAGCTGAGGTCAAGCCGACGCGGATGCCGCCGTCGAGCTGCCAGGTCGGGGTTACGGCCCAGACGACGCCGGTGTTCAAATAGGCTTCGAAGTCCGCACCGGATTCGGCGCTCTGCACGGCGACGAGTTCGAGGAAAATGCCGGTGGTTTCCGTGAGCGAATGGCCAGCCGTGGCGGAGAACAAGCCGACGAGGTGGCTCCCCCGCCCGTCTCCATCCGACTCGACGTCCACCTCCGCCATCACGGCGCAATCCCAGTCGGCGGGTCCTTCGAAGCCGAAGGGAATGATGAGTCCGCCCTCGAAATCACCATTCCCGAGATCTCCGTTCGCGGTGGGAATCTTGACGAAGGGCATCACGGCGAGCGCGGTCGAGCCCTCGTCATTTCCCCAGAGATTGTGCTTCAGGCGAAGCTGGATGTCGCCGAAGCCTTCGTCCCCATTCCTGACCCGCGTGTAAAAGGGCAGCACGACCTGCAAATCAGTGGCGTCATCGAGGCCGATTTTGGCGTTCAACTCGCCGAGGGAAAATTCACGAGCGCGGCCATCGCGGGTCCAGTTGGCGATCTCCATTTCAAACTGAAAATGCCCGGCATCGACCGTGTGGGGGCTTTCGGTGGTGTCGGGTCGGTCAGTGCTGAGCGGCCGGAGCTCCGCAGCGGAGCAAACCGGCAGGATCAGGGCAGCGAGGAATCGTGGAAGTGTCTTGTTTCGGGGTGAGGAGCTATTCATTTCGGCACAGAAATTAGCCTCGCCTAATTTCTGTATTCAAGGCTAATTTTGGAATGGCTTTTTGAACCAGCGATGCCACCGCCCAGAAATCGCTTATTCTCCTGAAGACTTGCTGATGCCCCCTTTCAAGAAACGTCAGGCAGGGAGAAGCTCTGCATTTTGTCTGTCCCTCTGAACTTGTCCCTCTGAACTTTGTCCCTCTGAACTGACCCGGCGGTGGTTACGGAGGGTTTCGAGCCGCAGAGGGGATCAGGGTGAGGGAAATGGCCTTGTTTTTAACAACACCCCAGAGGGCGGCTTGCTCCGTGGATCGATCCCAGGCGATAGCTTGTCCGAAGAGACCGAGGTCCCTCTCTGTGCGGACATATTCCAGCTTTCTTCCCGCGATCCGCAGGACGTATGCCTCGGAGCGATCGTGCCCGGTGATGTAGAGGAGGTCATCTGAACCCCAAGAGCCGCCAGAGCAGCTCATTGCGCCCCATTGTGCAACGATTTCCTTGGGAAACAGGTAACTCGCCTCCTCTGTAAATTTCCCGTTTTCTTGATAGCATTTGATGAGTGTGGTGGCCTTGTTTTTCTCTTCGCCATAGACGGCGTAGCAGAGCCACCAGGAGCCGTCGCCGCGCCGGTCGATCCATGTGAGGGAGCCTTGGGTGGCGGGCATCTGGATGGTTTCTACGTGGTTGAGCTTTTCCCCTTCGACATCCCAGACCTCGACAGTGGATTCGTTCGGAGCGAGGGGGAAACGTGAGTGGGCGCAATACAGCTTCCCCGCGATCACGGTGCCGCTATTCATGTGGAGAAAGTGACTGAACTCCGGTCGCTTCGTGTCGGCCTTCCATGCTGCGATCTCCTTCCCCGTTTCCTTGTCATGCTTGCGGACTTCCGTGTTGCTGATCGCGTAGAGGTATTTTTCGTCCACGGCTACACCTTGGCTGGCCTTCAAAGGGAAACTCTTCGAAACGGTGTTCACTACGCCGCTGGGATTGCTCTTGTCCTGCGCGGACATCATCGAGGGAGAGAGGAGGAACAACCCGCAAACCCATGAAAGCCCGAATCGTTGAGAGCAACTCACAAGATTCTCTCCACTCACCGCGTGACGCCGCCTTACATTGCTAGGAAACTGCTTTTGAGATGAAAGCCTCTGAGAACGCTCATGTGGAGACCGAAGGGTTTGGAAAATGGGGGGGCGGGAGAGGTATTTCGCTGGCGCGGCAGGCGTTGCTCCCACGCGGAAAATCGTCAATTTGCGCCAGGATCCGCCAGTGTTTGGGGATTTCGAGCTGAAATTCATTGGTTAGTAGCATAGCCTTATGGCCCGCTTTTTTCTAGGAAATTGCTTTTGAAATGAAAGCCTCTGAGAACGCTCATTGAGGTGGGGAACAGGGTGGGAGAATGCGGTCGAAAAACCTGATCGATGGGAAACTTACCACCGATCCATCGCCCTTACTTTGAAGGCCGATGTCTTCATCTTGTCCGATGTCTCCATTTTGTCTGTCCCTTTGTGTCTCCATTTTGTCTGTCCCTTTGAACTTTTTATTGTCTCCATTTTGTCTGTCCCTTTGAACTTTTTATGGCCCGCTTTTTTCTAGGAAATTGCTTTTGAAATGAAAGCCTCTGAGAACGCTCATTGAGGTGGGGAACAGGGTGGGAGAATGCGGTCGATGAACTGTTTTGTCTGTCCCTTTGAACTGGTCCCTTTGAGCTGTCCCTTTGAGCCGCTGCGATCCCGAGCGAGTCGCACGGGCCCCACTTTTGGGGTGGGTGGGGCTTCACTCTGCGATCTGCACCTCTTGAGCGCCCCATTGCTTCCCGAGGGCTGCGGCTTGCTCCGGTCCGGCCACGCAGGCGGCGGTGGCGAGGGCGTCGCTGGTGGTGGCGTCGGGCGCGATGATGGTTACGGCGAAGTGCTTTATGAGGCCGAGCCCGGTCTTTGGATCAATGATGTGGGCGTAGCGCACGCCGTCGATCTCGACTGCCTGCTGGAGATCGCCCGAGGTGGAGACGGCGCAGTTGGAGAGCTCGATCTGGCCGGCGGTCTTGTCCTTTTCGAGTGTCTTGATCCCGACGGCCCAGCCGGTTTTTCCCGGAGGTGGATCACCCAGTCGGAGGTCGCCACCGGCTGCGATGCAGGTGGTGGGAAAGCCCTTCGATTTCATCACCTCGAACATCGCGTCCGCCGCGTAGCCTTTGGCGATGCCGCCGAGGTCGAGGCGCATGCCGGGGTTCTTGAGGGTGACGGTTTGCGCGGATGGATCGAGTTCCAGAAGAGTCCAGCCACACGCGGCTTTCGCCGCGTTCAGGGTTTCGGGCGATGGGAGTTTTCCGGACCGACGGGTCTCGCGCCAGAGTCGGGTCAAGGGCCCGAGGGTGGGGTCGAAACGCCCGTCGGTCTTGCGCGCGAAGTCCTGGGATCTCGTGAGCAGGTCAAAGAGCAGCGGCGAGAGCTTCACCGGCTGGCCGGTTTTCTCCGATAAACGTAGTAGTTCGCTGCCGACGAGGTAGTCGGAGGCAACGGCGTTGATCTCCTCGGCGCGTTGAAAGGCCGTATCAGCCGCGGCTTTTGCGAGGGCCTCGTCGCGGCCGTGGCAGATGATGGCGAAACGCGTGCCCATCAGGCCGCGTTCGAAGGTGAAGCGGGACTCCCCTGCGAGCGCCGTGCAGGCCAGCAGCAGGAAGAGCAAGGCCTTCATTCGGTGTCGCCGTCCATGTTCCAGAAGCGGTGCATCTCCTCGACGCTCGGCGTCTTGAGCGGGCGGATGACACGGAAGCCGAGCCAGGGTGCGTTGGTGAAATACCACTGCGACTTCGGCTCCTGGGGGTCGATCATTTTCCAGGCCGGATCCGTGCCGCGACGGGCGGCGGAGCGCAGCTTGTCGGGATCGTCATTGTAGCTGCCGCCACGGACGACGGTGGGATAGCGCTTCGTGATGGCGGCCCAGGGATTCACATCGCCATCCTTCAAGGAGGCGTAGGCATCCGGCGCGAACTGGCCGAGGCAGAGCTCGGCGACGTTGCCATGCATGTCGTAAAGGCCCCAAGGATTCGGCTTTTTCGTGCCGACCTTCTGGTACTGGTATTCGGCATTGCCAACCGACCACGCGAAGTCATCAAGCTTCGAGGCATCATCGCCGAAGCTGTAGGCCGTGGTCGTGCCGGCGCGGCAGGCGTATTCCCACTCGGCTTCGGTCGGCAGGCGGTAAAAGTGGCCGGTTTGCGCGCTGAGCCATTCACAGAACTTGCTGGCCGCGTGCTGCGTCACACCGATCGCCGGTGAGTCCTTGTCATACCCATTCCCCATGCCGAAATTCATCGGCACGTACGGTGGCGTCGGCTGGGTAACGACATCGACCAAGGTTTCACCGTCCTTCTGTACGGGAGGCTCGGAGGTCGTTTGGTTGCTGTCGCGGTTGAGGGTGCCGTCCTTGTTCCGCGCCTTCTGGTTTTCCATGTAGGGCCGGTAAAGCGCCCACGTCGTCTCGACCTTCGCTATCCAGAATGGCTCGATCTTGAGCTTCTTCTGCGGGCCTTCGGCGGGAGTGCGCTTGGCCTCGCTTTCAGGCGATCCAATGGTGAACTCGCCACCCGGAATCGCCAGCAGGTCAAAGGTGGCATCTTCAGCCTTCGGAACCTTTTCCGCGAAGGCCTTCATCGCCTCGGCCGCCGGATCCGGCTGCTTCGCGATGAGCTCATGGATGGCCTTGGTGGTGGGAAGCAGCGCGGGTCTCGGCAGCGGGTCGGCTGCGTGCGCGACTCCGACCAGCGCCAAGGGGGCGCAGAGCATGAAACGGGAAACCATGTGTAGGAGGCGGTGGAGTCTCAAACGAGCTTGTAAACACCCGGCACCGGCACCGGCGCGATTGGGAACGCGTCGGAAAACTTCAGCGTGTCCGGTGCCATGTCCTGACCTGCCTTCCAGAGCTCGTCCCAAGTGACGCGCTTGCCGGTGTGAGCGGCCTCGCGGCCGAGGATGCCGAGCATGGTGCTGTTCGCCATGTACTCGCCAGTGTTGATCGATTCACCCTTGCGGAGTGCTGCGAAGAACTCGTTGTGGCAGACCTGATACATGTTCTGCTCCACGCCATCCTGGGCGCGATACATCCATTTCCGCTTCTTGCCATCGGTATCGAGGACCATCGGCGAGTCCGGGCAGATGACGGTGCCTTTTTCACAGTAAATGCGGTCGACCACCTCGCCGTGGAGGCCGGGATACTGACGCTCGCCAAAGTGGCAGACCACGCCGTTCGGATACTCGTAGGCGACGTTGTAGTGGTCGTAAACATTGCCAGCGTCGGTGCGCATCGCGCGACCACCGTTGGCGACCGCCGCAATCGGGGCCACATCTCCCATGGCCCACGCGATCTTGTCCACGGTGTGGATCGCCTGCTCCTGGATCGGGCCACCGCTGAGCCATTCGAAATTGTTCCACCACGCGACCTGCCACTCGACGTCGCCCATGCCATCCGGCTTCTTCATGCCGGGCTGGAGCGGCTTTGGCGGCGTGCCCATGTAGGTGCCGTAGATCGAGACCACGCGACCGAGTTCGCCCGAGGTGATCTTTCCGTAGGCCTCGCGCAGGCCTGGGGCGAAGCGCCAGCAGAAGCCGTGTTGGATCGAGACGTTCTTCTGCTTCGCGAGCTTGGCGGTTTCCATCACCGACTTCACGCCGGCCACGTCGACGGCCATCGGCTTTTCACAGAAGATGTGCTTTCCGGCCTCGACCGCTGCGCGCAGGTGCTGGGGGCGGAATCCGGGAGGAGTGGCGAGGATCACCACATCGACTCCGCTGGCGAGGACTTCCTTGAAACAGTCGAGTCCGGCGAACTGGCGGCTTTGTGGGACGTCGGCGCGATCGCCGAACTTCACGAGCTGCTTCAGGCTGTTCGCGATGGCGGGAGCAAAAGCATCGCCCATCGCCCAGAGTTTCACATTCGGATCAGCGGAAAGCGCCTGGTTGGCGGCTCCGGAGCCGCGTCCGCCGCAGCCGATGAGGCCGACCTTCAGGATCTGCTTGGAGGCCTCCTGGCCCCGGACGATGGCGGGAAATCCGGCGACCGCGAGGGTGGCTCCGGTGACTCCGAGAAACTTGCGACGATTGAAATCAGAAGGATTCATGACGATTGAAAGCGGAAGAAACGCTGCAACTACCGTTCTGGCCAAACTCTTCTTTCACCGCAAGCCCGGCGTGTTCCGGTCTTGCGGAAGATCCGGCGATGCTCTGGAGTATGGGCTTTCGATCCATTCGCAACCCGCCTTCATCCTGCCCATGACCGCCGCTCCGTCCTCCTCCGTCACGATCCGTCTTTCCGTGATGATGTTCTTGCAGTTCTTCCTCTGGGGCGCGTGGTTCGTGACACTCGGTTCCTGTCTCGACTCCAATGGCCTGGCCTCGATCATCGGGTCCGCCTATGGCTCCGCGCCGATCGCCGCAATCTTCGCGCCGCTTTTTCTCGGCCTCGTGGCAGACCGCTTTTTCCCATCTGAAAAAGTGATGGGCGTGCTCCTGCTCATCGGCGGAGCCGCTATGCTCGCGGTCCCATCCTTTGCGGCGAAGGGCGATGCCGGAGTCGTGAAGAACCTCTTCATGCTCCACATGCTCTGCTACATGCCGACCCTCGGCCTCGGAAATACCATCGCCTTTTCCAACATCAGCGACCAGAGCAAGTTCCCCGCCCTGCGCGTCTGGGGCACCATCGGCTGGATTGCGGCGGGCCTGCTCGTCGGCTTCCTCGGCTGGTCGAACAACCTCCAGATCTTCACCCTCGCCGGAGCCAGCTCGCTGGTGCTCGGCGTCTTCGCCTTCTTCCTGCCTACCACCCCGCCACCGGCGAAAGGCCAGCCGCTCAGCCTGTCGAGCCTGCTGATGCTGGATGCCTTCAAACTCCTCAAGAAGCCCTCGTTCCTGGTCTTCATCATCTGCTCGACCCTGATCTGCGTCCCTCTGGCCTACTACTTCAGCACCACCTCGATCTTCCTCTCCGACATGGGCTTCCGCCAGCCGGCCTCGTCGATGGCGGTCGGCCAGATGTCGGAAATCATCTTCATGCTCCTGATTCCGTTCTTCTTCCGGAAACTCGGGGTGAAGTGGATGATTCTCGTCGGCATGCTCGCCTGGGTGCTGCGCTACCTGCTGTTTTCCTTCGGCGCGCCCGACCAGGTCGTGTGGATGCTCTTCCTCGCCATCGCGCTCCACGGCATCAGTTACGACTTCTTCTTCGTCACCGGCTTCATCTACGCCGACAAGGCCGCGCCCGCCACCGTGCGCAGCCAAGTGCAGTCGATGCTGGTCTTCTTCACCCAGGGCATCGGCATGTATTTCGGCTACCAGATCGCCGATGCGAAAATGACGGCGCATGTCGGTGGACACGCCGCACTCGCGACCGCCATCAAGGAAGCAACCGTCCCGCAGACCCTCAGCTACGGCGAGAAACTCGGACAAATGTTCTCGGTCGGCCTCCCCGAAGTGAACCCCAACCTCCTCCAAGCCGCCTCTGCCCAATGGAAGACCTTCTGGGTCCTACCAGCCGGAATGGCCGGAGCGGTCGCCCTGATCTTCTTCATCTTCTTCTGGGATAAGACCGCAGACGAGTGAAGTGCCAAGCGAGCAATTACAATTCACGATTCACGATTCACCATTCACCACTCACTCCCATGAACCTCACCCGTCGCCAGACCCTCAAGTCCCTCGCCGCCATGGCGACCATCCAGATCGTTCCCAGCCGCGTGCTCGGGCTCGGTGGCCAGACTGCGCCATCCAATGAAATCACCCGCGCCATCATCGGCTGCGGCGGCATTTCCTCCGCGCATCTCGGTATGCCTGGGAAATTGCTGGCGCTCTGTGATGTCGATGCCGGCCATCTCAAGACCCGCATGGACCAGGTCGGAGGCGAGGCGAAGGGAGTGAAGGGCTACCACGATTTCCGTGAGATCCTTAAGCGCGAGGACATCGACGTCATCCACGTCGCCACCCCGCCGCACTGGCACGCGCTGATGAGCATCGAGGCCGCGAAGGCCGGCAAGGACGTGTGGTGCGAAAAGCCGATGAGCCGCACAATCGGTGAAGGCATGGCCATGGTGAAGGCCGTCGAGAAGCACAACCGCATCTTCAGTCTCATCACCTGGTTCCGCTTCAAGGACAACTTCTTAGGCATGGGCGTGCCGGTGAAGCAGCTCAAGAAGGCCGCGATGAACGATCTGCTCGGCTGGCCGCTGACCATCACGGTTTCCGGCGTCACCGGCTTCGATTGGAAACTCGGCACCTGGGTTGGAAAGACCAAGCTCCCCGTGCAGCCGGTGCC
Source organism: Luteolibacter sp. (assembly GCA_031419215.1). Lineage (GTDB taxonomy): Bacteria > Verrucomicrobiota > Verrucomicrobiia > Verrucomicrobiales > Akkermansiaceae > Luteolibacter. The sequence continues at coordinate 10,402 of JANOKL010000049.1, read as the reverse complement.
GGAAGGCTTCGACTACGAATTCTGGCTCGGACCTGCGCCGCTCAAGCCCTACAGCGCCCACCGCACCCATGGCTCGTTCCGCGGCTACTGGGACTACGACGGTGGTGGACTCGGCGACATGGGCCAGCACTCCTCGACCCCGCCCAGTACATCCTCGGCAAGGACGACACCGCGCCGATCTCCGTGGAGATCGATGCCGACCCGCAGGACGCCGACGCCATCGGCACCTGGCGGCGCATCGAGTTCACCTACGCCGACGGCTGCAAGATCATCCTCGACGGCGCGAACAAGGACAAGGACGCCGCCTACATTTCCGGACCGAAGGGCAAGATCTACAAGGGCTTCAAGTCCGACATTCCAGACCTCGACAAGAAGATCGCCGCCCTGCCCGAGCCACCTGAGCAGATCACCGATTTCCACGAAAGCGTCCGCACGCGGAAAAAGTTCGCGCTCAACGAGCAGAACGGTTTCTGGTCCTGCACCATGGTCAACATGGGCGTCACCGCGCACCGCCTCAACAAGAGCCTCAAGTTCGACCCGAAGACCCTTCAATTCAACGACCCCGCCGCCAACGCCCTCATCAATCAGCCCATGCGCGGGCCGTGGAAGATTGAGGTGTGAGCGGTAATTTCACCATGACATTGCTACGCTGAGTCCCGGCCATGATTTGTGAATTTTGCGAAGCTAAATGGAGCGCTGACTTCAGTCGGCTGGGCCATTGAGTTGCGCAATCCAGAGAGGGCCGGCTAAAGCCAGCGCTCCGTTTGGAAGCCATCCTGCATTTCCACAAATTCTCATGCGCAGCAGTGTATTTCAAGAAATGAACCGAGACGGTTTCGCCGACAGCGATCTGCACTTCACTTCTCCGCATCCCGTGGCAGCGCGGGCAGGAAAATCACCACGACTTCGGCAATCGAGCTGAGGATGATCAGCCCCACCCGAAGGGTGGCATCCTCAGCAGGAACCTTGATCAGGCAGTAGAGATAGAAGCCGAGCACGACAGCGACGGCGAAGGTGCCGACCACCCTTGCGGCCACCGTCCTGCCGGCACGGAACAGAAACGCTGCGGCCAAGGCGATCACCCCCATCGTCAGGCAGAACCACAACGCATCCGCATGATAGGCCCGCGTTTCAATGTTGCGCAGGAGCCCGGTCCAGATGACGTGGAGTCCATAGATTACGGTGAAAAGCCAACGGTAAATCATGGATGGCATCGGAGCCGGAATCGCCCGGGGAGGCAATCCTGATTCCATCGCCATCAGCGGCAAATGCCAAACGGCGAATTTTGTCCGTCCCTTTGCACCGACAGCCTCAAGTTCGACCCGAAGACCCTTCAATTCAACGACCCTGCCGCCGAAGCCCTCATCGTTCAGGGTGAGGCACGGAGCGCCGCGGAGTTGCCTCCACTGTTTTATTCATCTTTGGGGTGCCGGGGGGAGAGTCATGGGCTTTGCTTCCGACTATGCTTTATGTCTACCAAAAATTCGACAACCCATGTGAATAGGACAAAGAAAATCGGAATACTTCCTAAAAGTATTGTAAGGATTTTGCCCTGAACTATCGACTTGCCGAATACAGCAGCATCATCGATCAATAGCGAAGAAATGCAAATAACGATTAAACTCCCGAGTAGAGTAGTCTTGGTCGAAGTTGATAAGTGGAACCAGACTGCAACTGCTCCAATAATCGAAAAAATCATTGGAGCCACCACCCAGAATTTCGCGAATAAAGTCCACGGATAGTTTCCGCTAAAGCCACCCATTCCTTTCGCATACAGCATTAATGCAGCCCACAACAATGCAAATCCAAGGCATAGAAACGAGCATATGGATGATAGCGCGAGTTTCATTTTTTAAATGGATCGAAGATTTTTCATTTGGCTCATATTCTGCAGAACGTAGAGTGGTGTCATCGTCGAAGGGAAGCCCGAATTCAAGCTGGAGCGTTACTCGCCGTTGGATGGATTACTGTCTCAACAAGGTTAGTCTTTCGGGGTAATGCTATCGATCATGTCAAAGCCAAGATCGAACTTCAGATTTGTCTTTGTGTGCATGCATTCATACGAATAATATAATCCCGCCGGCATTCTATATGAGTGGATTCCTTTAACCTTGATCTCATCTCCCCTCTTCAATTCAGCGATGATGTATTGCTTGGGGCCCATAGATTCCCGCCTTTCAACTTCCAAGGATAATGCTGTCGTCAAATAATTCACTACGAGGATGTCTCTTGTCAGTGTGCAAGTCGTACCGACCAAGGCACGGCTCTCGGCAGGTCCACGGCTTGGGAGAGCTACAAAGCAGCCGGCCGTTGCAAATGCTAGCGCGCAGAGTATGAGGAGTATGCTTCGGCTTTTCATTCAGGCTAACAGTATTTCTTCGTAGGATCGGAAAGCTTGATATCCCGCGTGTCCCAACTGAGGTCAGGATGGCTCGATTCCTTGATTTGACAACGATTTTGCTGGCTCAGGGATTTGATATCGGGTGGGCCGATGGTCGGCTTTCTTGCGGAATTTGTCGGGGTGATGGAGATTCAGTTCTTCAAGACATCGAAGCTCTCGGGAAAGCACCTGGTGGCGGGCTCCCCGACCAGAAGACGCAGCACGACGGAGGTATCCAGACTTTTCCGGTCCGCGCTCATGAACGCTTCCCGGTGAGCTTGCCTGCCGTTTCAGCCGCGGATCCAGTGGCGACCGCCTGACGGATCTCATCCAAATCGTGGGTCATGCCGGGACGGAGATAGCGCCTGGAAATCGCCAGCCAAGGTGCGGCAACAAGATCCGTGCCAGTGATCTCGGGCGGTCTTTCTTCTGCTGAGGACTCCTTGAGCCAATTCTCGAAAAGCTGGATCGCGACCGAACGGACCGAGCGTCCTTCCATGGCGCTGCGGGCTTTCACCCTGCGGAAAAGATCATCCGGAATATCCAGCGTGGCTTTCATGCAATCCATTTTCCTGTATTTCACGCCTGATTCAAGCCTGCCACTGATCGGACTTCAGCCTTGCGTCCTGCCCTCGGTAGAAGGACAGGGTCAGAACTCCCAGCGCTTCGGCTTTGCTTTTCCGTCGAGCTCGATCCAGTCGAGTTCGACGGGTTGTTTCTGTGCGGGAAGGTAGAGCCGGAGAATGCCGATCGCTCCTTCGGCGGGGACCTGCACGGTGATCTCCTGCCAGTCGCCGGGCTTCACGGTGAAAGGCACGGATTTCGCGGACGATGGATTCTTTGCGGACGCGAGCCACTCCACTTTTCCCTCGCCGCCGCCGGCGCTGCGGGTGCGGAACTTCAGGGTCGCGGGGCCATCGGTCGCTGCGGTGACTCCGAGAAACGGAGCCTCGCCCTGGCCTGTTAGAGTGACGATGCTCTCAGTCACGGCGGCGGTGCATTGGCGGGCCTTCCAGCCCTGGAGTTTGGGATCGGAGTCGTCGTTGGCGGCCGTTGCCTTTTGCTGGGCCTTCGGTTTTTCCTTTGGTCGATTGTTCTGAATGCCTTCCTCCTCGGGATGATGCTTGGCGGGATCGAAGGCGGGGTTGGCGATGGGCTGCACGGCCTTTGTGTCGGTGAGGAATTTCTCAATCCGCTGGTCCATCGCCTTCACGCGCTCCGGTTCGCTGGCAGCGAGGTCATTCTTTTCACCTAGGTCGTTGCGCAGGTTGAAGAGCTTCCAGCGGTGCTGGCCCCTCTCGCCGCCGAAGAAGATGCGGATGAGCTTCCAATCGCCCTGATGCATCGCGATTGACGGCGGCAACCAGTCGGGCACGCCGGGGTCGTGCGGGAAGTAGGTGAAGATCGCATCCCGCTCCAGCGTGCCGCCTTTCAAGGTCGGCATGATGCTGACGCCATCGAAGGTCTGGCCGGGCAAGGCTGTCAGACCGGTGGCTTCGAGGAGGGTCGGATAGAAATCGCAGCTCTGGACGACGGTTTCATTGCGAGTCTCAGGCTTGATCGATCCCGGCCAGCTCACGACGCAGGGCACGCGGATGCCGCCCTCGAAGACCGTCGCCTTTCCTCCGCGCAGCGGGGCGTTGCTGGTCGGCGTGGTGCCATCGACGCGGTCATACATGTTGCCGCCGTTGTCGGCGAAGAAGACGATGATCGTGTGGTCGGCGATGCCGAGGCGGTCGAGCGTGTCGAGCAGCGTGCCGACGGCATCGTCCATGCTTTCGACCATCGCGGCATAGGTTGGGCTGTGCTGGGGATCGGCGGGATCGACCTTGCCGCGATACTTTTCAATCAGCGCCTTCTTGGCATCGAAGGGCGCGTGGACGCTGAACATCCAGTAGTTCAGAAAAAAGGGCTCGTCCTTGTGCTTCTCCATGAAGGCCACGGCCTCCTTCGCCATGCGGTCCTCGATGTGCTCGTCCGGCGTCTGCGGATCGAAGTCGGGAAATTTCCAGGGCGCCACGAAACTGCCCGCCGGACCGGGGCCGGGGTAGTGTGGCACATCGACGTCGAAGCCATGCTGGAGCGCCGAATACGGCTCGGGCCCGAGATGCCATTTTCCGAAATGTCCGGTCGAGTAGCCGGCGGATTTCAGAGCCTTGGAAAGCGTCGGCCAGGTCGTGTTGAGGCGCGTCGGAGGGTCGGGGGCGATGGATTTCTTCGAAGGCGGCGCGGCCTTTCCGGTGGTCGCCTGGAGCACGACCTGTGGCTCGTGGCAGTTCGGCACGGTGATGCCGGTGCGGGCCGGATGCTGGCCGGTGAGAATGCTGGAACGCGTGGGTGAACACAGCGGGCTGGCGGAGTAGGCGCGCTCAAAGGTCATGCCGCGCTTGGCCAGACGTTCCAGATTCGGGGTCTTGTGGAGCTTCGTGTGGCCGTAGAGCGTGGTATCCGCCCAGCCGAGATCGTCGGCCAGGATGAAGACGATGTTCGGCTTCACCGCCGCCTGTCCCAAGGAAGAGAGCAGACATACGAGGGCCGTGAGGAGGCGGGCATGAAGTTTCACTCGCCAATCCTTTCAGGGCGAAATGTGAAAATCGAGACCGGAAATACGGGAGGGCCGTTGGCGGAATGGCATCCGCTCCAATAGAGATCCCCCGAATGAGGGAGGAACTTTGTTTTCCAACCATTCGGTTACGCAAGCTACCTTGAGACGGATTGGAGACGGCGCGTTTTCTCATCGCGTCATGCACGGTCCGCGCTTCAGTGGAACGTCATCCCTTTTTCATAGCCTCATGGACATTCTGTTGGTCGAAGACGAACCGCAACTCGCGGGCCAGGTGAGCCGCTCGCTGACGCGGGCGGGTCATTCCGTGACGCATGCCGCCGACGGACCGGCTGGGCTGAAAGCAGTGACGAACTCGCGATTCGATCTGGTGCTCCTGGATGTAAACCTGCCGGGCTTCGATGGTTTCGAGCTGCTGTCCCGCATCCGTGCGGCGAAGCTTCCCCTGCGGGTGATGATGCTGACCGCGCGCTCGGAAGTCGGGGACCGTGTCAACGGCCTGAAGTCGGGCGCGGATGACTATCTAACAAAACCCTTCGCCATCGAAGAGCTGCTGGCCCGCGTGGACGTGCTCGGCCGACGCAACGGCGCGGCGGAGGTGCAGAAGGACTGCCGCGTGGGCGATCTGTGCATGGATCTGGAGAAGCGCCGGGTGATGCGCGGTGAGGAACGCATCGAGCTATCTCCCCGCGAGTTCGACGTCCTGAGCGTGTTCATGCGCGAGCCGGGCCGCACGTTTTCACGCGATGAGATCTGCGAACGGATCTGGGAGCGCGAGCATGAGTATGACACCCGCACGGTGGAGATCTTCGTGATGCGCTTGCGAAAGAAGCTGGATCGTCCCGGCATGGAGTCGGTGATTGGCACGGTCCGCGGGGTGGGCTACGTCATGCAGACCTCGAAATGAAACGCTGGTCCCTCAAGGTGAAAGTAGGCGTCTACGCGGCGCTGCTCACCATGGTGGCCCTCGGAGCTGGCTCGGCGGTGTTGATGCCGACGCTCTATTTCCATCAGATCCGGCAGTTGGATGAGTCGCTGCAAACGGATGCGGATGAGCTTTTCCGGGACCTCCAGAACTTCCGTGGTGCGCCCGTCGATCCACGTCGCCCCTTGTCCGTGAAATTCATCCCGCTGGCACTGCAGGGCCGCTACCTGATCGTCGAGGGACCGGAAGGCCAGGTGCTGTACCGCTCGCCGAACCTCCGCGACACGATGATCGAGGGGCGCGATGGCGACACGAGGACGGTGGTGATGTTTGAGCGCAACTGCCGCGTCGCGATCCGGCAGGAGGGCCCGTATCTGATCCGCATCGGCACGCGGCTCGGGACGATCGAGCGCTTCCAGGACGACCTGAAACTGGCGCTGCTCTTGTCGCTGCCGGTCGTCGGGTTGGTGGTCTTCATCGGCGGGCTGTGGCTGGGGCGCCGCGCCGTGGCCCCGGTGGCCGGGCTTTCCGCGGCTGCGGAGCGGATCAGCACGGCGAACCCGAACGAGCGACTGCCAATGCCCGGAGCGAAGGATGAGATCGCACGGCTGACGGAGGTGCTCAACCGCAGTTTCGACCGGCTTCAGGCCTCCTACGCCGCCGCCGCGCGCTTCTCGGCGGATGCCTCGCACCAGCTCAAGACTCCCGTCTCGATCCTCCGCGCCGGACTGGATCATCTTTCGCATGAGACGGGTCTAACAGATGCTCAGGCGGCGGAGGTTTCCCTGCTGCGCCAGCAGACGCGACGTCTAACAGCCCTTATCGAGGACCTGCTGCTGCTGGCCCAGGCGGATGCCGGGCGTCTCGTCATCGAGGCCGAGGAAATCGATCTCAAGGCGATGATCGAAGCGGCGGCGGACGATCTCGTCGTGCTGGTGGCGGACCGCAATCTCAGCGTCGATCTCGAGCTGCCGGAAAGCTTGACCGCGAACGCGGACCGGCGGCGCGTGGCGATGGTGCTGCAGAACCTCGTCGAGAACGCCGCCAAATACGCGTCCGAAGGCGGGGCGATCGAGGTCTTTGGAAACACAGATGGCGAGTGGGCGATCGTGCGCGTCCGCAACACTGGCGAACCGATTCCCGAGGAGGATCAGGTGCGGCTATTCGACCGCTTCCATCGCGGCAGCAAGGTCGGGGAAAACGTCCGCGGCCACGGATTGGGGCTGAACATTGCCCGTGAACTGATCCGCGCGCATGGCGGCGACCTGGTGCTGAACGAGAGCGAGCCGGGGTGGATCGAGTTTGAATTCCGGGTCCCGGTGGGCAGTGAGGATCGGGATCCTGATGTCTGAAAGGGCGACCTCATCGAAGGCTCCCGCTTCTGGGCTTGCGGTGATTGGCCTGATGTCGAAGGGTGGGACGAGATCAACCGCATGCCTTCCCCGCCCTCCGTCAATGTCGCCCGCCTGACCTACCTGCTGGTATGTGCGACGGCTGGCTACGCGATCGCGCTGAGCACGAAGGGGACTGAGTTCGAGGTGGCCTTGTGGGTGGGCTTGATTGGTGGATTGCTGGTCGCGGGGTTTTTCATCCTGATCGAGACTCTGATCCGCGGATTTTCGCTGCGCGGGTTTTCCACGGCCACCTTCGGCCTCGGCGTCGGCCTGTTCTGTGCCTGGCTGCTCACGCGGGTGCACTTCACGGCCTTGTTCGATCTGGTTTTCCGCGACCGTCTTGCGAGTCAGGCCGACTTTGACACGGTCACGAATGCGCTGCGGCTGTCAGTCGATGTCGCGCTCTATGCGAGCTTCGGCTTCATCGGCGTGGTGCTGGCCCTCCGCAGCAGCCGTGATGACTTCGCCTTCATCATTCCCTACGTCCGCTTCCGGCAGGATGCCTCGTCCGGCCAGCCGATCGTGCTTGATGCCGAGGCGGTGATGGACGGTCGGGTGCCTGCCGTCCTGCGCGCTGGATTTCTCCATGGTCGCCTGATCGTGCCACATTTCGTGCTCGACGAGCTGCATGCGCTGACGAACTCCACAGACACGGCGAGCCGCCATCGAGGCGAGCGCGGGCTGGCCAGCCTGGAGCAGATGCAATCGGCCAAGGACATCCAGGTTTCCATCCATGATGCCAATGGCCTGCGTGGCGACGAAACGATGAACACCCGGCTCATGGAGACGACGGTGCTGCTAGGCGCCCGACTGATGACGGGCGATGACACGTTGACGAAGGTCGCCAAGCTGCAAAACATCCCGGTGCTGAACATTCACGAGCTGGTCGATGCCCTCAAGCCGGTGATCGCCGTCGGCGAGCGCCTGCGCATCCCCCTCGTCCGTGGCGGAAAGGAAGAGCACCAGGGAGTCGGCTACCTTTCCGACGGCACGATGATCGTGGTCAACCACGCGGTGACAAGGATCGGCTCCTCGGTGGATGTGATCGTCATCAGCACCATCCAGACCAGCGCTGGCACGATGGTCTTCGCGGAGCCGATGGAGTGAGGTCAGCGGCCCTGCTCGCGCCAGTCGAGAAACGCCGCTCCGAGATGAGCCAGCGTGTTCTGGGGCAGCAGGGATTCCTCGCTGAAGGTGCGGCTTGAAAGGGCGATCTCCGAGGCACGACCACACAGCCAGGCCCCGCGCGCGGCGGCCTCGAGCGCAGTCGATCCGGATGCCAGCAAGGCTCCGATCACTCCGGAAAGCACATCGCCCTGACCACCGCAAGCCATGCCGGGCGTGCCGGTGGGATTGCACCACAGCGGCTCGCCAGCGGCGGTGACGAGCGTGCGCGCGCCTTTCAGGAGAAGCACCGGTGACGTGCGGTCGGCGAAAGCGCGGGCGGCTGACTCACGCGTGGATCCATCGAGATCCGGAGCCAGGCGCCGGAACTCCCCGGGATGCGGCGTGATCACATGCCCGGCGGGCAGGCGGGCCACCGCTTCGGCGCGTGCCACCGCGTTCAGCGCATCGGCATCGACGACGCAGGGAATCTTTCCGCGCTCCAGCAACCGAAGTAGCGCGGCGGTTTCCGCTTCATCCAGCGGTCCAAGTCCCGGCCCCACGACCCAGGCATCGCAGGAAATTTCAAGCAGCTCATCGATCTTGTCATAACCCCGAACGATCACCTCCGGCGGACATCCAACGGACACCCGCGCGACGATTTCCTGGGGCACATGCAGCGTCACCAGTCCCGCCCCGCCGCGCAGGGCACCGCTGGAGGCGAGGATGGCCGCACCGCTGTAGGCGGACGAACCGGCGAGGACGTTGACGCGACCAGCAAGGCCCTTGTGAAAATCGAAAGGGCGCGGCCCGCATTTCGCCGGAAAAGTCTGCGGGGAAATCAGTCCGAGCTCACCCCCGACGGGCACCGGCAGTTCCGACAGTGGCACCAGGACGATCACGCCAACCGCATTGACAGCCTCCGAGAAAAGCAGGCCGCGTTTCGGCACACCGATCGTGAAGGTTACATCCGCCTGCACCGCGCCGGGAAAGATTTCGCCCGAATCGGGGTCGATGCCCGAGGGCAGGTCCACGGCAGCGATCCGTGCGCCGGAGGATTGTCGGAGCGCATTCATTTCCTCCGCGAGTTCGGCCAACTTGCCACGCAAGGGCCCGCGTGCTCCGATGCCCACCAGCCCGTCGATCAGCACCAGCGGGCGCTCCAGCTCGACCGAATCCAGCGGCTGCTCGAGCACCTCGACCTCCCCGAGCGCGCGATACACCGCCCGAGTCAGCGCGGCCCATTCCACGGCCGGAAATGCGGCCCGCACCTTGATCTGCCAACCTGCGGCGCGCAGTTCCCGGAGCGCGATGAGGGCGTCTCCGGCATTGTGGCCTTTCCCGAGGTAGGCGACGGCGGTTCCGGGAATCGGGAAAAAGCGCCTCATCGCCAACCCGAGACGTCGGCCAGCCGTTTCCATGAGACCCGACGGAGTGGCTCCTCCACGGAAGGCCGCTTCTTCGATTTCCCGCATTTCGTCCGCCGTCACCGCACCCATGTCGCCGAGCGTATCGGAACGAGAACCCGGTGGCAGCGAGAAAATCTCAACCGCTCTTGCGATAACGCATGACGGATTCGGCGATGCCTTTTGCCAAGGAATCCCGGTAGGCGGCCGTCTTCATGCGGTTGCGCTCGGACGTGTTGCTGACGAAACCGCACTCCACCAGAATCGCAGGGATCTTCGTGTGGCGGACGACGTAGAAGCGGGCATACTTCGAATGCCTGTCCGTGGCCCGCACTTTCCTGCAGATGTTCTGTTGGACGTACTGGGCGAGCTTCTGGCTTTCCGTGCTGTTGCAGTAGAAGGTTTCAAGTCCGCAAGCGTCCCGGTTCCAGGTGAAATTGTAATGCACCGACACAAAAATCGCGTCGGAGTAACGGTTGGCGATGGAAACGCGTCCGGGCAGGGAGACGAAATTATCGCTGCTGCGGGTCATCACTGTTCTGAAGCCCATCGACTTTAGGTAGGCTTCCAGGCGGGTCGCGGTGTCGAGGCAGAGGTGCTTTTCGTAATCCTGGCCCCACTGGGCCCCCT
>JANOKL010000048.1:0-23054 GCA_031419215.1 Luteolibacter sp. | reverse complement strand
GTTGGCTTTCTTGAGATCGCGGACGAGCTCGGTGTTGAGGATGGTGAAGTCGCCGGAGAGGTTCGACTTCACGTAGAGGTTCTTGTAGTTCGGCTCGATGCAGGGGGTGGTGCCCATGATGTTGCTGATGGTGGCGGTGGGGGCGATGGCGAGGACGTTGGAGTTCCTCATGCCGTGCTTCGCGATTTTCTCGCGGACGACGGACCAGTCCATTTTGCCGCCGCGCGGGACGTCGATCTTGCGGCCGCGCTCGGTCTCGAGGAGATCGACGGTGTCCTGCGGGAGGAGGCCGCGGTCCCATTTGCTGCCTTTGTAACTGCTGTAGGTGCCGACTTCGGAGGCGAGATCGCTGGAGGCGTTGTAGGCGTAGTAGGCGATGGCCTCCATCATCTCGTCATTGAATTCGACGGCGGCGTCCGAGGCGAAGGCGAGGTTGCGCTTGTAGAGGGCGTTCTGCAGGCCCATGACGCCGAGGCCGATCGGGCGGTGGCGGGAGTTGGCGGTCTGCGCGGCGACGGTCGGGTAGAAGTTGATGTCGATGACGTTGTCCAGCGCGCGGATGGCGACGGTGATCGTTTCCTTCAGCATCTCGTGATCGATCGCGCCGTCACGGGTGATGTGGGAGTCGAGCACGACGGAGCCGAGGTTGCAGACGGCGGTTTCCTCGTCGGAGGTGTTGAGCGTGATCTCGGTGCAGAGGTTCGACGAGTGGATGACGCCGCAGTGGTCCTGCGGGGAGCGGACGTTGCAGGGGTCCTTGAAGGTGATCCAGGGGTGGCCGGTTTCGAAGACCATCTTGAGCATGGACTTCCACAGCTCGAGGGCGGGCAGGGTGCGGCCCCAGATCTTGCCGTCGGCGGCCATGGCCTCGTACTCGGTGTAGCGGATCTCGAAGGCCTTTCCGTAGAGGTCGTGGAGGTCCGGCACTTCGTTGGCGCGGAAGAGGGTCCAGTTGCCGCGTTCCTCCATGCGCTTCATGAAGAGGTCGGGCACCCAGTTGGCGGTGTTCATGTCGTGGCAGCGGCGGCGTTCGTCACCGGTGTTTTTCCGCAACTCCATGAAGTCCTCGATGTCGTTGTGCCAGGTCTCGAGGTAGGCGCAGCCGGAGCCGCGACGCTTGCCGCCCTGATTGACCGCGACGAGCTGGTCGTTGTGGAGCTTCAGGAAGGGAATGATGCCCTGGGACTCGCCATTGGTGCCCTGGATGTAGCCACCGGTGCCGCGGACGGCGGTCCAGGAGCCACCGAGGCCGCCGGCCCACTTCGAGAGGTAGGCGTTTTCGGCAATGCCGCGCTGCATGATCGACTCGATGGAGTCATCGACCTTGTAGAGGTAGCAGGAGGAGAGCTGGGAGTGGAGGGTGCCGGAGTTGAAGAGGGTGGGCGTGGACGAGCAGAAGCGGCGGCCCTTGTAGAGGTTGTAGAGGCGGATGGCCCACTCCTCGCGCTTGGTTTCCTCCTTCTTGAAGAGGCCCATGGCGACGCGCATCCAGAAGAACTGCGGGGTCTCGATGCGGCGATGCTTCGTGCCGGTCTTGTCGACGACGAGGTAGCGGTCATACATCGTCTGGATGCCGAGGTAGTCGAAGTCGAGGTCGGCGGTGGGATCGAAGGCCTCGGCGAGCTTGTCGAGGTTGTAAACTTCAAGCAGCTCGGGGTGGAGGCGCTTGATGGCGACACCGTGCTTCAGGTAGGACTTGAAGGCGGCCTTGTGGGCCTGCTTGAGCTTGTCGATGCCGTCCTTGAGGATGCTCCAGTCGAGGACTTCCTCGTAGATGTAGGAGAGGAGGATGCGGCCGGCGAATTTCGCGAAGTCGGCGTCCTTTTCGATGAGCGACTTGGCGTTGAGGATGATGGTGGCCTTGAGGTCCTTTTCCGGGATCTCATTGCCGACGGAGCGGCGGAGTTCGCGTTCGATCTCGGCTTCGGAGAGGTTGAGGTCGAGGCCGATGGAGGCGTAGGAAATGCGCTTGCGGAGATCGGTGCCGTCCCAGAACGAGGAGATGCCCTCGTCGGAGATGACGGTGACCATGAGTTCCTGGTTCGGATCCTCGGCGAGGTCCTCCTCCTCGCGGCGCATGCGGGCGCGTTCGTCGCGGTAGCGGACGTAGTGGGTGGCGGCCTTGAAGTGGCCTTGGCGCATGAGTTCCTCCTGGACCATGTCCTGGACGTCCTCGATGTGGACGAAGGAGTTGTCGCCACGGCGGATGCGGTCGGTGACGCCGCGGGCGACGTCGATGGCGGGCTCGGGGTTTTCCTTGATGGTGAGGAAGGCCTTGCGGACGGCGATCTCGATCTTGGTTTCCGACCAGGGGACGACGTTGCCATTGCGGCGGATCAGGCGCACGGGCAGCGAGTGCGGGCCGGTGTGGACGTCGACGGCGCCGGTCTTTTCCATCGAGCGGCGGAAGGCGAGGGACTTCGCGACGTCATAGGCCTCGTTTTCGAGGAGTGCCTTTTCGATGAGCAGGTAGAGATCGGCCTCGGAAAGGCGGAGGCGGCCATCGGCCTTCAGGGAATCGGTGAGGAAGGAGGCGACGGAGTGGGCGACGTCCGAGACGAACTTGCGGTTGACGTCCGAGAAGATGGACTTCTCGTCCTCGTGGCGGGAGATGAGGAGGTCGGCGAGGGAGTCCCCGATGGCATCGGCCACGTCTTCAAGCGAGAAGTGGGAATCGGTGGTGCCGCGGGTGATGGTGATGTCCGTGACCGGAGCGCGTTTCTCAGTGGAAAGGACCTCGCGCCAGTTGAAGCCGCGATCGGTGAGGGAGAAGCGGTCGGTGACGACCTGTTTCAGGGCGAGATCTTCGTTGAGGTTTAGGGAGCGGTACATATAATTAATATTTAATGATTGAATCTAATGTTTCAGAAAAGTTCGAAAGAATTGCAGAAAGTTTTTTGATCGACTCGTTAAGTTCGCTGGATTTGATAAACCTAGGCGACCCAACGACAAGGCTTGTCTCAGTTAAGTTCATTCGCCCCTTCTGAAATTTTTGGGCCAAAACAGATTCATCGTCTGATTTTTGGTGCTCCAAAAAGTACATGTAATAGAGGATATTCAGGGCGTCCTCAATTTTATCTTCGTAATCATCGTACCCGACAAGATAGTAGTCCCATCCTAGATCGCTAGATTTGCGCGTGTAGCCAGCAACTCTCAATAGTAGTCCACCCAGCATGTCGTCGGGATCAATTTCGCTGAAAACATTAAAGTGAATGAATTCCTGATGCATTCTGTCGCAAATCGCAACCAAGTAGGTTGTTGAGAGCGTTTCAGAATTTAGGCCACGTTTGCTGAGGCTCATTCCAAGAAATGTTGCACAATAGCAAAAACTGGTGAAGTGACGCTGTAGGCTTTGCAGGTCGAGTGAAATGTGTTTTGAGAAAACAAGCGAAATTTCTTCAATGGAGTCCCTTAGATAAGGGGTCCGGGCTATGATCTTGTCACGCTCATAAATAATAGCCGTCGTTGCGCGACGAAATTTAGGAATATCCTTGGCTACTCTTGATTCGAGATCAAGACCAAAAAATTTTGAGATCATGAAATGGTCGCGTTATATTTTCGGTTCGGGCTATCAACTATTTCGCTGATTTTTATTACTGAAAATGGGCGGCACGATCCATCGGGTAATATTACGGTTAAATTATTATCGTCCACGAAAAGTATAACTGATGCCTCAAATTCGACATCAGTCCAATCCCCAATTTTTTCTGCGCAATCTATTGATTGTTTGTCATTCAGGCGCGCCGCCATCACTTTCCCAACTACTTTGGGGTAGGGAATGGTTGCGATGAGGATTCCGTCTCGAAGGATTTTCATAATCTCAGTTTGAATTTTCACAGTTCGTCGTCGCTGACGCTGCTGAGGGCCGACGCCTTCTGATACTCCGTGACCCGGCCTTCGAAGAAGTTGGTCTCCTTCTTGATGTCCATCATCTCGGCGAGCCAGGGGAAGGGGTTGGAGACGCTTTCATTCAGCGGGGCGAGGCCGCAGGAGGTGAGGCGGCGGTCGGCGATGTAGTCGATGTAGGTTTCGAAGTCCTCGGAGTTGAGGCCGAGACCGGCGACGGGGAGGCAGTCGCGGATGAAGGCCTTTTCCAAGTCGATGCCTTCCTTCATGGTGCTGCGGAGGTCCTCGCGGAAGTCCTCGGTCCAGATGTCCGGGTTTTCATCGATGAGGTCCATGAGCAGGTTCCGGAAGACTTCGATGTGGTTCGATTCGTCGCGCAGGGTGTAGCGGAACATCGCGCCGATGCCGGGGAACTTGTTCTGGCGATAGAGGCTGAGGATCATGCCGAAGAGGCCGTAGAACTGGGTGCCCTCCATGACCTGGCCGAAGAGGAAGATGTTCTTGGCGAGCGCCTGCTTGTTGGCGGTGATGGTGAGGTCGACATCGCGGCGCAGGGCGCGGCTGTTGGAGGTGACGAAATGGTTCTTCGCGGTGATCGTCGGGATGTCCTCGAACATGGCCTCGCACTCGTGCGGGTTCAGGCCGAGGGAGGAGATCATGTAGACCAGCGAGTCGGCGTGGATGTTTTCCTCGTGGGCGTGGCGGCCGAGGACGAGCTTCAGCTCGGGGGCGGTGACGACCTCGCGGACGACGTGCAGGACGTTGTCACCGACGATGCCTTCCGCGGCGGAGAAGTAGCCGATGCCCATCTTGATGATCCAGCGCTCGACGTCGCTGATCTCATCGGAGCGCCACTGCTCGACATCCTTCTGCATGGTGATGTCCTCGGGCTCCCAGTGGTTGTTCTTCATCGTCTTATACAGGTCGTACGCCCACTGGTACTTCAGCGGGAGGATGTTGAAGAACATGGTCTCCTTGCCGTTGATGACGCGCTTGGCGGCGAAGGCTTGTTCGGCTTTGTTGCGATCGAGGGTGAAGGTGCGGGATCCGAGGGTGACAGTCGTGGTGGAGGACATGGCGGAGAAGTGAGGAAGTGAGAAAAAGGGAGTTCAGGGAAGGTCGCCGGACAAGGCGCAGCGTTGAAAATAATGCCAGAAATGTGCCAAGCGGGTCAACGCGATTTTGCCCATATAGTATCCACAAATTATTCACAATACCACATGTAGTGGTCATGCGTGGAATCCGGCCTGCGACAAGTTGTCGCGCCCGAGGAAAAATGTTGCAGAATGAGGGGCTTGGGAGGGGGAGGGGAAAGAGGCGCGATCAATCCCTAGGGGCTCGAAAAAAATTGGAACTTTTCTGAACCGATGGTGGCGGCTTTATATTTTAAAAAATTAGTTCGGACACCTTGATCAATGCGGAAAAATGCGCGGAGTCGGAGTGGAAATCGCGGAAAGACAAGGGGGTAAATTTTTGGGGAGTGTTCAGGTTTCAGGGTTCCTTCGTCGCCGAGGCTATGAAGGACAGGTCAGTTTTCAGGAAGAGGGGGCTGGGCACAAAAAAAGCCGCCCGGGTGGGGCGGCTTTTTGGGAAGAAGTGGGAAGTGGGAAGTGGGAAGTGATTGGCACTTGGCACTTGGCACTTGGCACTTGGCACTTGGCACTTGGCACTTTCTCAGAACTTCCAGTCGTGCTTGTCGAGTTCGCAGACGCAGGCGGTGAGGAGCTTGATGGAGGCCTCGATGTCCTTCTTGTTGCAGGACTCGATGCTCTGGTGGATGTGGCGGGTGGGGATGGAGACTGCGCCGGCGATGGAGCCGCCGGGGACCATGCGTTGGAGGCTGGCGGTGTCGGTGCCGCCGGCGGCGAGGATTTCCGGCTGCCACTTGATCTTGTTGCGGGTGGCGACGGCCTTCATGTAGGCGACCATGCGGTAGTCACAGATCACGGAGGAATCCATCAGCTTGATGGCAGCGCCTTCGCCGAGGGCGGTGCAGCGTTCCTGCGGGGTCGAGCCGGGGATGTCGTAGGCGATGGTGGTGTCGAGGCCGAAGGAGAAATCAGGCTTCGCCTGGAGCGCGGCGACGGTGGCTCCGCGGAGGCCGACCTCTTCCTGGACGGTGAAGGCGGCGTGGAAATCGTAGGCGGGCTTTTTCTTGGAGGTCTTCAGCGCGCGGAGGGTTTCGATCAGGACGAAGACCGAGACGCGGTTGTCGAGGGACTTCACGTTGACGCACTCGCCGAGTTCCATGAGCGGGCTGTAGCGGGTGACCGGGTCCCCGACGGCAACGAGCTTGTCGACTTCCTTTTTCGGCAGGCCGGTGTCGATGAAGTAGTCCTTGATCTGCGGGACCTTGTTGCGCTCGTCCGGCGTCATGATGTGGGTGGGCTTGGAGCCCATGACGCCGAGGAGGTCCTTGCGGCCGTGGATGAGGACGCGCTGGGCGGTGAGGGTCTTGGCGTCGAATCCGCCGACGGGATTGAAGCGGACGAAGCCCTTGTCATCGACGTGGGTGACGATGAAGCCGATCTCGTCCATGTGGGCGGCGGCCATGACGGACTTCTTCGAGGAACGGCCCTTTTTCAGGGCGATCACGTTGCCCATGTTGTCGGTGGTGATCTCGTCGGCGAGTCCGGCGAGCTCAAGGAGGACGAGCTTGCGGATTTCCTTTTCGAATCCCGGGGCGCCGGGGGCTTCACAGATGCGGCCGAGGAGTGCGGTGTCGATTGGCATGATACGGATGGTTCGCGGTCAGACTGAGCGGCACGGGCGATCCGGCAAGTGCAAGATGGTGAAATCAGGCCGCATTTTCTCTGCGCTTCAGTGGTGCAGTTCGGTCGCGCGTCCGAGGTGGATTGCCACTTGGCGAAGCAGGAGCTTGGGTTACAATCCGGACATGAAGAGCCATTTGGTGATCGATTTGTCCTGCCTGCCGGAAGAGGGAAAGCGCTTTGAAGGCGAGCTGCCGGCAGAAATTTTCGACCTGCCGCCGGAGGATGCGCAGGCGACCGGTCCGCTGGTTTACGACCTGTATGTGCAGCGCTTCGGCTCGGAGCTTTTGCTGAGCGGAAATCTGGAAGTGCCCTTCGAATTCACCTGCGTGCGCTCGCTGCATCCCTTCATCCAGACGATCCGGCTCGATCCGGCGGCAATTTCGATCGAGATCCTTCGGGAAGGTGAAATGGATGTCACGGAAGCCTTACGGGAAGAGGTTTTGATCAACTTTCCACACGATCCCAGGTGTGAGGAAGGGGACGTGGAGCAGGAGTGTCAGATCGATTCCCGATATTTAGCAGTAGACAAATCGGACGAACCCGAGGTAGAGACCGCCCCCCGCGACGAGGCCAACGCCAGTTGGAACGCACTCGACGCACTCAAGGACCTCAAGGACCAACTCTAAAGACTTACTACCATGGCTGTCCCAAAGCGCCGCCAATCCAAAAGCCGCTCGAAAATGCGCCGTGGCGCAACCCGTTGGCGTGCCCCGATCCTCAAGACCTGCCCGGAATGCGCCAGCCGCATCCCGTCGCACATCGCCTGCCCATCCTGCGGTTACTATCGCAGCCGTCAGGTGCTCCAGGTCGAAGCGCTGTAACGCGCTGATGAGCTCTTCCCACCAATCGCCGCGCCGGGTTCTCCCGTCGCGGTGATTTGTCGTACATCCGAACGAACCGCTTTTTCCACACTACCGCATGAAAGTCGCGCTGGACGCCATGGGTGGGGACCACGCCCCCGCTGTGAACATCGGAGGGGCGATCGACGCGCTCCGGCTTTATCCGAAACTTGAGCATCTCTACCTGGTCGGTGATCAGGCCACCCTGCAAGCCGAGTGCGCGAAGCAGGGTCTCGATCTCAACGATCCGCGGGTCAGCATCGTGCATGCGCCGGAAGTGATCGGCATGTCCGAGCCCGGCGCGAAGACGGTGCGGCGGAAAAAATTGTCCTCGATCAGCATCGCGATGGACATGGTGAAGGACGGTCAGGCGGATGCTTTCGTCTCGGCTGGAAACACCGGAGCCGCCGTGGCGGCCGCGACGCTCAAGCTGCGGACGCTTCCCGGCGTGGACCGCGCGGGCATCGCCTCCGGGCTGCCGAATGAATTCGGCCTCTGCAACATCCTCGACGCCGGAGCGAATCCCGAAGCCAAGCCCGAGCACCTCGTGGCCTACGCGCTGATGGGCACTGCCTTCGCCCGCCACGTCCTCGGTAAGCCGGACCCGAAGGTCGGCCTGATGTCGAACGGCGAGGAGGACGAGAAAGGCACGACCTTCACCAAGGAAACCTTCGCCCTGCTCAAGCAGACGCCGGGCATCAACTTCATCGGCAACGTGGAAGGCCACGACCTGTTCGAGACCGAACTCGACGTGGTGGTCTGTGATGGCTTCACCGGCAATGTCGTGCTGAAGAGCTGCGAGGCGACCGCGAAGGCGGTTTCGAAGTGGCTGAAGACGGAGATCAAGGCCAGCCCGATCAGGATCCTCGGCGCGATCCTGGCGAAGGGGGCTTTCAAGGCGCTCAAGGCCAAGAGCAGCTACGAAACCTACGGCGGCAGTCCGCTTCTCGGAGTGAATGGCGTGGTAATCATCGCCCACGGCTCATCCAGCGCGCTGGCCGTTCAGAACGCGATCCGCGTCGGCCTGGAAACGGTCGGCAGCCGCGTGAACCCGCACATCGAGAGCGCAGTGGCGGCCGCTGCGGCGGCACGGGCGACGGTGGAATCCTGATTCACGGCATTTGCCATTTACGATCCGGGGAGAACCTCCCACGCTTCCGCCCACATGAGCGAAATTCTGGTCACGATCGCCGGCACCGGCAGCTACGTCCCCGAACGAATCCTGACCAATGCCGAGCTTTCGGAAATGGTGGACACGACCGACGAGTGGATTTTTTCCCGCACCGGCATTCGGGAGCGACGCATCGCGGCGGAAGGCGAGTTCACTTCCCATCTCGCGACCAACGCCGCCCGCAAGGCGCTGGAGCAGGCCGAGATGGCGGCGGAGGACATCGAGCTGATCATTGTCGCGACCATCACGCCGGACACGCTCACGCCTGCGACCGCCTGCTACGTGCAGCGCAACCTCGGCGCACACCGCGCGGTGGCCTTCGACATTTCCGCCGCCTGCTCGGGATTCCTTTATGCGATGAAGATCGCCAAGCGCCTCATTTCCGACGGGGCCTTCAAGAACGCGCTGATCATCGGCGCGGAGAAACTTTCCGCCTTCGTCAATTGGGAGGATCGCTCGACCTGCGTGCTCTTCGGCGACGGCGCGGGCGCGGCGGTGCTGCGTCATGCTAAGCCCGGTGAAGGCGAGGTCATCGCCACCGAAATGGGCACCGACGGCAACCAGACGCACCTGCTCAACATTCCCGGCGGTGGCTCGGCCTGCCCGATCACGACCGACAACGCCGGCGATCATCTCTCGACCCTGTCGATGCTCGGCAAGGAAGTCTTCAAGCACGCCGTCACCCGCATGAAGGAGGCGGCGGAAAAAGTCATCGAGCGCGCGAATCTGAAGCCGGAGGACATTGTCTGCGTCATCCCGCATCAGGCGAACCTGCGGATCATCGACGCCATCGCCGACCGGCTCGCGGTTCCTAACGAGCGCGTCTTCGTGAATCTCGACAAGTACGGCAACACCTCCGCCGCGGCGGTCGCGATCGCACTCGACGAGGCAAACCGCACCGGAGCATTCAAGCGTGGTGATCATATCGTGCTCGTCGTCTTCGGAGCCGGCCTGACCTGGGCAGCGGCGGCGATTCGGTGGTAGGATCAAGACGCAAGACTTGAAGACGTAAGACTCAAGACAAGAGTCGCGTCCGATAATCTGCTCTTTCTTGAGTCTTGCAGTCTTGCGTCTTGAATCTTCTTCTCCCCCCATGAGCTATCGGACCAGCGCGATTGAAACCGACCGGATGCCGCCGGGCATTCCCTACATCGTCGGCAACGAGGCGGCGGAGCGGTTCTCATTCTACGGGATGAAATCGATCCTGGTCGTGTTCATTGCCCAGTATCTCTTGTGGATGGATGGCCAATCCGGAAAGGCATTCAGCAGCAGCGAAGCCGTGGGGGCCTACCACATGTTCTCCAAGTGGGTTTACTTCACGCCGCTTTTCGGCGCTCTCCTGTCTGATGTCTTTCTTGGCAAATACCGCACGATCCTGTGGCTCTCGATCGTCTACTGCCTGGGCCACGCCACGCTGGCGCTCATGGGATCATTCGGTCCCTCGGGCTCGCTGGCCGGCACCTTCATCGGCGATTGGATGACGGCGCATGCGGGGGAGTATGTGAGTTCGCGCTGGCTGCTCGTTTACGGGCTCTCCTTGATCTGCATCGGCGCCGGAGGGATCAAGCCCTGCGTTTCCGCGCATGTCGGCGATCAGTTTGGAAAGGGCAATCACCACTTGCTGAGCCGGATCTACAACTGGTTCTACTTCTCGATCAATTTCGGCTCGTTCTTTTCGACCCTGCTGACGCCCTGGCTGTTGGAATGGCATGGACCTCATTGGGCTTTCGGCGTGCCGGGCGTGCTGATGGCGATCGCGACGCTCATGTTCTGGATGGGCCGTCACCGATTCATCCACATTCCGCCGGCGGGCTGGGGATTCTTCAGGGAAATGTTCTCGCGCGAGGGACTCATCGCTCTGGCGAAACTGATCCCGCTCTTCGTCTTCATCGCGGTCTTCTGGTCGTTGTATGACCAGACGGGATCCACCTGGGTGCTGCAGGCCGGGCAGATGAATCTTCAATTCATGGGGACCCATTGGCTGGCATCCCAGATCCAGGCGGTGAATCCGATCCTGATCCTCATTTACATTCCGCTGTTCACGTTCGTGATCTTGCCGGTAATCAACCGGGTCTTCCCCTTGTCCCCACTGCGGAAGATCGGCATGGGGCTGGTGCTGATGACGCTTTCCTTCGGGCTGGTGACGATGGTCCAAGGATGGATCGATGCCGTACAGAGCCCATCGATCGGGTGGCAGATCCTCGCTTATGTGGTGATCACCGCTTCTGAAATTCTCGTGTCGGTGGTTGGTCTCGAGTTCGCCTACACGCAGGCCCCCAAGGCCGTGAAGTCCCTGGTCATGTCATTGTTCCTGCTGTCGGTCTGGCTGGGCAACGATTTCACAGGCAGGGTCAATCACGCGATCTCGGTGGCATCGGCCTCCGATCAGCAGTTCGAAACGGCGATCTCCTCCTTGCCTCCGGACTGGCAGACGGAGCCCCGCAGCGTGGTGCTTCCGGGTTACGATGGGAAGCCGGGCACCGCGGATGATTTTCTGGCACGCTGCAAGGAGGGAAGGTTGGAGTCTTTGGAGATTCCAGATCGGACGATTTTCTTTGGAGCGGCGGAAAAGATCGAGTCTCTCGGCGGTGAGGGTTTTCCCCTCACGGTGAAGGGTCGCGAAGCTCTGGCTGGAATGAAGGACAGCTGGGGAAATCCGCTGATCTATGACGTGATCGATTCCGATCATGCCCGCATTTCCAGCGCCGGACCGGACAAGCAGCGCAACACGGCGTGGGATCTCGGCGTGATGATCGTGCGGGCATCTTCTGATGAGCCGACTTCCGATCAATCCTGGCTCGCCCGTCGCAAGCGCGAACTCGGGGTCGCCCAGGTGGTGAAGCCCGCGTCGGGTTTCACTCGCAAGGAGTTTTGCGGGGGGCAGACGAAGCTCGAGGGTGCCGCCTACTTCCGCTTCTTCACCTGGCTGGTGCTTGGCACGACGATCCTGTTCATTCCATTCGCGATGCTCTACCGTCCGCGCACGTACTTGCACGATTGAGCGAACCTTCCGCTATTATAGATACCGTGTTTCTCGATTCCCACGCGCACCTCGCCAGCCATCGGTTCACCACGGAGGAAATTCCGGATCTCATCACGCGTGCGAATGAGGCGGGAGTGGATCGCATCGTTACGCTGGTGACTTCATTGAATGACCTTGAGGCGAACCTCGAAATCGCGCGTCGTCATCCGAAAGTCCATGCCTGCATCGGCATCCATCCATGCGAAGTGCATGAGGCTCCCGACGATGCCGTTTCGAAACTTGCCACGGTGGTGTCTGATCCTCGGGTGTGTGCGCTTGGTGAAACCGGTCTCGATTATTATCATCCCGCGCCGGAAGGCTGGGAGGAAGAACGTTATCGTGAACGGCAGCGGATTTTTCTCCGACAGCACTTCGAGCTCGCGGCTTCGTCCGGTCTCAACGTGGTGATCCACACGCGCGATCGTTCCGGCTGCGCATCATTCGAGGACGCGCTCGCGATTTACGATAACTACCATGACAGCGTTCGCGCGGTGTTCCACTGCTTCATCGGTCCATGGGAAAACGCGGAGCGTGTGATCGCGCTCGGTGGGTTGGTTTCGTTCGGCGGCGTCTCGACCTTCAAGACCGCCCATGACGTGCGGGACACCATTTCAAAATGTCCTGTGGGTTCGTTCATGCTCGAAACCGATTCGCCCTACCTCGCGCCCGAACCGCATCGGGGCAAACGAAACGAACCCGCTTTCGTCCGCCACACGGCGGAACGCATCGCGTCCTTGCGTGGTGAAACTGCCGAAGAACTGGCAGCGATGACGAACCAGGCGGCAGCGGGTTTTTTCCGATTCCGGAAAGGTGCTTGAACAACGGAGCGCGCTTGCGGCGTTTCTGTCGGGTGAGGGTTGAAGTGATCGACCCTTTCCAATCCGCAACCTCCTTGATATTCCACCGCCATGACACCGATTCGCCTCCTCGCAGTTTCCGTTGCCGCCCTTTCGCTTTCGTCCTGTGCCGACAAGAGCTCTGAGGATGGCTACGACACCTCAAATCCCTACGGTGCTCCGCAAGGCGCGGATCAAGGCACCGCGAACGCGCCTTACCAGCCGGTGAATCCTCCTGCGGGCCAGACCTACGACACGCCGGCTGCCTATGAAGAGAACACCTCTCCCTCCGCTCCGGCGCCAGACACCGCGATTGTCGACCCCGGCACATCGAGGCCGTTGAGACCCACATCGCAGTTGCCTCCTGCAAAGCTGCCTGCCTCCGGGACTGAGCATGTCGTGATCAAGGGCGACACGCTTGGAGGCATCGCCCGCAAGTACGGAACGACCGTAGCTGCGGTCAAGCAGGCGAACGCGATGACCAGCGATACGGTCGTGCTTGGCAAGAAGCTCAAGATCCCCGGCAACTGAGAAGCGTTTGCGATCAATTTTTCACGGGCCTCCAACCAACCGGTTGCGAGGCCCGTTTCGTTTTCAGGATGCGCGCGTGATTCAGTAAATCGCATCAATCTTTCTGATGAGCGTCTCATGGAGCTCATGGTTCGCTGGCTTGAAGAAGCTTGATTGGATTTGATCCGGCTATTTCACGACGCCTACCAATACCGAGCAATCTAGTACGAGCATTCTAGTAGTTTGTAGTGGAGTGTCGGATAGATCATCATCGATTGTAAATTTTTCCGTAAAATCGAGAGGAATCAACTTGACGGAATCCCGAACTACTAGTTTCATGGTTGCAACCTACAGGGCACATCCACATGTCGCGGCCAACTCATCCTTCCAACCTCGAACTCCAGGCACTCTCGGTGCTGTGGCACGAAGGACCTTCGACGGTCGCCGCGATTCTCGACACGCTGCCTGATGGAAAAGATCGAGCCTACACCACGGTGCTGTCCGTGATGCAGAGCCTCGAGCGGAAACGGTTGGTCAAGCGGGTGCGTGTCGGACGCGCCCACGTGTATGAGGCGGCCTACTCTCAGGAAATGATCGTTCGTCGAGCAACGCATGATTTTCTAACAAACGCTTTTGGGGGCCGTCTCGGTGAGGCGATCCTCACACTACTCTCCGCCGGTAATTTGACGCCGGAAGAGAAAACCAACATCGAACGCGAACTCAAACGACACAAAGCCATGGCTGCAAAAAAAACAGCAAAGAAGGCCCCAGCCAAAAAGGCCGCGGCAAAGAAAGCCCCAGCAAAGAAAGCCGCCGCCAAGAAGGCTCCGGCCAAAAAGGCTGCTGCCAAGAAAGCCCCAGCAAAGAAGGCTCCGGCCAAGAAGGCTGCTGCTAAGAAAGCCCCAGCAAAGAAGGCTGCTAAGAAGGTTGCCAAGAGCGCCAAGAAAGCTGCCAAGAAGGCTGCCAAGAAGGTAGTTGCCAAGAAGGCTCCGGCGAAGAAGGCCGCTGCCAAAAAAGCACCAGCCAAGAAGGCCGCCGCGAAGAAGGCTCCAGCCAAGAAGGCTGCTGCCAAAAAGGCCCCAGCAAAGAAAGCCGCTGCCAAGAAGGCTCCGGCGAAGAAGGCTGCCAAGAAGGCCTGATTCTTCGATCCGCGAACAGTTCGTCCTGCCGAAAGCGATCCGGCTGTTCGCGTCTGAAACATGATTTAGAAAGGCGGGGAGTCTCCGGGCTCCCCGCCCTTTTCTTGGGTGGATTTTTGGATTTTCCGCTAAAAAAGGGGTTGCATCAATTCCAGCGGACTCCTAGCTTCCGGCCCTCCCAACGGAACGCGCGGTTAGCTCAGTGGTAGAGCATTACCTTGACACGGTAGGGGTCACAGGTTCGAACCCTGTATCGCGCACCATTTCCCTTTCCCGAACGATCAAATGAGTGGTGGAACCCCGGCATCCGGTGAGTTGTCCGCCCTGTTGCGGTTGATCGACGATGAGACGCCCGCAGTGCGTGACAAGGTATCCGCCAGGCTGGCGCAGACCAGTGGTGATCTGAGTGAATCGATCACGGATCTCGGTTGGGATTCTAGCGAAGCAGAACGAGCCTTGCTGAGTGAGATGCTTCACCCGGCACGCGCCGAGACACTTCGCCGCGAGTGGATCGTTCCCGGGGCGTTAGGCGATGATTGGGATTCGTTGGAGCATCTGCTGCGTCTGATTTCCGATTTCCTTCATGACGGCGTCAGCCTCCGCCAGTCCTTGCCGGATGCTCTCGATCTTCTGGCCGAGGAGGCGGAAGAGAACGATGCCTCGGATTCCGAGGAAGAACTTTGTGAGTTCCTTTTCGGCGGCGGGCGTTTCAAGGGCAACCGGGAATCCTACTACGATCCACGTAATTCCGATCTGGGTTACACGCTTTCGGCCGGAACCTCGAATCCGCTCGGGCTTTGCCTGGTGTTCCTGTTCACCTCGCGCCGTCTCGGGCTGGAGGTTTCCGGAGTGCCGTTTCCGGGGCATTTCCTGTGTCGCTATCATGAAGAGGGCGAGCCGGTGATCGTGGATTGCTTTGATCACGGACGGCGTCATCGCTTGTCGGTGCTGTTGGCGGAGCATCCTGAGCTCGGGCTTCAGCAGAAGCTTTCACTGAAGACCTTTGCCTCGCCGGACATGATCCTCCAGCGTCTGCTTTCGAATCTTTCCTCGGCCTTTTCGGGGCTGAACCGGAAAGATGATGCCGATCTGATCGCGGAGTTGAAGTCGACCCTAAGGTGAGTGGATTCAAGCTGCCCATCGGTCTTCCACCGACTTGCGCGAGACCTTGCGCATCCGGTTGATGATGGACCGGCTTCTCAGGCTTGATGGTATCGCCTCGGTCAGAGTCATCAATGCCTTGAAACCGCCGTGACGCAGAATGTCGACGAGGTCGAAGCCGGTGATGAAGAGGGTCTCCATCCAGAAGCGGATGGAGCCGTTCTTGATGAGGGTGCGGATTCGGTTGATGCGGGAGATGACCTCCAGCCACGACAGCCCATGCCGGCCCGAGCTTCCATGATGCTTGTGAAGCACGAAGGAAGTGGGGACGAACCGGGCGTCGAAGCCAGCCAATCGGGCGCGCCAGCCGAGATCAAGATCCTCCAAGTACATGAAGTGCCGTCGATCAAACCAGCCGTCGGGCAGTTTGATGGCCTCGAGCATGTCGCGTCGATACGCGGCGGCACCAGCAGTGGGGCAGAAGATTTGGCAGGCCTGTGGGGTTTGCGATTTCGGCCGACCTCCATCGCGATCATAACCGCGAGCCGCTCGTGTCATGGCGATGCCGGTGGAGTTGATGACGTCCGGTTTCGAAAGGAACAGCAGCAGCGACTGGAGCATGCCGCAGGTGGGTGGCGCTTGTCTTGCAGCTTCGACCAGTTCGGCCGCCCATTGTGTGTCGGCGATCGTGTCGTTGTTTAGCATGGCAACCCATTCGCCGCGGCTGACCCCGATGCCCCGATTGCAGCCTTCTGCGAAGCCGAGGTTTTCACCTGCTTCAATGAGGAAGACTTCAGGAAAATCCCTCCGCGTCGCCTCTACCGAGTCGTCTTCCGATCCGTTGTCGACGACGATGATCTCCAACTCACGATGGGTCTGATGCCGCAGGGATTCCAGGCACAGCCGCAGATCGTCGCGGGAGTTCCAGTTCACGATGACGACGGAGAGCAACATGGGGCCGAATCAATCGTCGAGATGGAACGGTGATTCCGGATCCAGCTCGTGCCGGATCTCATCCACGTTCTCTTGGCGCTGAGGTCCCCTGTAGAGCCGGTCTGGCAAATTCAAAATGAGTCCGCTTTCACTGCCGATGTTGCGGTATCCGTGAACCACTCCATGCGGCACGACGATCAGGCTCGGAGAAGTCTGACCAACGATGAGTTTCATCCGGTGCTTGAAAGTTGGCGAGGATAGCCGGTTGTCCCAGAGGACGATCAGGAAATCCGACGGACCGAAGAAGCAGAAGCGGTCGGTTTGCCGGGCATGTTCATGAGGGCCGCGCGAAATGCCGGGCAATGTCATCGAGGCGTAGGCCATGGCGGGAGGCTGTCCATCACAGGACTGATCCTCGCGATAAAGCTCCATCAACCATCCACGCGAGTCCTCGTGCATTGGGAGCGGCTTCACGAGGACTCCGCTGATTGGAGCATCAATGAACTTTTGATCGGAAGGGAGCTGGGCGGTTGAATGCAAATTCGGAGAGGCTTGGAGTGCTTCGAAAATGGATGAAGAACCCAACAGCAGGTGACAAGTCGATCTTGGTAAAGGTGCGTTTCCTTGATGTATGAGCCTTTCAGCGCCTCAATTGGCGCGTTGATTCGGAGCTTGCCATGACGGAATGTCCAGTCAGCATCCTGCCCCGCCAGGCTGGGCGGATTGTTTTCCAGCCGATTTGGAGCGTCGCGCGTTGTCATGGCTTGGCGTTCCCCAACGACCAAGTGCATGGATACGCCTCCTTTTACCGAACTCGGCCTGACGCCGGAACTTCTCGCCGCCATTGAATCGCTCGGATACGAGCGCCCCTCGCCGATCCAGGCGATGGCCATCCCCGTCGCCATGGCGGGTGGTGACCTGCTCGGCCTTTCGCAGACCGGCTCCGGAAAAACCGCCGCGTTCGGTCTGCCTGTGCTGGCCCGTATTGACCTGAAGATCCGCCATCCGCAGGCGCTGATCGTGTGCCCGACCCGCGAACTCGCGGTGCAGGTCTGCGAGGAAATCCACCGCCTCGGTGCGAAGATGCGCGGATTGAAATCGGTCCCTGTCTATGGCGGCGCACCGATGGACCGCCAGCTTCGTGCCCTGCATGATGGTGCCCATGTCGTGGTCGGAACTCCGGGTCGCTTGCTCGATCACCTGCGCCGTGGATCATTCGACACTTCGGAAGTGAAGTTCGTGGTCCTCGATGAAGCTGACCGCATGCTCGACCTTGGTTTCCGCGAGGAGATGGAGGAAATGCTCGCCGCTCTGCCAAAGGAGCGTCAGACGATGTTCTTCTCCGCGACGATGAGCGCCGGCGTGAAGCGTCTGATCGATCACTTCGGCCGTGAGCCGCAGACGGTCAAGATCGACCAGAAATCAAAAACCGTTTCGACGATCGACCAGTCCTGCATCGAGGTGCGGGAGCGTTCGAAGGTGGAGGTCATTTCCCGCCTGCTCGACATTGATCCGCCGAAGCTCGCGATCATTTTCTGCAACACTAAGCGTGCCGTCGACGAGTGCACCGAGTCGCTTCTGGCGCGTGGCTATCCGGTCGACCGCCTGCATGGCGACATTACCCAGCAGATGCGCGAGCGTGTGCTGAAGCGTTTCCGCGAGGGAACGATCGAGGTGCTCGTCGCGACCGACGTCGCGGCCCGTGGGCTCGACGTTGAGAATGTCGAAGCGGTGTTCAATTACGATCTTCCGCAGGACCCAGAGGACTACGTTCACCGCATCGGCCGCACCGGTCGTGCGGGGCGCAGCGGCAAGGCGATCAGCTTTGTCTTTGGGCGCGAAATCCACCGCCTGGAGATGATCGAGCGCTACACGCGCCAGCCGATCCGCCGCGAGCGCGTGCCGACGCAGGAGCAGGTCGAAGGCAAGGTCGCCGACCAGCTTTTCGACAGCGTCAAGGAGCGTCTGACCAGCGAGAAGTTCACCTCATATCAGGATCACGTGGACAGGCTGCTGGAGCAGGGCTTCACCCCCACTGACATCGCCAGCGCACTCTTCACGATGCTGCGTGAATCGAATGGCCGTGAGTTCGGGGAGATCATGGAGGACCGCGAGCCGGTTCAACGTGAGCGTCGTCCCGGACCCCAGGCACGTGATCGCGATGGAGATCGTTCGGAGCCCCGCGAGCCGCGTGGTCCCCGTCCGCCGCGTGGCGATGATTCGAACATGGTTCCGTTGTTCCTTTCCCTCGGGAAAATGCATGGTGTTCGTGCCGGTGAGATCGTCGGCATGCTCTATGGAGAATCCGGGATGCCTCAGGGTTCGATCGGCCAGATCCGTCTTTTCAACAAGCACAGCAGCGTGGACGTGAAGGCGGAATACGCCGATCGACTCATCCAGATCATCCGCAATGCCAAGCTGCGCGGTCGTGGGTTCGTTCTCGACTACGATCGCGGTCCGGGCAATCCAACGGGTCAGGACTGAGACGGTTCCGGCAGCAAGTCTGCCGGAGGATTCATCGGATCAAAGCGGCCGGGTCGGTTCTTGCGCGCCCATCGGAATGCGATGGGCAGCATGAAGGCGATGAAGATCAACTCCATGATCGTAAACCAGCCGACGGCGGTCCACATGAAGAACAGCATGATCGCGAGCAGGACAAACATCAGCGAGAGTCCGACGATCTGCGCCCAGTAGGAAAACGGGTTCTGGCCCGTGATGAAAAGGCACGAGGGGTTCGCCGACGCCGTGCGATGGCAGATCGCGGTCACGAGATCACGGTAGGAGCCGCTGCGATCCTCGAACGAGGCGAAGCCACAATAGTGCTCGTTTTGCACCACGAGTGTGCGCCCGTCCCGGAGCTGGAGCCGACAGCGAAAGCGCCGGGTTTGTGCTCGGGTGGGATCGTAGCGCAGCGAAAGGCGGGTCACCCAGGCCAGTGGAATCATGCAGGCAGCCGAGTCATCGGGCTCGATCACAAGGTCATGGCCGCGAAGTGTCCACGTCGTTGCCTTTTCAAGAATCGAAACGCGGAGGCGGTGCTGGACTTGCAGGGCCGGAGGCTGGCTCATCGTTATCGCGAAGTTGGAGGATTTCCCCTCAACCGTGAAGCCGCCAGATTTGAGATGGTCACATTCCTTTCGTGGACAGCCCCCAAAGCGTGGTTCAACGTTCACGCATGTCAGTGCAAGCAATCGCAGTCGTAGGGGTAGGACGAATGGGGGCGAACATGGCCCGCCGTTTGAAGGACACGGGTCATGCGATCAGTGCCGTCTTCGATGCGCGACGGGAGTCGGCTGTCGCACTTGCGTTGGAACTCGGTTGCGCGGCTCCTGAAACGCTCAAAGAGATCACGGCATCGGCGGACGTCATCCTCACGGTGGTCACTGACAACGCGGCCATGCGCGCCATCTTCGGAAGCACTGGCGACTCCCTGCTGATCGGAGCTGCAGGGAAATGTTTCATCAACTGCGCGACTGTCAGTCCTTCGATCCATGAGGAGATCTCCGCCGCGTGTGAAGCGATTGGGGCCTCGGCGCTCGAAGCCTGCATGGCCTCCAGCATCACGCAGGCCCGCGACGGCACGCTGTATCAGATGGTCGGTGGAGAGGAAAAAGTCTTCCTCTCGCTTGAGCCCATCCTGATGGATCTTTCTTCGTCGCTGAAGCTTGTTGGTGGCGTCGGAGAAGCGGCGAAGGTCAAGGCGCTGGTCAACATGGTGATGAACATCAACACCGCCGGGCTCGCGGAAGGACTTGGCCTTGGAGCTGCGTTGGGGCTGGACCTCCAGATGCTCAAGAGCGTGTTCTCGCAGACCGGTGCGAATTCACGGGTGCTTGAAACCGATGGCGACGACATGATCGCGCGCGAGCACGACTGCTATTTTTCCGCCGCGCACGCGGCAAAAGACAGCGGAATTGCAAACGAGCTTGCGGTGGAGGCCGGTGTTCCCGTTCCCTTGTCGCACGCCACCGAGCTGCAATACCGTCGATTGATCTCACTTGGTCTGGGAGAACTCGACAAATCCGGCATCGCTGAGCTTACCTTTCCTGGACGAACCGTTTGACCTCATGAATTTTCCTGAATTTAAAAATCGCGAAGGCGAGAAACTGGACACCGCCTTTCACGAAGGCAGCCGCGAAGGCGTGCTGCTGATCCTCGGTCATGGGCTGACTGGAAACAAGGATCGGCCCCTGCTCGTCGAGCTTGCCAAGGGACTTTCAAAGCGCGGCTGGCCCTGCCTCCGTCTTTCCTTCGCTGGCAATGGCAACTCCGAAGGACGCTTCGAGGATGTGACCATCACCAAGGGCACCGAGGATCTTCAGGCCGTTCTTGATGCGCTGCCGAGCGGGCTTCAGGTCGCCTACTGCGGTCACAGCATGGGCGGCGCGATCGGCACGCTGACCGCTGCGGCCGATGTCCGGATCCAGGTACTGATCACCGTGTCCGGCATGGTTTACACGGCGAATTTTTGCGAGCGCGAGTTCGATGACCTCACGCCTGGTGAGGACGTCATGTGGGAGGATCCGAAGTGCCCGCTGACGCAGGCATTCATCGACGATCTCACCGACATCGGCGATACGCTGGATGTGGCGCATGAGATCGATGTTCCCTGGTTGTTCATCCATGGCACCGACGATGACGTGGTGCCGATCCTCGACAGCGAGGATGCTTTCGCCACGACGGATACCGTGAAGGAGATCATCGAAATCGATGGGGCAGATCACACCTTCGACGCCGAAAGCTATCCGCAGGTCATCGACGCGGTCGACGCGTGGCTGAACGAGCACATGAGCTGAGTTTCCGCCATTACGACGATGCTTTGCCCCAACCGGGCATGATGAGATAGCCCGGGGTGAAACCCCGGGAACGGATTGGAAATGGATTGAGCCCTGAAAGGGCGGCAGGAGGTTGGTCGGCGGCGCGTGATGGTTCCCGCCTCATCGTGCCCATTCAGGGCACTAGAATAGCCGCTCAATTAACCCAGGGCTGCGCGGTGCTTGCCCTGGGCTATTTCATGTTGCCCCCTTGGGGCTGTTAGGGGAAATCACCAGGCCTTCGCGCCGTCTGCATCATACGGCAACCACAGCAGGGCGATGGACTCGACCTTGATGTCGGTTTTCGAGGGCTTCACCGAGTCCGATTCAAGCGTGAGCGCTGCGGGATCATAGCTGGCGGCAAGCTTGTTGGATTCCTCTTCAAGTTCGGCCTTGATGGCTTCAAGGTCTTGACCGAGCGCATCAATCTTGCCCTGCACGACGTTGACATCCTGATGCTGCTGATAGGCGCTGGTGGCCTTTCCAAAAGCGGAAGCTCCTCGCGTGATCGAACCGAGCCCGGCCTTGCGACCGAAGACGGCGCCAAGGATTCCTCCGAGCACGGAGGCACCGGCATTGAGCTGGGCGGACTGGGCCTGGGCCTTTTCCTTGGCGAGTTGTCCCTCGGCGGTCTGCTTTTTGGATTCGACGGAGGCGATTTTCTTCGCTGCGGCGTCCTTCAGTTTATCGAGTGCGGCATCACGCGCCTCGCGTGCCTGAAGATTGAGGCGCTGGCGGAAGTCGGCTTCCAGTTCACCAATGTTCGACCACGCCTTGAGGGCAGGGCAGGAAAAGAGTTCGGCACGTTCGTTGCGATAAAGCCATTCGGCGAAGTCCTTCTCGACCTGCTTGTAGTTGGCACCGTTCATCGCGAAGCCCGGCAGCGGATCGAATCCGGCTCCCGCTTCTGGTTCATTGCCGAGCGACTCAGGCTTGAGTGGTGGCGGCAGGTTGGTGTCCCACGTGATGCCTTCCGGCGTGATTGGATTTACAAAGCGCACGGTGCGGCTGACGTCGGAGCCAGCCTTCGTGGAGCTGAAATGAACGGTGGCCACACGCAAAAGGGTGGGACGGTAGGTCACATCGCCGGCGGACGACGAAGGAGCAGCAAACCTTTCGACAACGCCGGCACCAACGACCGGGCGTCCGCCTTTCGGAGTTTCCACCTCCGCGACTCCTGGCATGGCCATCGGATTGTCGGGCGCGGCGACAGCCTGTTTGACTCCAGCGGATGAAAATTCCCCGCGCTTCGGATCCATGAGCGACTTGATCTGCGTGCGCGTCAGAGGACCTGTTAGATAGCTCATCACCCATCGCACGTGGAACAGCACGGGCGAATCCTCGTGAACGTTGTTCATCAGGAACACGCGGTTGCCGAGGCCGGAAAGCAGTTTCTCCATGGACGAGCGGTCGAACTTCGCGTTTTGGGAACCGGCAGCTCCTTCAAGTCCGTCGAGCACACGCAGCTTGTCGCGCTCGGTCTGGAGACGACCAAGGAACCAAGTGCCGATGTTGGACAGCGCCTTGTAGTCGAGATCGACGGGGTTCTGCGTAGCGAGAAGACAGCCGACCCCGAAGGCTCGGCCTTGTTTCAGAATCGTCATCAGCGGCTTCTTCGACGGAGGGTTTGCGGTGGGAGGTAGGTAGCCGAAAATTTCATCCATGTAGAGCAGGGCGCGCAGCGAGGTAGTGCCGTTCTGGGAGCGCATCCAGCCGAGTGTCTGATTGAGCAGCAGGCTGACGAAGAACATGCGCTCGGCATCGGCGAGGTGGGCGATGGAGAAGATGGCGATGCGTGGCTTGCCGGAGTCGGTGCGCAGCATCTTGGCGAGGTCGAGCGGCGTGCCTTCCAGCCAGGTCGCGAAGCCGGGCGAGGCGATGAGATTGTTGAACTTCAGCGCAAGCGTCTGGCGGTTCTTCTGCGGCAGGAAGGATTCGAGGTCGATCACGCCGACCTTGTCGAAGCCCGGCTTCTGGATTTTCGAAACAAGGGTCTCAAGAGTCAGGTCGCGCTCGTTCGACCATTCGTTCTTGAAGATCGAGGACAGCAGGATCGCTTCCGGGCTTTG
>JANOKL010000047.1:0-4080 GCA_031419215.1 Luteolibacter sp. | reverse complement strand
GGTGCTGGTTTTCAGGCGCGAGAGGGCATCGTAGGTGGCGGTGTGCTGGCGGTTGTCCGGGAGCTTGGTGGTGAGGAGGTTGCCGCGATCGTCGTAGGTGAAGGTGGTGGTGCGGTTGAGCGGGTCCTTGGTGGTCTTGGTCCGTCCGAGCGGGTCGTAGGTGTTGGTGGTCGTGAGGTTGAGCCCGCTGGGATCGGTGGTGGAGGTGAGGAGAAGGCCGTCGGCATCGTAGGTCATGACGGTGTCGCTGACATCGGCCGTGAGGCCGGAAGTGCCGGTGACAAGGCCGCTGCGGCTGAGTGTGGTGCGGCCATTTTCGTCCATGTAGGACTCGGCGATGCGTCCGCCGGGGCTGACGATGCGGCGGGTGCCGCCGGTGCTGGCGCTGGGTGGGCCGTAGCTGACGGTGGTGAAGCCTCCGGGGTCGGTGGAAGTGCGGGCAAAGGAGGTCCAGGACTGGCTGAGGGAATCCGTCCAGGTGACGAGGGCGGTGTCACTGCTGGAGGTGCGCCCGAGTTCGTCGGTGATGGTGGCGATTTCTCCTCCGGGGTGGTAGGTCTGGCTGGTGGTGCTGCTGTCCGGGTAGGTGGTGGTGGTGAGGCGGTCGAACAGGTCGTAAGCAAAGCCGGTGGTGCGGGCCAGGGCGGTGCCACTGGCCTCGGTGAGCGCGGTGCGGCGTCCGCCGAGATCGTAGGTGAGGGTGGTGACGGTGCTGAGTGGATCGGTGATGGAAACGGCGCGGCTCATCTTGTCATAAGCCATGGTGGTGGTGCGACCCCCGGGGGCGGTGGTGCTGAGGGTGTCTCCGTAGGCGCTGTAGGTGGAGGAAGTGGTGAGGTTCAGCCCGAAGGGAGCGAGGGTGGTGCTGAGGGTGCGGCCTTTGGAATCATAGGTGTAGCTGGTGATGATGCCGTCCGGATCGGTGGTGGAGGTGATGCGGCCAAGCGAATCCCGGGTGTGGGTGGTGATGGCGGCTTCCGCCGCAAGGTAGCCCTGGATCTGCTGGATGAGCCGGGACTTGAGATCGTAAATGCTGCGGGTCTTACGCCCGGCAGGGCTGGTGACGAGGGTGGGCGCACCGGCTCCGTAGCAGGAGCAGGCGGTGCCATTGAGGCCGTAGTCGTAAGTGGTGACTCCACCGATGGCATCGGTGTGGGTGAGCGGGCGGCGGAAGTCATCGTAGGTCCACGTTTCGAGGCTGATGCCGTCGAATTCGTTGGTCTTGTTGCCGAATTCATCGAGGACGAGCTGGCGGAATGAGCCGTCCGGGTAGGTGGTTTTCAGCAGGCGTCCGGCCTGGTCGTACTGGTAGGAGGTGGTGCGGCCGCGAGGATCGGTCTCGGAGGCGAGGAGACGAGCGGGCGAGCCGGAGGGATCGGAGGGGCCATAGTAGCTGAAGCTGGTGGTTTCCCCGCCGGTGGTGGCGGTGGCCGTGGCGAGTCCGCGCGTGGTGCTGAGGCGGAGGCCTGCGGTCGGCGAGCCGCTGGTGGTGTCGTAGGCGTGCTTGGTGAAGGAGCCGTTGGTCTCGCGAACGGTGGTGAGGAGGCCGAAGGTGCTGTAGGTGTAGTCCTCGTAGGAACCGTCCGGATGGGTGGTGCGGGTGACGCGTCCGTTGGTGTCGCGGGTGTGGGTGGTGGTGCGGGAAAGCTGGCCTGGGGCAGTGAGGGTCCTGGTGAGGAGGCGTCCGAGAGTGTCGAAGGTGTTGGTTTCCACGAGACCGTCGGGATGGGTGGTGGTGAGCGGCTGGCCGAAAGCGTTGCGGGTGTAGCTGGTGGTCCCGGTGGGCGTCGTGCGCGAGGCGAGGAAGCGCGAGGAAGTCCAGGTGTAGCTAGTGCTTTTGCCTGCGGCGTCGGTGGTGGAGGACGGGAGGTAGGCGCTGCCGTTGGTGTTGACGATGCTGTGCTCGCCTCCATCCGGGGCGGTGAACTTGTAGGTGGCGCTGGGATCGGAGGTCAGCAGGACGATGGGATTGGCCGGGTTGCCGCTCTTGACCTGCTGGGGCTGACCTTTGACGGCGATGTCACCGGGATAGTAATCGAAGGCGATGTCGGGATTGGAGCTGGAGCTTCGCGGCTCGCGTGAGCGCAAAACGCAGGGCGATCCACCGTCCTGAGCGGTGACCCAGGTGAAGGTGGCCTCGTCGGTGACAACAGAGGCGGAATTACGGTAGCTGACTCTTTCGAGAACGGTGTGGCTTTGGCCGATGGACGCATCGAGGTGCGTGCCGTAGTCGAACTGCACGGACTGGCCAGTGGAGGCGGTGGCGGAGGTGAGCACGGTGATGCTTTGCGGTTGCTCCAGCATGCCCTCGACGCGTGCCGACGAACTTGTCGAGATCGCCGGAGAACATGCCCATGATGTAATAGCGGATCTTGGTGACGGAAGCGGCTCCGCTGGCCCCGAGATCGAGCCCAGCGATTCCGGCATTCGGGCGGCAGAAGGTGAAGCGGGTCGAACCGCTGCCATCGAAGACTTTGTCAAAGGTGTTCGGACCGTCGTCGATGGCGGGGCCGGTGCCATAGGCGGTGCCTCCAAGAAGGGTGTAGCCACCGCTGCCGTTGGACTTGTAGAACTTGATTTCCGAGACGTCGAAGTAGGCGACGGAGGCGGAGACGGCTTGGATCCAGCGGAAGGAGGCTCCGGCTGGGATGATTACTTCGTTCCAGCCAACGACCGGCGGCGTAGTGATGGTGTGGAGATTGACAGCGGCGCGACGGTTGATGGTTTCCTGCGCGTAGGTGAGGGTGATGGAGTTCGCAGCGGCATCGGCGACCTTGGTGATGCGGGCTGCCGTGTTGGAGGTGTAGGTGAGGGTGTTGCCACGCGTGTCCTTGCTGGAGCGAGGATGATAGAGGACCGCGCCGTCACTGCGGACCACGCGCTCGAAGATGTGGACGGCTCCTCCGGGAACCACCATGTACCAAAAGTTGCCAATATTATGAAGCCGTTCGCCGTTTCCGGTGACGGGCGTGTACAGGGAGGAGGCTTGGCCAAGATAGGTGGAAGAGCCAGTGGGGGCGAACTCAAGCATGCGTCCGGAGGGGAAGAAGATCCGCCGGGAAGAGCCAGCAATGGCCATCCTCCAGGACAAAGAATGACTCCACGTGCGACCGTGGCCCATGAGGTCGCCAGAGGTTTCTGCATCGCGGCTGTTGTAGTAGCGGGTGAAGCTGAGTGGGAGACCGCTCACTGCACCGGAAATTTCGAGGTCGGTGGTGTGCAGGAGCGCTCCGCCGTGGTTCGCTCCGATGATTCTCGAAGGATAATCCAGCTCGCAGGTGGCGGTCGTGGAGGCGGCTGAAGGCGAAGGGCCTTGTGCCCCGGAACCGGAATCGCCGGAAGGATTATCACAGTCTGGGCATTGCTCCTCGGGATCGGCTTTGTTTGGGACGCCACAGGAGGTTGCCTCAGCCTGCTGGAGACAGGAGAGCGAAAGAAGCAGCGCGATTTTGAGAAGCGTTGGTTTCATGGAAGGAGTTTCTACTGGAAAGCGATAAATCTGGGAAAATGACGAGATACGGGAGAGTTGGAAATCTGAGAATCAGGAGCCGTTTTCCTCGGGCTCGCCCACCCACAAGGGAATGGAACGGGTATGGCCTTGATGACGCATTTTCACATTGCAGTTGCCACGGGCGTCATCCGCGAAAATGCTGAAGGAGAAGGATTTACCTGCCTCGACATCATAGATCCGGCCTACAGCTTCTGAATCTGAGAATGAGCCTCCGTTGGGAAGCTCGACGTGGATTTTCTCCCCGGCTTCGGACTCAGGCAACGTGATCTTGATTTCAAGCAGCTCGCCGGGACCCGTGTAGATGCGTGGCAACACGCCGTAGTCGTCCGGGCGGAGATTGACATACTTCTTTGAGGACGTCTCCACCTCAGCATAGAGACGAGGGCCTTCCGGCCATGGTGGCTGATCTGACCACGAAGCCATAAGGTCAACTACAGACTTGGGCGCGCGCGAACTATTGGCGAGTGCCTCACGGCGGCGGATGGAGCGCGACTCGGCAGTATCCCCAATAGCTAAGGAGGGCTGGGAGCCTGACGACGCATCCGGGGAGTTAGCTCCACGCTCATTCC
>JANOKL010000046.1:0-16005 GCA_031419215.1 Luteolibacter sp. | reverse complement strand
CACCAGGCGTCCATTCTCGGCGATGCCCGCGAGCCATTCGGCGGCTGCTGCGGGAGACAAGGTTCCTGCGATGGACGCGGTGATGGCCAAGGCTGGAAGGAGGGATTTGATTTTCATGGTGTGGTGTTGGTTTCAGGGGTTCTTTGACGTGCTGCATCCCGTCGTGGGATCACCTGCCACGCTACCCGGCAGCCGGCGGCCGGCGATCCTGCCACGAAACGAATCTCTGATGGGGTCATTCGTTTTCCGTCGGGCAGCCCGCTGGGGCATCGCAGGCTGGGGTCGGTTACGGAAATTCAAGTGTTCGTGTCTCTTAATACCTTGCCAGCAGGCTGGCGGCGGGAAAGCGGCAGCAGGCTACGCACAGTACAAGGAAGATAATCCTGTGGCGCGGCACGGTGCTTCCCACCGCGAACCAGGGTGGCAATTCCCGGGCGGGGAACAAGACTTGGAGCGGGACGCTCCAGAGACGGACTGGAGCAGGATGCTCCAGCTACGGTGAGACGAGTGGCCGGGGTCCACGCGGGCATCAATCAAGTCCAATCGGGATTCGTTTCAATGCATTGGCAAAACCTGTTAGGAACGCCCGAGCGTTTCAGCGGGTTGGTTTCGAATTTCAGACCTGTCCTTAGGAGCTTCGGTGAAGAAGGATTTCGAATTCCTCCTCAAGCTCCGATCGGATGCCAGACGGTCTTGGCTTCGACGAAGGCGCGGATCTCGTAAACGCCCTGGAGTTTTTCCGAGGTCCAGTCGATCGCGTCCTCGGCGTTGAAGAACTTGAGACGCTTCACGCTGTCGGCCCCGCCGATCTGGAGTTCCGTGCGTTCGGCCTTGGTCGCCACGGCGGAAAGCGCGCGGATGTGGGCGTGGGTGGCGAAGGTCGCGAGGACGTCCTTGCGCTTGCCTGTTAGAAGATTGACCACGCCGCCAGGAAGGTCGCTGGTGGCCAGCATTTCGCCGAGCAGAATCGCGGGGTAAGGCGCGGTTTGGGAGGCCAGGGCGATGACCGAATTGCCCGCCGTGATGACGGGCAGGATCATCGAAAGAAGACCGAGCAGCGCCGACTTGTCGGACGCGATCACGCCGACCACGCCCATCGGCTCGGAGACGGTGAAGTTGAAATGCGAGCTCGCCACCGGGTTCACGCTGCCGAGGACCTGCTCGTATTTGTCCGCCCATCCGGCGTAGTGGACGACGCGGTCGACCGAGGCGGCGACTTCGGCTTTCGCGTCAGCGGCGGAGGTGCCATCGAGCATCAGGGCGTTGGCCATTTCCGCACTGCGGGCCTCCAACATTTCCGCGAGGCGATAGAGGATCTGCGCACGGTTGTAGGGGCTGCGTTTCGCCCAACCGGCTCCAGCCTTCGCAGCGGCTTCCACGGCATTGCGCAGGTCCTTGCGCGAGCACTGCGGGACGTTCGCAAAGAACGCGCCCGAGGCATCGGTGATCGGTGCCACCTTCCCGCTCTCCGAACGGATGAAGGCTCCGCCGACGTAGCACTTGGGGGTTTTGGTGATCTTTAGCATCGGTGTAATTGGTCGGATTAGTCGGATTAGTCTGATCTGTCGGATTGTTAGATTAGCTCCGCATAATCCAACAGCCCGTGCTTCCCACCCTCTCTCCCGAATCCTGACTGCTTGTAGCCACCGAAGGGCGAGGAGGGATCGAATTTGTTGTAGGTGTTTGCCCAGACGACGCCGGCCTTCAGTTCGGAGGCCATGCGCAGGATCAGCGAACCCTTGTCGGTCCAGACCCCGGCGCTGAGGCCGTAGTCGGTGTTGTTGGCCTTCTCGATCGCTTCGTCCGGAGTGCGGAAGGTGAGGATCGAAAGCACCGGCCCGAAGATCTCCTCGCGGGCGATGCGATGGCTTTGCGAAACATTCGAGAACAAGGTCGGCGGAAAATAGAAGCCCTTGGTCGGCAGCTTGCAGGCGGGCTGGTGCATCTCCGCGCCATCCGCGACGCCGCTTTTCACGAGGGCGTGGATGCGGTCGAGCTGCTCCTTGGAATTGATCGCGCCGAGGTCGGTGTTCTTGTCGAGCGGATCGCCGGTGCGGAGGACGGCGACGCGACGCTTGAGTTTCGCCAGCACCTCATTGGCCACCGATTCCTGCACCAGCAAACGCGAGCCCGCGCAGCAGACGTGGCCTTGATTGAAGAAGATGCCGTTGACGATGCCCTCGACGGCCTGATCGAGCGGCGCGTCCTCGAAGACGATGTTTGCCGCCTTGCCGCCAAGTTCGAGCGTGAGACGCTTTCCGGTTCCGGCGAGGGCGCGCTGGATCGCCTTGCCGACGCCGGTGGAGCCGGTGAAGGCCACCTTCGCGCCGAGCGGATGATTGACCACGGCCGCACCCGTTTCGCCGGCCCCGGTGACGATGTTCACGACGCCCGGTGGCAGCCCGGCTTCTTGGAGGATCGAGCAGAATTTCAGCGCGGTGATCGAGGTGGTCTCGGCGGGCTTGAGAACTACGGTGTTTCCCGTCGCAAGCGCCGGAGCGATCTTCCACGCCAGCATCAGCAGCGGGAAATTCCACGGGATCACCTGGCCGATCACGCCCAGCGGCGCAAGCGTGCGGCCGGGCACGACATGATCGAGCTTGTCCGCCCATCCGGCGTGGTAGAAGAAATGCGCGGCGGCCATCGGCACGTCGAAGTCGCGCGATTCCTTGATTGGCTTGCCGCCATCGAGGGTCTCCGCCACGGCGAATTCACGGGCGCGGTCCTGAAGCAATCGCGCGATGCGGAACAGATACTTGCCGCGTTCCTTGCCGGGGAGTTTCGACCACGAACCGAAGGCCTTGTGCGCGGCCTGATAGGCGGCCTCGACATCGGCGGGACCGGCGAGCGCGATTTCAGACAGCTTCTTCTCATCGCGCGGGCTGATCGTGTCGAAGTACTTCCGGGTCTTCGGCGCGACGAATTTCCCACCGATGAAAAGCCCGTAGCGCGATTCGATCTGCGGATCCGCCGTTTCCGGAGCGGGATCGTATTCCCAGAGGTCGCCGAACAGGAGTTCGCGGGAAGGAATGGAGCGGGAGGATTTCATGAAGAGAATGTGGAATGACGAATTTCTGAATGACGAATCAGATGGAGTGCAATCGAATGAACCAGTCGGGCGTTTTTTCTAACAGAATTAACAGAATTGTTCAGAATTTACAAAACGTGGAAATCTGTGGTTTGGAAGGATTTGAAGCATTCTGTGAATTCTGGAAATTTTGTTAATTCTGTCAAAATTGCTCTGATCCATCGAAGCGTTTCATTTTCATTCAGTCTCCAAGGTTCGGAATTCGAGAATTCGAAATTCGTCATTAATAGCCAGACGAGTCCTCGCTGAAGGTCCATGGCGCTTGATACGCCCCGGTTTTTTCCTTCACGAGCTGGCGGATCAGGTCGTTCAGCAGGGCGGAGGCTCCGAAGCGGTAGCGGCGGTTGTTCAGCCAGGCGTCGCCGAGGGTTTCCTTGATCGCGATGAGGAACTGGATCGCCTGCTTCGCCGTGCGGATACCGCCGGCGGGTTTCATGGAAATGGCGGTGCCGGTGGACAGGTAGAAGTCGCGGATCGCCTCGAGCATCACCTGGTTGTTGCCGAGGGTGGCGTTTGAGGAGGTCTTGCCGGTAGAGGTCTTGATGAAGTCGCCGGGGCGGAGCACCTGCATCGCGAGAAACGACGCGGCGCGGATGTTGCCGTAGGTCTCGAGTTCGCTGGTTTCAAGGATGACCTTGAGCGTGACATCGCCGCAGGCTTCGACGACGGCGGCGATCTCGTCCTGCACGAGCTGGACCTCCCCGGCGAGAAAGGCTCCGCGGTTGATCACCATGTCGATCTCGTCCGCACCATCGGCCACGGCGGCCTTCACTTCGGCGAGACGGGTTTTCAAGGGTGCCTGTCCTGAGGGAAAGGCGGTGGCGACGGAGGCGATGCGGACGCCGGTGCCCTTCACGTGCTTGGCGGCGTGCTTCACCATCGCGGGATAGACGCAGACGGCAGCGACTTTCGGGATCGTGGGGTCGTCGTGGGGATTGAGGGCCTTCCGGCAGAGCGAGGCGACCTTTCCCGGCGTGTCCTTGCCTTCCAGCGTGGTCAGATCGACCATCGTCACGGCGAGTTTCAGCGCCTGGACCTTGGAGGTCTTTTTGATACTACGCGTGGCGTAT
Source organism: Luteolibacter sp. (assembly GCA_031419215.1). Classification (GTDB taxonomy): domain Bacteria; phylum Verrucomicrobiota; class Verrucomicrobiia; order Verrucomicrobiales; family Akkermansiaceae; genus Luteolibacter. The sequence continues at coordinate 11,847 of JANOKL010000046.1, read as the reverse complement.
TTGGCGACCCGCTCCTCGATGGCGACCTGGTCAACAGGGCCGACGTCACTGAGAAGCCGCGAGAGGGCAGAAGAACTCCGGGCAGGCATTGCCGCGAAGCTTGGCGCTCCAAGGCCCACAGGACAATCCAAAAGGAGGCGGCCAGGAGGGATCTCATTCTGGAATCGCTGTTTCAAATGGATTTCTGAAAGTCGGGATCCATTTGAAGGACCGCCTTCAATCGCCAAGCAGCGGACGCTTCTCATGGCGGATTTGCAGAATCGTCACCAACCTGGCCCTCTCATCGAGTGCGTTGAGAACTCTCCAAACCGAAGGTGCCTTCCACGGTTTGAAACGCATCTGGCGAATTGGAGTTCCTGACATCCAACGTCCATTTTCCGGGGCGAATCCGTGACGTTCAGGATGCTGTGTCAGCGCTTCAAGGGCCACCTCCAACAGATCCATCCAGCGGTCTGCCATCTCCGCTCCGCCATTGGATTCGTCGGCCTCATACCACTGAAGCTGATCTTCAATGCAGCGCTCCGCTTCCGATGAAATCTGCAATTCGTAGCTCTTCATGAGCCTGCCCGTCGTTTTTGCGCACGCTTGCGGAGCCTGCCCATGACGGTCTTGGCCGGGGCTCCTCGATCTCCCTTGGCGTAGCTTTCTACGGCCTCACGAAGTCTCAGATCCAGACGGTAATCTTCCGCATCCCTGGCCATTTTCTCAAAAGCGTCCAAAGAGAGCACCACCACCGAGGCTTTGCCATTCTGAGTCAGGATTCTCGCTCGTCCGCAAAGCGCAAGTTCTTCGACATGCTGCTTCGTGTTTCGCGCGAAGTCGGTCAGACTGACCACGTCTTCCTTGAGGTCCATTCGCATGCTTGAATTCAAACACATTATTCTGTGCTTTTCAAAGCGATTTTTAGAACACCAAACAAATGGGTCCGAGCCGATCGGATGGGAACAAAGCCTGAATCACCCCTCGGACTTCTCTTCAGTAATGAGCAATGGCGCGGTCGAGGAGCCGGAGCTGCCGAAGCCCGGCATCACGCGGCGGACGAGTTTTTTCAGACCGGAGTCGGCGGCTTCGAGGTCGGCTTCGGCTTGGCGGAGGGCTTTTTCCCAGGCGGGGGCGAAGCCGGGGGCTTGTTCGCGCATGAGGCGGACGGCGGCTTCGGTGATCTGGAGCTGGCGTTGCTCGGCGCGGCCGGGTTTCTGTTGGAGGGCGGCGCTGTTGACGCGGAGGATCTCGTTCTGTTTCCGCAGGTCGTCGAGCTCGGTCTGAAGCGTTTGATTGCCGCTGGCGTTGATCTTGAGCTGGGTGTTGAGGTGGCTTGTTAGATCGCGCTGCTCGGTTTCGAGGCGCTTGATTTCCCTGGCGAGCGCGCGCTTGGCGGAGAAGCCGGATTTCCAGAGAAACCCGGCGACCAGCAGGCCAAGGAGGAGGCCCCAGACGAAGGGCTGCTGGAGGAGTGACTGGAGCGTTTCCATCGGGATCAGGGCTTCTTGGGAGGCGCGGGAGCCGGAGCTGGAGCCGTGGAGGCACTGGCGGGCGCAGCGGAAAGGCTGGAGGTCAGCTCATCGGTCAGGTCCTTGGCGTCCTTCGCATAGAGCACGAAGGGCAAGCCGGTGTTGGTGTTGCCCGAGCTGTCGAGCACCCAGTCGTAGCCCTTTTCCGCTCCAAGCTTCTGGGCGGCGGCGTTGATGCGATCGAGGGAGGCCTTCATGCCATCGACCATCTTGCGATTGATTTCGAGGGTCTTGTCGTTGCGGAAGGTTTCGAAGTCCTGTTGGAGGGACTGCACGCTGCTGCGCTTGATTTCATACTCGCGGACGAGGGCCTCGCGACGGGTGGTGTCTGAGCCGGCAGCTTCGTTCAGACGCTGCAATTCCGCCTGGAGGGCCTGGAGCTCGGCGATGAGCTTGCGGAGTTCTTCGGCGCGGCGGTCCTTGAGGATTTCGGCACGAAGCGCCTCGATGGCGGCTTGCTCGGTTTTTGTTGAGGGAAGCAGCCGGTAGATGTCCCTGACACGAACGAGCGCGATCTTCGGCGGTGCGGCAAGCGCGCCGAGCGTGGACACTGCGAGTAGGATGGCGATCAGTCTGGTCATGAATCTGACGGGAACATGCACGGGACCGGGTGGCATGTCGAGCCCGGCTGATCCGGTAAATTGGCTTGATTTCCGGGTCGAGGTGAACGCTGATCTCCTCGTGAGCCGCCCCTCAGGGTGTCTTGCATCACAAACCGAACCGCCGAATGAGTCAGGTCGAATCTGGAAGTGAGGCGCGCCAAGGGCTGCCATGGGCCGCCACGTTGAGTGCGCTGGGGATCGTCTTCGGAGACATCGGGACCAGTCCCTTGTATGCCTTCCGCGAGTGTTTTGCCGAAGGGCACGGGGCACCCATCAATCCGGCGAACCTAGTGGGGGCAGCGTCCCTCATCGTCTGGTCGTTGTTGTTCATCGTGGGTTTCAAGTACCTGCGGATGATTCTCAAGCTGGACAACCGCGGCGAGGGCGGCGTGCTCGCGCTGGCGGCGTTGATCCGCTCAGTGGTGCCGGGTGAAAAGGGGCAGCGCTGGTTTTTCATGCTCGGGCTGTTCGGCGCGGCCTTGATTTACGCGGACGGAATGCTGACTCCCGCCATTTCGGTGCTCAGCGCCGTGGAAGGGCTCAAGGTAGCCAAGCTGAACCTCAGCAAGGAAACCATTCCGCTGATCTCGATCGTGATCCTCATCGGCCTTTTCGCCATCCAGCGCTTCGGCACGGGAAAGGTTGGCAAGCTGTTCGGCCCGGTCGTGCTGCTGTGGTTCGGCGTGCTGGCAGGCACGGGGATCGCCTCGCTGATGAAGACCCCGGCCGTCCTCTGGGCGCTGACTCCGACCTCAGCGTTCAATTTCCTGCTTCATGAATGGCATCACGCGCTGCCACTTTTGGCGGCCGTCTTCCTCGCTGTGACCGGGGGCGAGGCGCTCTATGCGGACCTCGGGCACTTTGGCCGCAGACCGATCCGGCTTGCTTGGTGGGTGGTGGTTTGTCCCGCGTTGATTCTGAATTACCTTGGACAGGCAGCGCTATTGGAGCGCACACCGGAAGCCATTGAGAGTCCGTTCTTCCTCCTGGTCCCGCAGGCCTTCACGCTGCCGCTCTCGATCCTGGCCACGCTGGCGGCGATCATTGCCAGCCAGGCGCTGATTTCCGGGGCGTTCTCGCTGACCGCTCAAGCCATCCAGCTCAACTGCCTGCCGCGGCTCCGAATTTTCCACACCTCCCTGACGGAAAAGGGCCAGATCTACCTGCCGATGGTGAACTGGCTTCTCGCGATTTCCTGCGTGCTGCTGGTCGCGATTTTCGAGTCCTCGACGAATCTTGCCGCCGCCTACGGCATCGCGATCGCCCTGACGATGACCGCAACGTCGGTACTGTTCTGGGTGGCCGCGCTGAAGATCTGGAAATGGACGAAGCTTCAGGCAGCCTTGCTCGCAGGGGTATTCCTCCTTGTGGACATGGCCTTCCTCGCCGCCAACGGCCTGAAAATCATCCACGGGGGTGCACTGCCCCTCGGGGTCGCGGCGGTGGTGATGTTCTTCATGACCACTTGGACCTGGGGACGCAATCGCAGCGGTCGCCAGCTTCAGCGGCAGAAGATCCCACTCGAGGACCTCCTCGATCAAGTCTCGCGCGGCACCATTCCCCGCGTCCGTGGCACGGCCATTTTCATGACCGGCCAGATCGACTCGGTGCCGGTCCCGCTGCTGCACAATCTCAAGCACAATGGCGTCATCCACGAGCGATTGATCCTCCTGCATGTCGTCACGCTCGACGTCGCCACGTCGAAACCCGCCGAGCGGTTCGAGTTCAAGGATCTTGGCCAGGGCTTCTTTTCGGTCGTCCTGCGATTCGGCTTTTCCGAGGATCCGGACGTCCCGCGTGCCTTGAAGGAAGGCATGCCTGCGGAAATCGGCTATCACCCGGGGCGCACCAGCTTTTTCCTGGGTCGCGAAACGATCATCACTGGAAAAGTCTGCACCGCTTGGCAGAAATTCCGCCTGACAATCTTCGCGTCGATGCTCCGCAATGCCACGCCCGCCTCGGCCTACTTCAAGCTGCCGCCGAATCGTGTGGTGGAGCTCGGTGCCCAGGTCACGCTCTAACGTTTAGGCTTTTCCGTTGCGTCGATCCTCGATCATTTGCATGATCCCAATTCGGTGAAAGTCGCTTTCCATCTCTCCACTCTGCTCATGGTGGCCTTGCTGGCTTCGTGTGCCCAGAAGTCCACGTCAAGCAGCGGCGGCGATCAACACCGAACGCTTTCACAGCGGATGAACGAAAAGTCCGGCTTCACCCAAGACGGTGAAGGGAACTGGAAGCCCAAGGTCGACCGCAGGAGTTCATTCGAATCCGTCGGCGAATCTCCCTACTTCAAGGGCGACTACGCCAAGAAGGAATACAAGGCCGGCGAGTATGCCAAAAAATCCTGGTGGGGCAGCAAGGACTACGAGCGCAAGACCTACGATGGCGACGTCGATGGCAGCCGCTTTGCCAAGACCTCGCGCTTCGATGGCTCGGAGGCACGCGATGGCAAACTTTCGGCCCGTGAAGGCGGCACGAACTACGAGACGGAAAACTACGCCACCAAAGAGGCTCGTGAGACGGGTGGCAAACGATTGGACCGCCCCTCTGACGCGGAAACCGACAGCAGGCGACGGGTTTTCCAGCAGCCGCCAATCATCGACTACCGGGACCAGCGGAAGCTCACCCTTCAGGAGACGAAGAGCTTTCTGGGGCGCGACTGAAGACCTCGACGGCTTCTGTTAGACTGTCGATCAGCCGCTTTTTCGCCTTCTCCCATCGCACTGGGCGGCCCTCCAGGAAAAATGAGGAGGAAACACGCAGGACCATGACGGCCAGCTTCGAGGAATCATACGTTCCCCGAAGCGACATCCCGATCGCTGAAACTTCCGCAACCTGCTGGACCGAGGCCTTCACCTTCTCCGCTCCCTGACCGAGCGCGCGGCACCATTCCGCCGCAAGTTTCCCGGCGAACTCATCGCCTTCGACCACTTCGATGACGACAGCGCCTTCGTCAGGCGCAACCGCGTGGACGAGCACCTGAACCGCAAGCGGCCCACGGCGCAGCGCTTCCGCCACCTTGGAGCGCACCGCCTCGCGGAAGGGTCGCTCGTGACGATCCGTCAGCTTGCTCCGCTGGACATCCGTGAGGGTCGAGGAAAAGCGGCTCCATTTCGCGTCGCCCGACGCCTCAAGATCGATCAGCAGCCGGGTCACATCGCCATGCGCCAATGGCGTGCGGAACTTGATCGCGAAGCCCTGCGCCAGATTCAGAGCTCCGGGTTCCCAACCCTCCGCCGAGGCCACCGCCTCCTCGTGGCCACGAAACAGCTCACGCCACGGCTCGGGCACCGCGCAGGTGGCATGTTCACAACTGAAGAAGACGGGAATCATCGGCTCGCCCCTTGCATCGCAGATTCCACGCCAGACGCAACCACCAGTCAGCCCTCGTTTTCCAAACGATTGACGAGATCCTCCCGGCCGGTCGCCTTCGCCAGCGCTATCCGCACGGATTTCACCTCCGGCCGATGCAGTTCATCCGCCCCCATCGCGCCGATTGCCGCCGTCGCTGCGTCGAAATCTCCGATCGCCAGCGCCCCCTCAGCCTGATCCAGCAAGGACGGCTGCTCTCCCGGCAACGGAGGCTTTCCGTAAATCGCCCACTTCGCGTGATCCGGCAATGCCGCCGAAAGCTCCGGCTCATTGATCTGCTCGAGATACACGAACTCATCGCCCTCCCGCTTCATCCGCCAGTGATTGACCGATACCACGATGATCACACCGATGGTGAAAAACGAAACCTCCAGCAGCACCGGAGTCGACAGGAAGCCCGCGATCATCCCGAACCACTCACCCAACACGCCCGGGGCTGCGCCCGCCAAACGGATCGCGACGGACAACACCATCACGCCCAGCAGGATCGCGACCGCCACGATCACCTGCTTCACCCGTTCGTCTCGGAAAATCTCCATCGCTGTCCTGACGCTACACGGGAACGATCCGGACCCAAATCCCGAATTCCCGAAAGATAGGCAAATTATTTAAAATAAGTTGATTATTTTTTAAAATTAGCCAATTTTCCCGGGTCCATGAAGGCTCGAGCGCTCCACCTGATCGTTCTCGCAGGAGTGCTGCTCGCCCTCCCTGCCGTGATCGCGTGGACACCCGCCAAGGCCAGTCGCTCGGCTTCCGCTGCCGCGATCCCGACGATCTCGTCGCCCGTGGCCACGCCTCCTCCGGCGACCATCCTGCTGCCGATCGAGATCGCCGAACAGGGTTCGGCCCCGGTCCAGAAACAGATCGAAGTGCAGGTCGAAACCGTGCCCGAGCCCTCCAGCCTGCTGCTTCTAACGGCAAGCTCGCTGCTGCTGCTCCGACGCCGCCGTTCTAACTGAGTCTTCTGAAGCTTGCCCCCTCGGAAATCTCCCCGTAAACCCCGCGCATGCGGCTTTACGACACGCTGACCCGGAGCGAACGCACCCTCGCCCCGATCGACGGCTCCACCTTCCGATTCTACTGCTGCGGCCCCACCGTCTACGGGCCCGCGCACATTGGCAATTTCCGGACCTTCGTCCTGCAGGACGTCTTCCGGCGCACCCTCGAAACCGGTGGCACCCGCACCTTCCACGTCCGGAACATCACCGACGTCGATGACAAGACGATCCGCGATTCACAGAAATCCGGTCAGTCCCTCGCCGACTTCACCCGCGGCTGGACGGAGAAATTCCATGCCGATTGTGAGGCCCTCGCCTGCCAGCCGCCGCATGTCGAGCCCAGTGCCATCGAGCACATCCCGCAGCAGATCGCGATGATCACCGCTCTGGTGGAAAAGGGCCACGCCTACGCCTCCGATGATGGTTCGGTCTATTTCAAGATCGCCTCGTTCCCCGGCTACGGAAAGCTCTCACGGCTCGACGAGCGGGAACTGGAACTCGGCAAGACCCAGAACGCCCGCGCCAACTCCGACGAGTACGAGAAGGATAGTATTTCGGACTTTGTGCTCTGGAAATCGCGTCGCCCCGAGGACGGCGAGAACTTCTGGGAATCACCCTGGGGTCAGGGCCGCCCCGGCTGGCACCTCGAGTGCTCGGCCATGATCAAGGAATACCTCGGCGACACCTTCGACCTCCACTCCGGCGGCGTCGACCTCGTTTTCCCGCACCACGAGAACGAGATCGCCCAGAGCACCTGCGCCTGCGGCGGTCACTTCGCCGCACACTGGTTCCACATCACCCACCTCCTCGTCGATGGCGGGAAAATGTCGAAAAAGCTGGGTAATTTTTACACCCTCGAGGACCTCGCCGCCAAGGGCTTCACCGCCATGGAAGTGCGCTACGTTCTCATCGGCGCGCATTACCGCAAGCCGCTCAATTTCACGCTCGATTCCCTCAGCGGAGCCCGCGAGGCCCTCGCAAAACTTGCCAAGGGTGCCCGCTCGCTGGCCAAGCGCTCACCTGCCGAAGCCCGTTTCGACAGTGTCGACTTCGGACCCTTCCAAGCCGCCTGGGACACGCTCAACGACGATCTCAACACCCCCGGTGCCCTCGGCGGACTTTTTACAGGCCTCAAGGAATCTTCTCCACTGAAAGGCGAAGACGCCGCGAAAGCCCTCGCCGCCTTCAACCGCGTCCTCCGCGCCCTTGGCCTCACGCTTCCCGAAGAACAGGAAGTCGTCGAAGCCCCAGGCCACATCCTCGCCCTCGCCGACGAACGCTGGCAGGCCAGGCTCGGCCGCAACTGGGCCAAGTCCGACCTCCTCCGCGACCAGCTCCTTGAGGACGGCTGGGTGGTGAAGGACGGGAAGGACGGATACGAGCTCTCTCCGAGAGAATGACGAATGAGGAATTTCCGAATGACGAATTGGCAGTGCTTGAAATGACTTTTACTAGCGTCTAGTCTTTTTCCCATGTCGACCAAGGAACTTGCCATCGATACCATCCAAGGTTTGCCTGAAAATGCCTCGTGGCAGGACATCGAGGAGCGCATTCACTTTCTTGCCGCCATCGACAAAGCTCAGGAAGAAATCCGACAGGGCAAGTTCGTCTCGCATGAGGAAGTCCGAGCCCAGTTGGAGCAATGGCTTACCGAGTAATCTGGTCTGATTCCGCTCGCTCGGACCTCCGATCCATCGTGCGCTACATCGCACGAGACGACCAAACCATCGCCCGACGATTCGGCGAACGGATCATTTCCAGTGTCGAGAAGATCGCCGCATTTCCCCGCAGCGGACGAATGGTGCCGGAGCAGCGCAACGACCTCATCCGCGAAATCATTCTTTCCCCTTACCGGATCATTTTTCAAATCGACGATGTGGCCTTGAGAATCAACGTCATGAAAATCTGGCACTCTGCGAGAGGAAGCCTGAATCTTGAGTAGAGGACGCATCCACTCTTCCCTCGTCATTCGGAAATTCCTCATTCGTCATTCTCTTCATGAATCTCCCCCACCGCCCACGCCGCAACCGCCGCACGCCTGCGATCCGTTCGCTGGTCCGCGAGACCTCGCTTTCGCCTGCGGATTTCATCCTGCCGGTGTTCTTCCATGAAGACGCGGTCGACACGCCGATCGCGTCGATGCCGGGCGTGACCCGCTGGTCAGTGGAGAGCCTGGTGAAGGAGGCTGGTGAGGCCCATGCACTCGGAATTCCGGCGATCGTGTTGTTTCCGAAAATCGAGGAATCGCTGAAGACGCCGCTCGCCGAGGAATGCGCGAACGATGAGGGCCTCGTGCCGCGTGCCATCCGCGCGATCAAGGCCGCGCACCCGACGCTTTGCGTGATCACCGATGTGGCGCTCGATCCCTACAACTCCGACGGCCACGACGGCGTGGTGATCCGCGACGAGCGGGGCGAGGTCGAGATTCTCAACGATGAAACGGTGCGCGTGCTGATCGAGCAAGCGCTCTGCCACGCCCGGGCCGGAGCGGACATCGTTTCCCCGTCCGACATGATGGACGGTCGCGTGGCGGCCATTCGTCAGGCGCTCGATGACGAGGGTTACGAGGACGTTTCGATTCTCAGCTACACCGCGAAATACGCCTCGGCATTTTACGGACCGTTCCGTGGCGCCCTCGATTCCGCCCCGAAGGATGGCGACAAGAAAACCTACCAGATGGACCCCGGAAATGCCCGCGAGGCGATTCGCGAGCTCCAGCACGACGAGGCCGAGGGCGCGGACATGGTGATGGTGAAACCCGCCGGTCCCTACCTCGACATCATCACCCGCATCCGCGAGTCGACCGCCCTGCCGGTCGCGGCCTACCAGGTCAGCGGCGAGTATCTCATGCTGAAGAGCGCGGCTGCGGGTGGCTGGCTCGATGAAAAGGCGATCGTGCTGGAATCGCTGTTAGGCATCAAGCGCGCCGGAGCCGACATGATCCTGACCTACTTCGCGAAACAGGCGGCGGGCTGGCTCAAGTGACGCTCAGTTCACCGTGAAGCCATTGGTCAGTGACCAGGTGTTCGGGCCGAAGGTGGCGTTCACCGTGTAGGCTCCGACCGTTGCTCCCGCCGGAATGATGAAGGTAACGGTGACCACGCCGGTGGTGCTGTTCCGCGAAACCGAAGAGCCGGTGATGGTGGGAGCACCGATGCGGGTGAGGGTGATGCTGGTGGGAGGCACGGTGGTCGGCGGAGGTGGGGTGGAGTAGGCGCTGTTGAGCGTGAGGGTGGTCACGACGCTGGTGCCGCGCGCGCCGCTGTTAGGGACCACGCTTGTGAGCCCTTCCGTGGCCGCAGCCGTGGTGGTGAAGGTCTGGTCGCTGCCGTAGCTGGTGCCGCCGATGTTCACGCCCTTTGCACGGAAGTGGTGGGTCGTTCCGGCCGTGAGTCCGGAAATAGCGACGGCGATGCTGGCGGTCGTGCTGCCCGTCACCGTAGAAGGCGTGGCGGTGGAGGTGCTGCCATAGGAAGTGGTCGGCCCGTATTCAAAGCTCGTCGTGGTGCTGGAGCCATTGGCATTCACCGTGCCGTTGAGCGTGACGGTGGTGGTCGCGATGGAAGTCGCGGCGCTGGTGACGACGGTCGGGGCCATTGCCGCGCCGACGGCAGTGGTGGTGAAGGTGCTGTCATTTCCATACGTGGTGCCGAAGCTGTTCACGGCCTTCACGCGGAAGTGATAGGTGGTGCTGGCGCTGAAGCCGACGAGTGAAAGGCTGACACTGGTGCTCGAGCTTCCGGTCAGTGGCGATTGGCTGGCGGCGGTGCTGCCGCCGTAGCTGTTGGTGAGTCCGTATTCAAAAGTCACGACGGTGGAGAGACCGTTGCCATTGACCGTGCCGTTGAGCGTGGCGGTCGAGCTTCCGATCCCGCTGGCGGTGCTGGTGGCGACCGTCGGTGCGGCAGACGTGTAGCCAGTGCCGCCATCGTAGGTGGTGAGGGCGCTGCGTGTCAGTCGGTAGAAACGACGGCCCGCCCCAGTCGCATTGCTTTCTACAAGCGACGTGATCGCCGAGTTGGCGGTTGCGGCCTTATAGGTATCGAGCGTGCTCCAGTTGCTGAGATCATTGCTCGCCTCGACCTTGTAGCTGCCGCCTTCGAGGCTGGTCCAACTCAGCGTCACTTCACCGCTGGTGGTGTTCACGTTGCTGATAGACGGAGTTTCAGCAAGGCCTTCGCCGCCAGTGAAATTGTTCGTCACAGTCTCCGCCACGCTGGTCACCGCACCACCTGTGGGCGTGCCGTAGAAGTAGCGGTTGATCATGTAGGGGAACTGCGGCGTACCGGCGCTGGTGACATTCAGGAAGTAAGCCCAAGTGCCGGAGGGGAACTCGGGCGTGACGCAGTAGCGGACATTGTACTCATTGAGATCGAAGTCCGTTCCCTGCGCATACTTGGTGGAGCCGGACTTGAACAGGTCGCCGAGGTAGGCGTTGTCCTCGATGTAGCGGCTGAGCGGATAGGTGGTGCTGACAGTCGGCCCGGTGGCAGAGACGTTGCCGTTGTTGCGCAGCGCCCAGGTCGGCAGCGTTCGGCCCGCAGTCGTGATGTTGTCCACTCCGGTTGTCAGGCCATTGCGAAGCACGAATCCGCCGATCATCCTTCGCACTCCGCTGTTGGCATCCATCGGGCTGCTGTAGCCGTAGGGTCCATAAAGCGGCAGGCCATCGAGCATCCACGCGAGGATCGGCGAGTGCTTGGTCGGCGCGGCGGTGTTGCCTTCGGCGTAAGTCTTGGTCGTGTTGTTGAAGGTGACGTTGTCGCCGAGTAGATAACGAAGGGCTAGCGGGTTGGCGTGATTGTGATATTTCCCGAGGTTTTGCTGATGCGATAAGCCTTTGTCGAAGGTGATGGCCTCATTCACATAGGCGTCGCGATGCCACTGGCCGGTGCCTGGAGAAGCCTCGGTGCCGCCGGAATAGGAAAAGCCGTCCATCGGATCGAACAGCGCCACGCCATCCGCGTAGAACCCGACGGCGTCCTGCATGATTCCACCGACGTTGAGCCCAAGCGTGCTGGTCTTCGTTGTCGGGATTGCGCCGAGCGTACTACTGCGCGGAATGCGGAAGATGATGTTCTGGTTCTTCGGGATGTTGACGAAGAGCGCTGACTTCGCGGCGTTGTCGTACCACGGGCCCATGATGTAAGGGCCGAGGTCGGGGGTCTTCACGTAGATCCAGCTCGCACTGTAATCGATCTTCTGGGGACCGGCGTAAACCGGCAGCGTTTGGGAAGTCGTGTTGGGGCCGCTGGTCCGCGTCCAGGTGGTCTTCGAGGTTCCCGCGAGCAACTCGGCATCGGTTTCCACCAGACGGGCATACTTGCTGGAGCCTGCGGTGTACCACGAACTGAGCTGGGG
>JANOKL010000045.1:0-17233 GCA_031419215.1 Luteolibacter sp. | reverse complement strand
AGGCAGGCGACCATCTCCGGCATTTTTTATTCATTCAGGCTGGCTGGACGATTGTGACCAAGTGAGATGACTTACGAAATCCTGATTATGGACATGGCGTTTCCGGGAAATCATGGGTTTCTGGGTCTCAAACTGTTGATTTGGAGCCCAGCTAGAAGTCATGGCCGATTTAGTGACCTCATTTTACTGAAAAATCATTGACGGTGTAGAGAGGGTCAAGATATCAACAATGGCAATAGTGAAATCCCGAACTTCTCACATGTGAATTATTTTGAGAAACTCATGATTGTCGTTGAGTCCGCCCGCCAAATTTCAGTTCAACTTTTTTGAATACCCCATCTACCTGAGATTTCTCCTTCTACACTCCCATGAAATCGTCATACCGCTTTCAGCGCCTACTTTCACTCGCTTCTCTGTTGTTCGCTCCTGCCCTGAGTGCACAAACGGCCCAATATTGGAACGGTCTACCGCTGAATCCATCGGTACTCACCGTGCAGCGTGAAGGGATTGCCAAACGTGCGCCGAACAGCAGCGGGCAGGTCACCTCTTCCAGTCTGAGCAATCTTGCCGCTGGCACCGGTGTGCGGGTGCGTGCTGTGATCACTCCAACAGTATCAGGCAACTACACGTTCGCCATCGCAGGCACGAAAAACGCGGCCCTCTGGCTCTCTTCGAATGAATCCCGTTTCAACAAGCAGCTCATCGCTTGGCACTACGAATTCACCAGCCCGCTCCAGTGGACCAAGTATGCGAGTCAGCAGTCCGCCTCTCTTCCTCTCATCGCGAATACCCCTTATTACATTGAGGCCCAAGTGATGAGCAGCACTGCCGGGGGGCTGCTTGATCTCGGCTGGAAGACTCCAGGGAGTTCTGCCATTCTGTCCATTCCGATTGCCAATCTTTCTTCGTTGGCGGCAGATCCCGCAGATCTAAATGACAACAATCTTCCTGACGCTTGGGAGTCACAGACTGGCTTGGTTTCCTCCGCTCTGCCGGGCGCGCTTGCCGAATACGGCGACCCCGACAATGACGGTATCACCAATTTCGACGAATACCTCCTCTCTTCCAACCCACTCAGCAAGGAGGCTCGCAGTAACGGCATCACCCGTGATACGTGGAGTGAGATCCAAGGCCAAAGCACTGGTCACCTTACCGCTGCCCGGTCCCGCTTCCTTTCCTATGCCAACGCCTCCGTCCACGTTGCTAAAGTCGACGAAACGTCCCCGAACAAAATCGAGGGCAAGAACTACGGCGCCCGCTACCACGGCTTTCTCGTAGCCCCTGCCACTGGCACTTATCGCCTGTGGATCGCGGGTGATGATGATGCCGAGCTTTGGTTTGCCGACGGCACCGTCCGCTACCCCGGCACCGCCACACCACTAACCAATCGATTCGGAAAGCAACTCCTCGCCCACACCCACAATCCCGGAGGTAGTTACTACACGAATTACCGGGACTTCGATCTGCTGCCCAGCCAGCGCAGCCGCAGCCTCCAGCTTGTTGAAGGCCAAACCTACTTCATCGAGGTCCTTCACAAGAACGAGTCAATATCTGGCAACCACATCAGCCTCGCGTGGGAAACACCCGGCCAAGCTCGTGTGATTGTGCCCGCCAGTGCTTTCCAGAGCGATGTTCCTGAAGACCTTGACAAGGACGCCGACTCTCTCCCCGATGCTTGGGAAACCGCTAAAACTCTCAGTATCACGGACAACGGCATCACCAGTGCCAAGGAGGGCCAATACGGCGACTTCGACTCTGACGGACTAAACAATCTCCTGGAGTTCCAGCTCGGCACGAATCCGAAAGCCGCTGATACCGATGGCGACACGCTCAGCGACGGACTGGAGATCAATTACTATCGCACCAATCCGCTTGTTTCGAATGCCATTGCCACCACCCAGACAACCACCCTGAACCTAGCTAGCCCCACGGAGACTAGCGTGCCTTGGCAAACGCGTAGCAATGGGAGCATCCTCGCTTACGAACGCCGGGGCTGGACAGACTGGTCCTTTACCGTGCTTCCGGGCCAGGAAGGCATTCACGAAATTCGGCTCGTGGGTGGTGCGGAAGGTGGCGCCGTCCGCACGAATGAAACTCTACCCATCTCCATCGGGCTCGATGGCCAGACCATCGGTCGCCAAAACATGGCCTGCGTGCTTGGCCAGAACACGACCCTGAAGCAACTCACTCCCTTCCTCTGGGCTGGAAATCACGTCCTGCGTATTCAGAACCACAACGTTCGCGCGGATTGCTATCTTCGGCTGAATTCCATCACCGCTTACCGCCTCGGTGGCGCGGATGCTAATTCCAACGGCCTAGCCGACTGGGCCGAGAGTAAATTCGCGAATGAAAATAAGCTCACCCGCATCCCCGCTGAAAGCTTCACCTCGCCCGCTTTCATTGAAGGTATCACCTCCAGTCTTCCTGGCCTGAAACTTACCCGCAGCGTGCCTGGCTCCGACACCACCGACGTTGCAGCACTCCCCGGAGTCAATGACGGCTTCTACACCAACCTTCTGCTCGACCCCGCTCAGCCGACCCAACTTGGCATTTCCTTCCAGGGCGGACCCAATCCCGAAGCGCACAGCATCGCCTGGGCCGCAGTCAACATCCTTGAACACTCTACGATCACCATTCGCCAGGGTGATTCCCTCCGTCTCACAGCCCATGATTCCTCTGCCGCTTCTCCTGAGGGCAGCTTTACATTAGGAGGAGGAGAGACGCTCTTGTCTCCCGTTCCCTCAGGCCCGCAACCTTCTGCTTCACCCGTCATTCTGCTCTTTAATACTCCGGGAACGCACACCCTGACCTCCACCTGGACACCGATTGAAGGTGCAACCCAAACGGCCAACATCACCGTTACCGTCGCCTCAGCATCCTTCGGGCCTGCTTTCGATCTCCAAACTTACAATAGGCGCACTTGGACCCTCCCCGGCGTGCAAGGCATGAACATCGAGGCGGACTCCGCTCTCTTTTGGAACGAAACGACTGCTGCGGGAGCCACAGTCCGCAGCTTCCTCGTCAACGCTTACGAAGCCGGGACCCGCCGAGCCGTTGCGCGCGTTCCCGCCACGGGAGAAATTGTTGCTACCGGCGAGGTTCAAACGTTCTCCCTGACACGAGCCAACGCGACAGGGGACTCCCAAGTTGTTGAAAGGCGTGCTGACGGTTCCTCAGTGATCCGATTCACCATCGTTGCCGAGAATCTCCCTGCCAATGCTGAGATCCGCATCCACATGAATTATCAAGGCACCGTCTTCACAAATGGCTCCCGCGATCTGATTCTTCACCCCTCCGACTTCAATTCCAATGGAATCGCGAGCGTCCTTGTCGAGGCCAGCTCCGATCCCCCACAAATTTGCCATTCCATGTCCGCCTCTCTACTCGACTGAGATTTGCAGCCCCGCACCAATGACCGTCTCATTTAGATCAGAGTAATTCCTTCCGAACCAAGCCTTATAGCACTTTTTCCTTAACCCTTTTCCAAGATCCATTTTGCTATGAAATCCCGCCTTTGGCACGTTTTGTCTACCTACTTCTTACTTTCCACTGGCATAATCCCAGTTGTCAGCGGGGAAACCAACACCGACAGCCAATCCCTTCAAGGCATCAACACCAAGCCCCAGAATTGTGGAGTTGAACTTGCCGTGCCAGATTGGATTTGCGTGAATGACAACGATGATGACAAAGACGAAAAATGGGATTTCGATATTGAGCCGGAAAGTGGCGAAAAAGACACCGCGAAGATCACAGTGACTGGCACTGCGGACAAGTCGGATGCCACTGTGACCATTGAAGTGGCCGCTGGATCCGACAAGATTGATAACTTTTGGAAAGGAACGCGAACAGAAGGGAGCAATGTCACCGGAACGGAACTGGATGGTAAAGAAAAGCGCAGCGGCAAAACATCATCATTCACGGTTCCTGCGGGAAAAACTGTTGTTCAAACACTGTATTTAGAAGGCATCAAGCACAGCGATGTAACGAAAGACGTCAAGATCAAGGCCAAGATAACGGCTCCAGAAATTACGATAGGAAATATTAAATACGAAAAATGCGATAAGGAGACTCCGCTGAAGGAGATTACAGTCTATCAAGTGGATCTTGATGTGGATTCCAAAAACGACAACGCTTTTGATTTTGCTGGATTTGATAAGGCGGAAGACGAAATCGAAGCTTCGGAAAAGACCCCCAAGAAGGCGGGTAAATATATATTTGTTAATGCAGGCTTCAGTGCTAATGACAATGAAGCTGCACCAGGCTGGGCGGATGGATTTGAAGTTGGTGGTGCTACGAGTGTGGCTCGCGATGCCAAATTTACTCCAATCCAAATTGAATTGAAGGAACCGTTTGATATCTCAAAAGCAAAAATAAAATTTGTCTATTCGACTGCAGATCCGAAATCCGTCACCAGAGCTGCTGGAGGCGGAACGCCTACTGATCAATTTACCTACACTCTTGGTGCAGGCAGTAAGCAATTAAGAATTTGGAAAGAGAATTTCACCACCACTCGCGACAAGAAAGATGCTGAAGCTGGCGGGCACTACATTCCTGACAAGGAAATTGATTGGAGCAAGGTGTCTTCTAGTCGCACAGCAAAACTTTACATTGAATCAGTTAGACCAAGCGCCGCGCTTGGCGATATTAATATTGAGATTGTAGTGACCCAGGAAGGGGTTTCGTGTAAAGACAGGGTGGATGTTACTAGTGTGTATTTTGGTAATGAAAAACTAGACCTAACAGTTAATGCCGCCGCAACCTACCATGTCATCAATAATACGCTGACCGTGGCAGGCAATGGCAAAGCTTTAGAATACGCCGTCACGGCTGATTTTGTACCCAGTAACGTAGATTGTAGTAAAGTCCCACTACAAGACACTAGGATGGGATTAGTTCAGAATGTAACCAGAGACAAGCGAGAACTTGTATGGGGGAATCCTGACTTTCATACAGACACTCAGCCTCCAGCTCCGAATCTCCCTAATGTAGTTTGGTTTGTGCAAAATCCAGTTGTGACGGTGAGCGAGATCAGTGCTGGCCTAAACGCGGGGGATAGGATTGAGATAGCCTCTGAAATCGGAGGCAACGTGGATTTGATGACAGCAGCCAACGTAGTAAGAGTCTTGGACGGGAACCCTAGTTTGCCAGCGCTTTGGCCGCTATTTAGTCACGCAGCTGCCCCTCTTGCAACAAATCTCCCGAAGCCAAGAAGCTGTGGAGGTATAGATGTTGTTGAATATGATACCCCGACTTCACCTGCGGACCCTACAATCCCTAAAACAGTAAGGTCTCAAAATGGTCAATCTATTAACGTTAATCGAAATGCGATTCCTGTCAATACGACAACAGGGCAAGCAGTTGGGCCGGCTCAGGTTATTTCACTGCCTGTAAAGGTGACATATAACTTCAAGAAAGTAAAGATAGATACTGATTTTATATGCTGGTGTACATCAATTGATGCCTCAACAAAATCTTTCAACCAGATGAAAGAACGCGCTTGGCAAGTAAAAATAGATACGTCTCTAAATAATCAGCCACAGCCAGTAGTCTTGGGGAATGGCCCAAATAACCCGAGTATGGTATCGGTAAGAGGTGATGTGGCTAATAATATATTAGGCCCAGCATTTACCAGCTGGCTTACCACTAACTCAGCTGCGGGTTTTCCGGCTATACCTGGTTCGACACCTATTGTAATCACGCCCTAATACACGATGAAAAATATACTAATAATGCTCGCCTTGTTTCATTCCTGGTCATGGGCTTTGCCCCCTAGTGATTCTAGTGTAATCGCTCAAAGCTTTAACGTGGTTGCACAGAAACTGCATTTCCCCCGCTATATATTTGAAGAAGCTTGGAAAAGTCAAACGATTACCATTTGCCAGTTTTCCCCAAGTGGACTGGATATTTCTTCTGGCGAGTACAAAGGCATCCTTAGCGGCTTTCATCTGGATAATGACAAGCGTGAATACGCGTTTGTATCGTCAACTAAAAATGTCGACTTAAGCACCGAGGCTCAAAGCAAATATTGGCCTTTTAGCTTAGAGGTGGGCATAAAATTTCCAGTGGTGGTGGTTGGTGCTATAAACAACAAAACGCCAAATGAGAATATTCTACTATTACCCAATGGGCTGAGTGAGCCGCTTGCTTCATTTCTGAAGGCTGAAAATTTAAACTCTAAAATCAACCTCGATAATAGTCTGTTTAGCGCTAATGTCTTTGTCGCGTCCGCTGCGTGGAAGGAATACTTAAAGAATAACGAGATCGGGCCGAATGTTGCATTCGCCCTAATTAACGACTTGCAGCTAGAATCACAAGGTGCCGTTTCATATATTTTATTTCGCGAGGTGAAGTGGAATGAGGTGCAATTCGCTGAGTATATTTCTTATGTGGAAAAGAATAAAATCTTATATGAGAGAACCCTAGAAGCCGCATGCGCAATTTACTGGTTTTCAAAATCAGATTTAGATAACAAAAGGTCTGAATTGATGGTAACTTCATTGTTGAAATACCCACAAAGTAAAGCCCTTACAGATAGCCGCCCTGAATTGCTTTGGATTTCAAATATTATAAAGAATTTAAATTAGTATAGCGACTCTAGCCTAGTGGTTACGGGCCATCTAGTGATCCGAATCCTAAATTACTGCTGCAAATCTTAAAGGATGAAATCGATCTTATTCTATTTTACAATGATTGCTCGAGAAGGATAGTCCAGGAGTTATATTAATTTAATTATCGCTGTCAGTGAATATTAAAAAAATCGTATTTTACTTCGGAGGCGTAGTAATCATTGTTGTATTCCTAGGTTGGTTTTCCGACCTAGTTAATTCGCCGGAGCAGCCTCCAAGATCTCGTGTAGCCATGCCTTTAAATCCACAACCTGACAAGATGCATGATATAAGTCCTGTGCTGCGAGAGCATCTGCCGCGTAGCTTTTCTGCAGCATCTGGCGAAGCTCATACCGTAGCTCTTGATGAAATCATGGAATGGATCAGAAACCAGCAGATTCTCACCAAAGAGGATTGCGACGCGTTGCTGGCCTACATTTCACAGCCAAAGCCCGAGGCGCTGAAGGAGGGCGAATGGCAAGAGCGGGTGAATGAGATACTCAATTTCTTGCGCGGACAGTCCGGCGGAGTAGTAGGCCTGGCGGACTTACTCCGACACATGGTGGTGGAGGATCCCGACCCAGTGATGCGCATGTATGCGCTCCAGCACCTTTCCATGTGGGTGCCGGAAGAGCCAGTAGCGGAGAATCGAGCGGCGATGATTGCTCTGCTCAAACGGCTGGCTGAAACCCCTGGTGATCCACTGGCGGGTTCCGCCGTGCTGTTCCTCGACGACCTCTCGCGGAATCCCAATCTGGCTGATGTCGAGAAAGTGTCCGGTACCGTGATCGAAACCCAAGCCCTACGGTTGGCTGAAGATGCGAAATCCAAGCCGGACGTGCGCATCACCGCTCTCCACACCTGCGCCGCCCGTGGATTGAGCGATGCCGCTCCCGCCGCCCGACGCATCGCCGCCGACAATTCGCTCATGATCCCCCTGCGAAAGGCCGCCATCTACTCGCTGGGACAACTGGGCTCTGCCGAAGATCAGGCCTTCATCGAATCCCTCGGTAAAACCAGTGAGGTGCTGACCGAGGCCACGATTCCTGCGCTCAAATCGCTCCGCCGCCGAATTGCCTCCGTGCCTGCACGCTGACGCAAGTGGATTCTCACCTGAGCGGCGGATGAATCCCGATGCTCCTGACGATATTCGATTTTTTTTTCTGCAATCGACTGACCTTAACGTCGGTTAAAAAGTTGTGGGGAAGTGATTTTTAGTCAGTGAACATTGGATCTTTTGCGCAAATTGAGGAGGACTGAAAGCTTTCAGCAGAATGAATCCCAGCGATGTCATTAATAGAAACGAACTATTCAAGCTGGCATTTGATCAATATTTCTGTATTATTTGGATTCCCTAGAAGCCAATCTCTGCTTCCTTCATATTTCTTGATCAACGACTTACGTTAGGTCATTCCTAACAGCGTATGCAAACGGGCTCCCCCCTCCTGTTGGCCTCCATCGACTCGATACGGCCAGTCTTCTTAATCGTCATGGGCATTTCGCTCCTCATGTTGGCTTGGCGCCTTTCCAAGGATGCCGGCCGATGGAGCGGAAGGTTCATGTTTTCCGGTGCCATTCTTCTGGCTGTCGGCTATTCCGTCGTGATGCCGCTTTATGAAGCTGGCAAAATCGAGCGGATGTCCGAGCACGTCCACGGTGACATGGCCACAGCGATGGCTTGGCATGTCGTGAAGCTCGTCACCATGAACACCGGTTGGTTGTTCTTCGGCCTCGGCTTGGCGCTGCATGCCAGTGTTTTTGGCTCCCGCCCATCGCGTGAAATCCTCGTTTCCTCCCCCCAATGAACACATTTGATTTGATCATGAAAGGTAGCCTGCTGCTCGATGTGGCAGGGGTTGTGGGTCTTGGCCTGCTGGGTTTTGCCGCCATCCGTCTGGCCCGCCGCGAGGAATCGTGGGGTGGAAACCTGATGGCTGCGGGTGCGATCTCGCTGCTCATTGCCCGGCTGTTCGTCCTCATCGGACCGCATGTCCTGACCCGCGAGGTTCTCGCAAATCTCGGCCCTGCGGCGATCAGTGCGCAGCTCGCAGTTCCTGCGATCCTCCTTTCCTTCGGCCTGGCCGGAGTGGTTTGGGGACTCTGGGGACATGCCCGCTGGGTGCAGGAGGAGCGCTGAGCCTTTCGGTCTCCCAGACTCCGGTTTTTTCCCATCGCGCCGGACGGGTTGCGGTGTTACCCATCCGCCGGAATGTTTGAAGTCCGCGAGAAACCGGAAGTCGTCGAGCGCGCGCTGCTTGTGAGGATCTATTGCGATCCCCGCGAGGAGGCCGAGTCGGCTTCACTTTTGGAAGAGCTGGCCGAATTGGTCGACACGCTCGGCATCGGCATTGTCGACTCCGTCCTCGTCCGCACCCGGGAGCAGCACAAGCGCTTCATCTGCGGCACCGGCAAGGCCGCCGAGATTGTCGATCTGGCGAAGGCCCACGAGTGCGATGTCATCGTCTTCGACAACATGCTCGCGCCCTCCCAGCAGCGTGCCTGGGAAAAGGAAGGCAACGTCTGTGTCATCGACCGCGAGGAAGTGATTCTCGATATTTTCGCGAAGCGGGCGCAAACCAAGGAAGCCCGTCTCCAGGTCGAGCTGGCGCGCATGCAGTATGCCCTGCCGCGCATGGCTCGGATGTGGGGCCACCTCGACCGCGAAGGCGGCGGCAGCACCGGTGGCTCCGGCGGCGGCGCGGCTCGCGGCATGGGTGAGAAGCAGATCGAAGTCGACCGCCGCATGGCGCGCGTTCGCATCGATCGCGCCCGACGCGAGCTGGCGGACGTTCGCCAGCAGCGCGCCACGCAGCGCAAGGAGCGCGAGAAGATGGAGACGCCCCACGCGGCCATCGTCGGCTACACCAATGCCGGGAAATCCACCCTGCTCAACTCCCTCAGCGGAGCCGAAGTGCTGGTGAAGGACATGCTTTTTGCCACGCTCGACACCACCACGCGGCGGATCGAGCTGCCAGATGGCCAGCCGATGTTGATCACCGACACGGTCGGCTTTGTCCGCAATCTCCCGCACCGTCTAGTCGAGGCCTTCAAGGCGACGCTCGAGGAAGCAGTGCTCGCCGATTTCCTCATCCACGTGCTGGATGCCACTGCGATCGAGATCGAGCGCTTCCACGCGACCACTCTGGACGTGTTGAAAGAGCTCGGTGCCGAGGACAAGCGCGTCATCACTGTGCTGAACAAGATCGATCTCGTCACCGACCCGGAAGTCCTGATGATGCTCGACCGCGTGTTTCCGGAGGCACTCCGGATTTCCGCCGTGGCGCACACTGGCTTCGAGGAACTCCTCAGGAGTTGCAGCGACATCCTTGCCGACCGCATCCGCCGCTGCCACTACCGCATCCCGCAGGAACGCGCGGATCTGGTCAGCCAGCTCCATCGCGATGCCAAGATTCTTTCCACCGAGTATGAGGACAATGACATCCTCGTCACCGCTGTCGTTCCCGCTGCCATCGCCGGACGCCTTGAGCGTTTTCTTTTCCAACCTGCCTAGTCGCTGCCCGCCATGTTACGTCGTCTCCTTGTTTGCCTGCTTTTCACGATCCCTCTGGCGGTGACCGCCCAGGAATCACCCGGCCCGGTATTGAAGGCCCTGCCGCTCGATCCTGCGGAAATTCCTGCCGAAGATCCCCAGCACGCGCCGGTCACCCCTCCTGCGGCTCCAGTGCCCGCTCCGACCGCCGCCAAGCCCCTGCCCGCTGCCGCTCCGGAGCTTCAGACCCCACCGACCGTCGATGGCAAACCGACCGGCGATGACGCCGTGCGTCTGCAGATTTATCTCGATGAGGCGCTGTTCGGTCCCGGCGTGATTGATGGAAAGCCCGGCCTCTTCACCAAGCTGGCCGTGGCGGCATGGAATGAGGTGAAAGGTCACGCTGCGGACGATTGGACGCCGGTGATGGAAATCGCGCGCAAGTCGGTCAAGAGCCCCTTCGCGATCGCCGTGGTCCCGGACATCGCCAAGGACTGGATCGATGGGAGTCTTCCGAATGATCGGCCCGGCCAGGCGAAGCGGAAGCGCATGAGCTACCGCAGCGTTGTCGAGTTTATGGCGGAGCGCTACCACACCGACACCATCTATCTCACCGAGTTGAACAAGCCGAAGAAGCTTTATTCACTCAAAGCCGGAGACACCCTGATTGTGCCGAATGTCCAGCCCTTCGCGGTCGAGGCCCTGACCGGGAAAAAATTCGAAGCCGACCCGCTGCTCAGTCCCCGCCATGTGGTGGTGGACACGAAGAAGAACCAGGTCCGCATCTTTGAAGCCGCTCCGGCGGCCTTGATCGTCTCTGAAGTTCCGGCCGAGAACGGCACCGAAGGCGCGGTGAAAATCAGCCGCCCGAATCGCGGCCTCATCGCCTCCTTTCCGATCACCCCCGGCAAGCCGCAGTTCATCAAATACGGCACTTGGGAACTGAAGAACTGCCTGGAGCTGCCCTACTGGCGCTACGACAAATCGCTCCTCGAAACCGGCAAGCGCAGCAGCAACGCACTCAACATTCCGCCCGGCCCCAACAGCCCTGTAGGCGTCCTCTGGGCCGGTCTCAGCAAGCCCGGCATCGGCATGCATGGCACGGCTGATCCGGAAACCATCGGCCGCGCCCGCAGTGCCGGCTGCATCCGGCTCGCGAACTGGGATGCCATCCGGCTCCCCAATGTGATTCGGCCCGGTGCCACGGTGGAAATCCGCTGAGCCCGGTCTCGTCCGCTGACAAAGTCGATGGTGGATGCCTGTAAATGCAGGCGTCCGTTTCGCCATGCCTCGCCTTTCCCGCATCTCCCTGCGACCCGCCCTTATTGGAGGTCTCATCGTCTATCTGCTCGCGGACCTTTCGTTTCACGGTCCAGTCGGTCATCGCCTTGCCCTGCTCAGGCCCGGCAGTCCGGACTCGATCGCCAAGGCCAAGGCGGAAGGCGTCATCGCGCGGGTGTATTTCCAGCCCATCCATCGCTCTCAGCTTGAGCGTGCGATCCGGGAAAAGTCCTGTCCTCCGGAGCAGGCGCTGGACGAACTGATCGACGGCGAACTGCTCAGTCATCGGTTCGAAAACGAAAAAGGCCTCACGGCCACGCCCGCCGAGATCGACGAAGCCTTCCGGCGCTTCAGTTTGAAATTCGAAACTTCCGAAGCCCTCGCGACCGCTCTCAAGGCCGAGGGTTTTCCGAATGAGTCCGCCCTGCGCGAGCGGCTCGAACAAACGATCCTCCTGGAAAAACTCATCACCCGCCACACGGCGGCGGCCACCAAGGTCAGCGACGACGAGGCCCGCGAATGGTTCGGAAAGCACGCCGCCGAACTCGCCACTCCGGAGCGGCTTCAGGTGCGGCAAGTTTTTCTGGCCACGCTCGATCGCGAGCCCGCCGAGGCGAAACAGAAGCTCGATACCGCGTTGGCGGATCTAACAGCCAAAAAGAAGACCTTCGAGGCCTTGGTGGCCGAACTCACCGAGGACGATGGCAGCAAGTCGCGGGCTGGCGATCTTGGCTGGATGACACGCGAGCGCCTGCCAGCGGATTTCGTCCTGCCGCTGTTCGGTCTTGAAAGCGGAAAGCCCTCCCTGATCCGCACCAAGCTCGGCTGGCATCTTGTCGAAGTCACCGCCCGCAAGCCTGCTACACCCGCAGACTTCGAGCAGTTGAAACCTGAGATCCTCGCCGCGCTTGAGACGAAGAAAAAGTCCGCCGCCATCTCCCGTTTCCGGGAAGAACTGCGGGCCGAAGCGGCGGGAAAAATCGAAATCTTCAAGGACGCTCAGTAGTCCGAGGAATTGGCCTGTGAGAGGGGATCGTTCGGGTCCACCTCGGACAGTTTGAGTCGTGCCATGTCGCGTTTCATCTTGGCCTGGTTGAGTTCCGTTGACAGGCGATTGGCGCGCTGCTGCCAGGTTTCCAGACTGCCTGGTGGGGACTTCTGTTTCGAGCCGATGTTGGACTGAGCTTCCTTCTGCTGCATCTTCAGGGTCGAGACCTTGTTGTTCCAGATCAGAACATCCGCCCGCAACTTGCTGGCTGCGGTTGGGTCTGGTGCTGGCTCGGGGACTTCGGGAGCAGGTTTCCTGCCCTTTGGGATGGCTGGAGCTTGAACCGCCAGCACTGGTGGAACCTGATTCTCCCCTTCGAGGAGGGCTTTTCGTTCGTTTGAACTCCAAAGGAAGCGTCCCTGCCAGGAGGCATCCAGATCCTGGGGATCCATGCGCGCACGGCCATCGCGGTGGGAGATTTCCATGCCGGCCGCCGTGATTCGGAGGATCGTCACGTCTTCATAGCGGCGACCATCACGAAGGGTGATGAAGGCCTGCTTTTCCCCGATCGCGGCCTGCCAGACCTGATTGCGATGTTCGTCGGCATATTCCTCGAAACCCTTTTGCGAGATGGCAATGGAGGATTGGAGTTTTCCAGCTTGGTCAGCGAGAGTGCTGATTCGATCCTTGGCCTGCCCGACCTGCTCCTGGAGTCTGGCGAGTTCCTTCGCCTGAGGGTTGCGGGCATTTTCAAGCCCTGTCAGCTCCCCCAAGGCGCGGTCGTGCTTGATCCTGGTTTCTTCCAACAGGCCAAAGCCCTTTTCGATATCAACCCGGAGTTGATTGCCATTGCTCGAAAGCTCGAAACGGCGATCCACCAGCAGTGACAAGCCGACCCCGACCATGACCAAAAGGATCAGGGCGGACAACCAGCCAAAGGTTCCTGAATGGTCGGGCTCGAACATATCGGTCAACGCTTGATAGCAGCAGAGGCCTCCTGCATCTGAGCGAAGGCCGCTGCCCGGGCGCTCTGAAGATTGCCGAGCTTCTTCTGATAGAGGGCGGAGTTCAGGATGCCGCCGGAACCTTTGACACGGCTCTTTTCGCTGTCGTATTCCCGCTGAACGGTGGCGATCTGTTGGTCGAGATCCGTTACCCTGGCACGAAGGATGGCGATGGCAGCCTCCGATTTGTCGTTGCCGATGGTCTGTTCCTTGTCGGCCTCTTGCCGGCTTTTCGTGAGTGCGGACTCGACTTCTTCAAGGTGTTTTCCAGCGACGTTGTCCTCAGCCCTGCGCGCCAGTTCCTTTTCCTTCGGGTTGTATTGGAAATGCTCCTGAAGCTCGATGGGGAGGTCTGCGAAATCGACGCGGCTGGTGCCATCCTGGTGGGTGAAGGCCATGCCGATCGCATCCACCCGGGTGATGGTCACATCCTTGTAGGTCTTGCCGGAGACGGTCTTGAGTTCGGGATACTTGCTTCCGGTGGCTTCTCCCCGGATTTGAAGGTGAAAGGCCTGCTGATAGGCCTCGAAATTTCCCCCGGTTTTCACGATCTCGGTTTTGACCTGGCTGATCACACGGACCAGTTCCTCCGCTGTGTTCTTGTCGAGGCGGGTCTTGCCGGTGACCTGCTCCAGTTCGGAAAGGATTTTCTGCCGTTCCGGAATGACGGAGGTCTCCTGGGTCTTGCCGTTCACTCGATCCTGAAGCCCGGCGATCTCGACCGCCTGATCACGGATGACGGTCTCGATCTTGACTCCTCCTCCCTGCAGGCTGCTATCAAAGACGAGGAAATAGAGCAGGACAAAGCCGGACAATACGACCAGCGCCATGACGGTGCCGATCACTCCCGGCCCTTTGCTGCTGCTGATGAGATCATCGAAAAATGACATGGCGGTGGGCGTTAGTTTTTGAGCGGATACTTCTTCTTGTAGTCGGAGAACTTGCCTTCGATCTCCTTCTTCTTGACGTCCAGCGCGGCGACTTCCTTCTCAAGACGCTCGATCTCGACCACCTGTGCATCGGCCTCGCCCTTGGCAACGATGAGCTCCTTTGTCTTGTCAGGTGGGATGTCCTTGAGCTTTTCCTGAATGACCTGCAGTTCGCCCTGGAGTCGCTTGATTTCGGATTGTTGCTCTTCGCGTTTGTGGACGAGTTCGGGGTCTTCCTTGCACGAGCAAAGCGTGAGCAGAAGGCAGCCGATGGCGGCGAGGTTTGCCAGTTTCGGGATCATGGAGGGTGTCAGTATTGGAAAAGTGGTATCACGGAGAGCAGGCTGCGCGCGGGCTGGATGGAAAGTAGAAGTAAGTCGTTGAGCGGTGGCTTGGATTGTATCTGGCCACCACTTGTCGGGGTTTTCGGGAGCTTGAGCCGAGGGAGACCAGTCGGTCAAAGGCGGAAATGGGTTTGGCGATCTGACGTTGAGCCGCAGCAGGAGTTTCAGGGATGGCCGACTGTCTGACGGATTGTTCCGCGAGCTGCTTGTCGATCTGTGCTTCGTAGGTCCGTAGCAGGCTGGCTTCCGTTCTGAGGGCGGCGATGGCGGGTCCCTCATCCAGTCCGAACTCATGGCGTTGCGCTTCACTCAAGTCCTGAAACAACAGACGCGCCGTTCCAGTGGCATGGCGGATTTGAATCCCGGCGTCCGTCACCCTGACGATTTTCGCCTGATCGTAGCTGCGACCTGAGATCGTCCTCAGGGTGGTGAACTTCGTTCCGACCGCCAGTTCGCGGCTCAACTCCAGGTGCCGTGCCTTCATCGAAAGCATGGCATCATCAATCGTCTTGATTTCACTTTCGAGAGCGATCTGGCGATCCAGCAAGCGGATTTGGCAGGTGTTGAGGTCGTCCAAGCGGGCGTTGGCAGCCTCCTGTCCATGGCTCTGGTTCTCCAAGCGATTCAATCTCATTCGGGCGATCGCCAGGCGGCATTCCAGGTCCACGCGGTCGCTGTTCAGCCGAATCCATGTGGGGTCAGCGGAAGCGAGTCGGCTGCTTTTGTCACATGATGACAGGGCGACTGCGCACAAAACCATCAACAATGTTCTGACGCGATTCAGCACTTCTTAACTAAAGGGCAACTCAGCGGATTTGATCAAGTTCATACTCGAGTCTCCACTTCTGGAGGAGCAATTTCCAGCGCGGGCGTGACAATGCGACGGGGTTTCGCTTGAATGGCGACCGATGAATTTCAAAACGCTTTCCAACTGCCTTTTCAGCCTGGCTGCCATGGCCGTTCTTCCTTCCTGCACCACCAGTTGCTGGGACGGTGGGATTCCCATGCGCTCCGGAGAAGTGGACGCCCATCGGCAGGCGGTGGCGGACATCCGGAATGCCCAGAACGTGGTGGTCTATCGGGGTCTGGCGCATCCGAAAAACGAGAAGAGCCTCTACGCCCGGCAATTGAAGACGGTCAGCCACTTCTATCAGCACGGTTACGAGTTCTTCACGGAGCCGGTCCCAGTGCCGGCCGAGACGGTGAATAAGATCCTCGATCTGTATTCCGAGCCCTCCTCCCACCAGACCCTTTCGATCAAGAGCATCTGTCACTATCATCCGGACTATGCCTTCGTCTGGAAGACCGGCGACGACGAGCAAATCCTTCAGATCTGCTACGGCTGCCACGAATGGCGGCACTTTTGCTCACGTGGAGTCCTGCAGACCGATATCAACGAGCCCGCCTACTTCGACAAGCTGACCCAGTGGCTGCCCAAAGTGGTGGCGAAGTGATTGGTTAGTGGTGAATGGTGGAAGCCTCAGCGTTCGTCATTCGTGCTTCGTCATTCGGCATTTCCAATCCGACCTCTCAATTCTTCCCAACTCCGAGCACAAAAAAACCGGGAGCGCCGCTTGGGCACTCCCGGTTTGAAATAAACTCAGTCAGGAATCAGTTCTTCCGCTGCGGAGCGAGGATGGCCGGAGTGGTGTCGGTTCCCCAGACGGTGTCATTACCAGTCTGAAGAAGCGTCTTGCTGCCACCTGGTGTGATCGCCTGCTTGTCGGTCGGACGGATCGTGTAAGCCACGGCGCTGTTGTCGATGCGGAGGATGATGGCCTTCGCGTTGAACGGGGAAGCGTCAAACTGACCGTCGGTCTGGGCGTTGAGCAGCGGTGTCACGGCAATCGGACGGGCCGAGTTGCTTGAGCTGATCGCGACGTTTCCGTTCACCAGGTAGCCAAAGCCATTCTCACCAGGGGAGAGCGCCCGGTCAGCGGTGGTGAAGATATTGTCCGCCTTCTTCGTGTAAGCGATCTTGGCGTAGAAGATTTCTTCAGATGGAGCGATGCCGGTGGCAAGGAGCTGACGGAAAATATCGTTGGAGGTATTTCCGGTGAGGCTCAATTGGGTTCCAGTGGCATCCTGGACGGTTTGCGCCGTGGACTGGTCAGGGTAGCTGGAGTACTGGTTGTCGAACTCGAGCAGGGCCTGGCCGATCTGTCTGGCGTTGCTGGTGGCGGTCACAAGGTCAGCTTGTTTGCGCTGGTTGATCAGCATCGGTGCGCTGAGCGCGGCCAATGCGGCAATGATCATGATGACGACGAGAAGTTCCACGAGTGTGAAACCCTGCCGACGGTTGATGGTCGTTTTCATGGTGTTATGGTTCAGGTTTTAGTTTGTTTTTATCGTTTGGGGCAATCGCCCCGGTTTTATGGTCCGTTGACGAAATTTCGTCTCGGGATTGGGAGAAGGTAAGCCTCCGAGCGCGGACTTCAAGAGGAAAGCTTGAGGATCAGGAGCGGGTGAAGGCGTTGGCAAGTGCGGCGAGATCACCGGGGCTGGCGCGATCGGCATCAAGGATGGCCTGCTTTTGAAGGTCAATGAGTTCCGAGATCCCCTTGCGGGCCAAGGCGAGCATCGAGGCGGTTT
>JANOKL010000044.1:0-1790 GCA_031419215.1 Luteolibacter sp. | reverse complement strand
CCCGCAGGCCTGCCGCATCACCTTCAAATTCAAGGACATCAACAAGCTGGGTCTTTCGACAGGATTTCTTAGCACTCCAGTCGGCAAACCCGGCCCCGACATGGAGAAAAGCGAGCGTACAACCTTTTCCTACACCGACGGAAAATTGACAGTCCACCTTCCCAAGGCCCAAGTGAAAAAGCCGGACGCCGACGAATCAGCAAAAGCAGATACCGATGCGGAACAGGAGGCAGCGCTCATCAAGCTCGAATCCACCATCAAGATCAAGGTGTCCATTGAAGTGGAAGGCGGCATCGCGAAGACAGACGCCACCTACCCCGGCGAGAAGGCCATCAGTCTCATGGACCTGGATTTCAGCAAGCTCACGAAAGATCCGGCATCCTTCAAGAAGCTCATGGATCTGTCGGGAAGCTTCAGGAATTTCGAAAAGGCCTCGCATGGTCTTGATGGCGCAAAAATGGAGCCCAAGGACGAGGTTTCGATGACTCTGAAATAGTTGTCTGGAGACTACAGCCGTGGCGTCGGATTCCCTCCGTCTGGCCGAATGAAGTGGGCGTGGCGTTTGGAAAACGCCGCCACGGTGCCGTCCCCACCAGCCCGCCGCCTCGTTTTTTCGTGCCATTCGTGGGTTCCCTGCTTCACTCCCCCCACAAACGATGGCCGAAACCCTTACGGAAGAAACCATTCTTCTCGTCGACCCCGATCATGATTTCCTGGACTGGGCGACGAAGCATCTGTCTGCCCGGAACCTGCGGATCCTCCGGTGCGACAATGCGCAGAATGCCCTGAAAGTCGCTGAAAAGACCCCCATCGATGTGGTGATCGGTGCCCTCGCGCTCGAACCCTTCGATGGGCTTGAGCTGCTGACCCGGTTGCGCCAGCAGAGCCCTCAGACGCTGGTGATCTTGACGGCTGGCTTTCCGACAACGGGGCAGATCATCGAGGCCACCCAACGCGGTGCGCACGACGTTTTACGCAAGGAGTCGCTGGCCTTCGAACTCCGCCCGGTGGTGGAATCCGCGCTTCAAACGCTGGATGACCGCCGCAGTGCCGAGCAACCGGTGGCGGAGCTGCCGACGCTGGATGGCCGGGTGAAGATCATCGGCATTTCCCGCGTGCTCCAGGATGTTTTTAAGATGGTCGGCCGGGTGGCGCGTTCCGATGCACCGGTTCTGGTCTCCGGCGAAAGCGGCACCGGCAAGGAACTCGTCGCGAAGGCGATCCACGAATACAGCCCGCGCCGACAGAAGGAACTGATCACGATCAACTGCGGCGCGATCCCCGAGAACCTGCTGGAAAGCGAGCTCTTCGGTCATGAGAAAGGCTCGTTCACGGGAGCGATCGCCAAGCGAGAAGGCCGCTTCGAGCAGGCGGATGGCGGCACGCTGTTTCTCGATGAAATCGGCGACATGCCGCTGACGATCCAGGTGAAACTGCTGCGCGTCCTTCAGGACGGAACCTTTTCCCGAGTCGGCTCGAACGACACGATCAAGACCGACGTGCGCGTGGTCGCGGCGACCCACAAGGACCTCGTCGCGGAAGTTGCTGCGGGCAAGTTCCGTGAGGACCTTTACTACCGGCTCAACGTCATCGAGCTGCGGATTCCGCCGCTGCGGGATCGTCGCGAGGACATCCCCTTGCTGGCGGAATATTTCCTGCAACGGATCACGCGCAAGAACGGCATGGCCCGCATCCGCCTGACTGGCGAGGCGATTACTGCGCTGCAGCAACACAACTGGCCGGGAAATGTCCGCGAATTGCAAAATATAATGCGCCGCGCGGTCGTCACT
>JANOKL010000043.1:0-5752 GCA_031419215.1 Luteolibacter sp. | reverse complement strand
GCGGGTGACGCGCTCGACGTTTCGCATCACCGCGTGCGGATCCTTGAAAACACTGCTGTTGATCCGCTGGAGGATGTAGCGCTGCCGGGACCCATCCGGCAGCTCATAGGTGGCGCGGTAGGTCGAATTGATATGGCCGCTATGGACTTCCTCCCCTTCCACAAAGACGCCCCCGATCGCGAATCGGTCGCCGATTTCAGAAACGGTGGACTGGATTTCGAGATCGGGTGCGGTGCCTGCTGGAGGGTTTGAAATCATGATTTCGAAAAGCCTAACGGCCATTCAGGTTCTGACAAACTTGAAACGCGGCAAAGTTGTCGCTAACCGGAGCCATGCAGCCCGCCATTCCTTTCCGCCACACCGGGACGGATGGCGATGTGTCCAGGCTCGGCAAGCTCCTGCGGGAGGCCTTTGGTCTGGTTGGATTTTCTCCTGACGATCCAGCGATGGTGCTGAACCTCGCCTGCGGTCGTGCAGATGAAACCGGGGCTCTTTTCAAGGCGCTGGAACCATTTCACGTTGGCTTCTATCTCGGCATCGACCTGCTGTCGGGTGACATCGCGGAGGCGAAAGCACGCTGGCGCTCTTCTGATCCGGCGACCCAGGTGGACTTCAAGGCGGGCGATGCCTCGCGGACGGATCGGATGAAACAGTTGCCGCCATTCGACCTCGTGTTCATCCGCCATCAGAACTTCTGGCACGATGGTCCGCAGTGGGACCATTTGTTGGAAAATGCGCTGGGTTCCCTTAAGCCGCAGGGCGTCCTGGCTTTCACTTCCTATTTTGACCGCGAACATGCCCTCGCCCTGGCATCCCTGAAAACTTGCGGAGCCGAACTGTTGGCAAACATCCGCCACACAGGCTCACGGACGCTCGATGATGCTCCGGGAAAATCCGTGGACCGGCATCTGGCGATCGTTTCCCGACCGCGGTGAGTCACTCCGCAAACAAGGCATCGATCATTGCCGTGCACTTGTTGCTGGGAAACACGCTGAGCTCCATCTGGTTCATCACGTAGGCAAATGACAGGCCTGTTTCCGGGTCTCCAAAGCCATGGCTGCCACCCGCTCCCGGGTGGCCGAACGCGGCCGGCGAAGGCCCGTAAAGTTTCCGTTTTTTCAGGCCCGAGTCATCCAGTGGATCCATCTGGCAGCCGCAGGTGAAGGCGGTTTCACGCAGCAGGACTCGATCCTCGGACTGGATTTGCAGGGTTCCCAGCGCCGCCCGCACCTCGGGCGGCAGTGGACTTTCGATCAAGCCGAGGGACGCCTGATAGAACTTCGCCAGCGCGGAAGCCGTGCCGATGCCGCCCATTGCCGGAAAGCCCGCCGACCACGCCGAGGGCGTGTTCATTTCCTGCACCGCATGCACGCCGCGCGGAGAGAAAAAGGCCCGACGTGTGAGTGAGTGTTCGCGGTGGAATTCCTTGTAAAAGCCCTGCTCCAGATCGCTCTTGTCGGCCTTCCCGGGATAGAGCGTCGCGACGCGTGGATGCTGCGACTCCGAAAGACCGATCCAGAATTCCAGGTCCATCGGCCCGGCGATTTCACGCTGGAAGAATTCTCCGAGTGTCTGGCCTGTTAGACGCCGCACCGGTTCATCGACAAGTGCGCCGAACATTCTCGGGTGATAGCCATGCCCGTCGCCCAGCGGCCAGGCAGGCGACTGGGATTCGATCGCGGCAACGACCTCGTCGTGATTCCAGATGCTCGCCCGCTGATCAAGGGCGGCCAGTCCACATTGGTGGGAAAGAAGCTGGGCAAAGGTGGCCTCCTGAATGGGAAACTCCAGCCAGACGTCACGCACCAGAGTAAACGGCCCCAGTCCGCGTTGATGCAGTGCCAGCAGCAAAGCGGCCGCAGCCGGGCCCTTCGTCGCGGAATAGACCGGAACAAGCGTCTTCTCCGTCCAAGGCCGGGCCTTTTCCCGCTCACACCAGCCTTGGCCGAGGGACAGAACCTCGACGCCACTCCACCAGATGCTGACGGAGGCTCCGAGTTCGGCGTGGTCGCGGAAGTTCCGTTCGAATTCCTGTGCGACGTGATCCAGCGCTGAAAGTGTCACCGTCATCCGATCAAGGCAAAGCTCCCAGGCAGGCGAGATCCTGATCGAGATGGGCGGAGTCGCGCAGCGATTCATCGAGCCCGAAGGCGGTCTTCAAATGGGACATCGCCCGCTTGGACTCCCCCAGAACGGCCAGGTAGCAGGCGAGATTGTAATGAAAGGTCGCTTCACTGAACAAGGCCTTGGGCCCTCTCAAGAGCCAGTGACAGGCAGCAAGAGTGTCGCCGGTTTCATGCAGGCAATAGGCGGCGTGGAGGAAGAACTGCGGCTCGGCGGGATCCTTCAGGCATAGCAGCCTCGCAGTCTCGGACGCGGCATTCCACGAGCGATCCGCCATTTCCGCGACCAGGCGGAGTTCCAGTAGAGATTTGCGGACCTGAATGCGCCACGGCAGCGGCTCCAGCTCGGCCAGAGCCTCATCCGGCAATCCCAACTCAAGCCAACCGACGGCGGCTCGCACCCTCATCCGATGCTCCATTGAGCCGAGTCAGACAGATTTCCCAAGGCAGTGCAACCCCCTTGAACCATGAGCCTACAAAACAAAAATGGCCCCGCCCGAGGCCATGAACCGGGCGGGACCATAGGTAAACAACAAGCAGAAATCAGTGCCTGACGCGGGCCAGGGCCGGCTCCTGACGGATGACCGGTTTTCCTTTTGCGACCCGAGCGGCTTCTTCCCCGACGCGCTTGAGCAGCGCGATCAACGAGGCGGTGACGAAATATTCCCTGAGCAGTACTTCGCGGCTTTCACCGCTGGAATTCTTGCGAACGATTTTCATGATGGGATTGAGTTGATTCAATAAACGGAGGATTTTTGACCTCCAATATGTAGCGATGCCACAGCAAACTGATGTTTGCAAATCGCGCGCCAAATTTTGTCGAAAGTTTCCTCTTTTCCCGGTCGGCTGGCTGCTGCGTAATTCCCTCCCCGTGGCCCAGATCCCTCATGACACCATCAAACAGGTCCTGGCCGCGACCGACATCGTGGAGCTGATCAGTTCCTACATCGAGGTGAAGCGGGCCGGATCCGCGTTCAAGGCCCTTTGCCCGTTCCACAACGAGAAGTCGCCATCGTTCAATATCACGCCTGCCAGGCAGACCTTCCACTGCTTCGGCTGCGGGAAAGGCGGCGACGCAATCGCCTTCGTCCGTGAGTATGAGAACATGCCGTTTTCCGATGCGGTGAGGAGACTGGCCGGGCGTGCGGGAGTAATGGTCGTCGAGGAGCAATCCAACCCCGAAGCCGATCAGGCCCGCCGCTCGCGTGGCCGTCTGTTGGACGTGAATCGCGAGGCTGCCGAGTTCATGCACACGTTGCTGATGAAGTCGCCCGATGCCCAGCACGCGCGGGATTATCTGAAGTCACGTGGCTTTGGCGCGGAGATGGCGAAGCGCTGGACCATCGGCTGGATGCCGGACACGCAGGACGTATTTCTGAGCTGGGCTCGCTCGAAGAAATACAGCGGTCGTGAGTTGGTGAACGCGGGACTCGCCGCCCAGCGCGACGAGAATGACCCGCGCTCCGGGCTTTATGTGCGCTTCCGTGATCGGCTGATGTTTACCATCCGCAATGAGATCGGTGACGTGGTCGGCTTCAGCGGCAGACAGCTCCGCGAGGACAAGCGCTCGGGGAAATACGTCAACTCGCCGGAGACGGCACTCTTTCGAAAGAGCAACATCCTCTTCGCCCTCGATCGAGCGAAGAAGCCGATCTTGAAAGAAAAGTGCGCCTTGGTTTGCGAAGGACAGATCGACGTGATCGCTTGCCACGAAGCCGGGATCGACCACGCCATTGCCGGCCAGGGAACAGCATTCACCAACCAGCATGCCCGATTACTGCGGCGATACACGAAGGCAGTGATCCTTTGCTATGACGGCGATAGCGCGGGATTCGAGGCGACGCAGAAGGCCTTCCGCGAACTGGCCATCGAAGGACTCTCCGTCCGTGTCGTCGAGCTCCCCGGCGGCGATGATCCGGACACCTTTCTCAAGGCCCACGGGGCAGAGGCCTTCCGGGAAATGCTGAAGGACGCCCGAGATTTCTTCGATTTCAAATTGGATCGCGCCACCCGCGACGGACTGCTTTCCACGGCCAACGGTCGCGCCACCGTCGCCAACGAATGCGCTGCCTTGCTCGCCGTGATGACCGACCACGTCACCCGCGACTCGCAGATCAACCACGTCGCCACCCGTCTGCAAACAGGTGCCTCAGGCCTGCGCGAAGCGGTCTCGAAGGCTTCCAAGCAAACGCGCCCTTCCGCAACGAACCGGAGCCAGGAAGCACCGGTCGAAGTGGTGATGCCGACCTCGCTCGATGGCACCGTCCGCTATCTGTGCCACCTTGCCCTTGTCTCGCCCGTCGCCCAGAACCTACTGGCCGAGCAGTTCGAGGTCCTTCATGAGTCAGGGGAATACCTCGAAGGCGTCCCCTTGCTGGAGGTCATCCTCGGTGTCCGCCCCGATCCCTCCGACCCTGCGGCCGTGAATGCCTTCCTCGGCTCGCTTCCGGAAGCCGACCGGCTCGCCCTCACACGCGACCCGATGTTTGCGGAAACTGCTCCGGAAGACGCCGTGTCCGCCGTTGAAACCTCGCTGTCACAGCTCTCCGCCCGCACGCTCATGATGCGGGACAGCCGGATCAAGGCCGCGCTGGCTGAGCCGGGGCTGAATCCAGAGCGGATGATCGCACTGCTGCAAGAGGCCAAGGAGATCGGTGAGCTGATCAAGGGCCTGCGTGGCAGATCGGTCTTCAACGACGAACTGGCCCCCTCCACCCGCCGCACGCCGCCCCCCCGAAATGGCGGTTTCCAGCGGGAAAGAAAACCTTGACGGGTCGGGGTCCCGACGCATCATTCGCGCCCGTCTCCGGGCTTTCGTCCGGTTGCGCTATAATAGTCGGAGTGTGCCCGCATGTTCCGATTTCTCCTCTCAGCGATCCTACGAGTTTCATCATGGCGAACCAGAAAGCTTCTTCCAAAAAGCCCGCAGCGAAAGCGAAAGCGCCGGCCCCCGCAAAGTCCAAGCCGGCGGCGAATAAGCCAGCGGCCAAGCCTGCGAAGGCCGCACCGAAAGCTGCTGCCAAGCCGGCCAAACCAGTACCGAAACCGGTCGCGAAGAAGCCAGTCGCCAAGGCTCCTGCCGAACCGGCCGCGAAGAAGCCCGAAGTGAAGAAGCCAGCCGCAAAGCCGGTCGTCGCCAAGAAGCCCGCTCCAGCTCCAACGAAGCCTGCTTCCAAGTCAGCTCCAGTGGCTCCAAGCAAGCCCGAGGCAAAGCCCACTACAAAAGCTGTCGAGGCCAAGAAGCCTGCCGCCGCTCCCTCCAAGCCGGCAGCACCTGCCAAGGCTGAAACCAAGGCCTCCAAGCCAGCCGGCAAGTCACCCGCTCCCGCCGTCGATCCGAAAGCTCCCGTAAAACCGGTTTCCGATCAGACCAAGCGCCGCATCGACACTCCTGAAATCCAGGAAAAGATCCGTGAACTCATCAAGCTCGCCAAGGAACAGGAATACCTGACCTACGACGACATCAACGAAATCCTCCCGAACGACCTCGTCGATCCCGAGGACGTCGAGGCCATCATGGAGCGGCTCCGCAACATGGAATTCGACATCATCGATGCCTCCGAGGTCGACCGCTTCAAGGACAAGAAGCGCGACGAGTCCGACGGCGATGAAGAGGAGGCCAAGGCCGA
>JANOKL010000042.1:0-7569 GCA_031419215.1 Luteolibacter sp. | reverse complement strand
CCACGCTTTTCTCCCCAACCAGCACCGGCCACCGCCTCTCCCTGCGCGGCCGCAATGGCGAGCCGCTCCCTGAACGAGCCATCAGCCTGAGCCTCAAGCATCAGCTCTATGAAAAACCTGTCACCGCCGATCTCCGCACCGACGCCTCCGGCATGATCGACCTCGGAAAGCTGGATGACATCGCTTCTCTAACAGCCTCCTCCTCCGACATCGAGGATACCTCCTACACCCCACCCGCCCGGGAGCTTGCCATTCCATCCCGCTACATCATCCCCGCCGACCGCGAGCTGCGCATCCCCTTGCTCCATCCTTCGGAAAAGCCGAATCCCGCACGCATCCATTTCCATCGATTCATCGACTCTGTGGAGAACGAACCGGACATCACCCACGATCTCTATTCCCGGCTCAAGTTCACCAACTCACACCTCGTTATCAGCGGTCTGACTCCCGGCGATTACCATCTCCTCCAGGATGACGAACTCGAAACCCACATCACCGTTTTCCCGGCGGACAGCCTGCGCGGCGATCTCCTCGTCACCTCCGACCGCATTCTGCCACTCACCGCACCCGCCTCTCCGACCATCGCCTCCGCGAAAGTCGAAGCGAAAACCCTCACCCTCCGGATCGCAGACGCCTCACCGGAAACCCGCATCACCCTCATCGCGAAGCGTTATCAAATCGATGGCTGGGACGCCGGCTACGCGCCCTTTCCCTTCGCGCCGGATTCCCCCGACGACCTCACCCGCGCCATCCGACCCTCGCGATTCCTCACCGAGCGCCGCCTCAGCGACGAGATGCGCTACATCCTGGACCGACGCAGCGCCACCGCATTCCCCGGCTCCATGCTCCCTCGCCCCGGCCTTCTGCTCAACCGTTGGACCCCTGAGGACATCGATCAGAAAACCCAGACCGGCAACAACCAAGAGGACGGAGCTACCCGAACCGGCTTAGGCAGCGGCGGCGACGTGCTACCCGCCCCGAACGACAATCGCAAAAAACGCGATCCCGACTCCGGCCATCCCACTGTCATCGACTTCCTGCAATTCCCTGCTGCCGTTTCATTCAATCTCAAGCCCGCCGCCGACGGCACCGTCACCCTCCCGCTGGCCAATCTCGAAGGCGCGCAGTTTGTGGAGATCATCGCTGCGGACACCAAAGCATCAGACATGGCCTACCTGCCGCTCACCCCGTCGGAAACGCCTCTGCGCGACCGCCGCATTGCCCGCCCCCTCGATCCGAAGGCCCA
This sequence comes from Luteolibacter sp., assembly GCA_031419215.1. GTDB lineage: Bacteria > Verrucomicrobiota > Verrucomicrobiia > Verrucomicrobiales > Akkermansiaceae > Luteolibacter. The sequence continues at coordinate 6,323 of JANOKL010000042.1, read as the reverse complement.
CCACATCGCCACCCGATTTGCAGCGGCCCTCGCCGCCGGTGCCGAGGCGAAGATCGAGAACCTTCTCGATGCCGACTGGCGCGCCTTCACCACTCTCGGCGAGGCCCACCAGCTCCTGCTCGCCACCACCGGCGACGACCGCCTCCGCACCTTCACCTTCCTCACCACCTGGCCGAGGCTCGATGAAAAGCAAAAGCTTGCCCTGCTCGCCGAGCACCACTGCCACGAGCTGCACCTCTTCCTTTCCCGCAAGGACCCCGTCTTCTTCGACGCCCAGGTGAAACCCTTTCTCGCCGCGAAGGCTGAGCCACAGTTCATCGACGACTACCTCCTCAAGCGCGACCTTACTCCCTACCTGCGCCCCTTCGCTTTCTCTCGACTCAACGCCGCCGAGAAAGCTCTCCTCACCCAAGGCCTCCCCGCCTCCCGCCAAGCCATCTCCCGCGAGCTGGACCTCCGCTGGAGAAACGAAGCCCCATCCCCCGAGGCCGAGACCATCCTGTTCTCCCAGACCCTCAAGGGCGCGGATCTTTCCAGCGACGACTCCCTCGGCCTAGCCCGTGGCAAAGGCCAAGTGGTGCAATGGATCGCGCGTGCTGAAGGCAACTACAATCTCGGCAAGTACGATGTCGCTCGGAATGACTATGAAAAGGTCCTGCGCATCGACCCCTACAACCCCACGGCCCGCCGCGGTATCGAGAGGATTCAAGCCAGCAAATCCGACTACTACCGGGCAGCGTATGACCACACCCGCGCCGAAATGCTCATGGAGGTCGACAAGGCTTGGGAACTTCCTACGAAACCAGGGTTACGCTCCCTCACCGGCGTATACTCCGGCCCCGAAAGAACCGCGACGGATTTCATCAGCCCGATTACAGGAGAAGTAATTCCTGAAATTCCAGCGGGAGCAGACGATATCACCGGCGGCCTCCGCTCGGGCGACGCGGCCATCAACCGAAACAGCATCGATGCGATCCTCAACAACCCGAACCGCACGATTGCTGAAAATCACGGTGCCGGCTACCTCTCGGAAAAACTCCGCCGCATCGTCATCCCGCAGATCAACTTCGAGGACACCACCATCGAAGAAGCCATCGACTTCCTTCGCCTGCGTGCCTCTGAACTCGACTCGACGGAAATGGATCCCAGCCGTAGGGGAATGAACTTCGTGATTCGCCGCCCAAAAGCCGGTGGAGCGGCGGCCCCGGACGCGCTCCGCATCGACGAACTCCGTCTGCGAAACGTGCCGCTTGGGGTGGCCCTGAAGTACATCTGCGACAAGACCAAGCTGCGCTTCAAGGTGGACGAGTTCGCCATTACCCTCGCCCCACAAACGGAAACCAGCGAAGACCTCTTCACTCGTACCTTCAACGTCCCGCCGGACTTCGCGTCCATCCTTGCGGGTGATGGTGGAAGCGTTGCTGGCGAAGATCCGTTCGCAACCGGCGATAACAGCGGGGCAGCCAAGCTCTCGGCCCGCAGGCCGATTGCCGAGCTTCTTAAAAACGCCGGAATTGCCTTCCCACCAGGATCCTCCGCGTCGCTGTCTGCCAATGGCATCCTTCTCGTAACCGGCAGCCCCACCGAGTTGGACAAGATCGAACAGCTGACTAGCAGTAACCAATCCGGCTACGCTCCCGGCGCCTCCGATCCTTTCGCGGCGACTGGCCGCCCGACCAAATCGGATCGCCCCCGCCTCTATGCCGACCGCACCCGACTCTGGCTGGAGTCGAACTACTACAAGCACCGTGGCGAGACCGGTGAGTCCCTCATCCCACTGAACCGCTTCTGGCTGGAATTTTCCGCCTGGGATGGAAAGGGCGGCTTCACCTCCCCGCATTTCAATGCCTGCACCCGTTCCGCCGCAGACGCCCTGATGTGCCTTGCCGTGCTCGATCTGCCATTCACGGCGGAGAAACCTGAGGTCGCCGTCGAGGACAGCACCCTGCGCGTCAAGGCCCGTGCGCCCATGTTGCTTTTCTACAAGGACACCCGCAGCACCGAAAAGCTCGCAGCGGACTCCCCACTGCTGCTCCGCCAGTCCTACCACCCGCTTAGCGAGCCTTTCCTCACCGATGCCCAAGGCCGCAAGATCGAGAACACCGTCACCGCCAGCTTCCGCACCGGCGTCCCTTACGGCCTCTCGCTCGTCATCACCAATCCCACCGGCACCGAGCGTCGCATCGAGACCCTCGCCCAGATCCCGGCGGGGGCGATCCCACTGGCAATCGAGAGGGTTTTCGATCCCGAAACCAACGGCCACGTCCTCCCTCCGGTCGAACCGGACATGCACGCCCCGGAAACACTCTCCACCTCGCACCGGCTCGCGCCCTACGGCGTCGTCCAGCTTCAGATCGCCTTTTATTTTCCCGCCCCAGGCGATTACACGGCCTATCCCTTCCACGTCTCGGAAAACGACACCGTCCTCGCCCATGCCGCGCCGCGCACCCTCCGCGTCAGCGCCGATCCCGCGCCCGAGGATTCCGCTTCGTGGTCCGTCATCGCCCGCGACGGCACCGATGAAGCCGTGCTGAATCACCTCTCCACCGCCGATCTCGCCACCATCAAGCTCAGCGACATCATCTGGAGGCTCAAGAACCGCGCCTTTTTCCTCAAGGCGACCGCGATCCTCCGCAAGCGCCTGTGCAACACGCCGCCGGTCTTCTCCTACGCAGTTCTCCACGACGATCCCGCCACCCTTCCGGACTTCATCGAGAACACCGGGCTCGGAAAAAACCTCGGCCAGTGGTTTTCCTCAAAGCTCATCTCGATCACCCCCGCCGCCCACCACGGCTGGCAGACCCTGGAGTTCGATCCGCTAGTGAACCCGCGCTCCCACCCTTTCGGCGAGAACCCACGACTCTCACACGAAGAAGCGCACGCCCACTACCTCGCCTTCCTCGACACCCTCATCTGGAAACCCGCCCTCACCTCTGCCGACCGGCTCAGCCTCGCCTATTTCCTCTTCCTTCAGGACCGCATCGGCGAGGCGCTCGCCCGCTTCGCGGAAATCAAGCCCGCCGATCTAGCAGATCCGCTTCAATACGATTACCTCCACACCATCGCCCTCTTCCACCAAAGGAAAGCTGGAGAGGCAAAGGCCATCGCCACCCCCTACCTCGCCAAGCTCGCGCCCGGCACCTGTCGCGATCGTTTCGAGGCCGTCTCGACCCAGGCCGACGAGATCGCCCAGCCCCTCGCCGCCATCCCCGTCGAGAAGGAAAACACCAAGCCCTCCCTTGAGATCCAGCGCGATGGGGCCGATGCCGCCATCACCCTCCGTCACACCAATCTCACCTCCGCCAAAATCCGCCTCTATCAGATCGATCTCGAAGTCCTCTTCTCGAAAGATCCCTTCCTGAAGCAAGGTGCCGGATCAGCGCTCCCGCCGATCGCGCCGAACCTCGTCGTCGATGTCCCCTTCGTGAAAGGCAGCCAATCCACCGCCTATCCGCTGCCGCAGAATTTCCGCCAGGGGAACATCCTCATCGCCGCCGAATCCGAGGACACCAAGAGCCTCAAGATCCTCGACTCGCAGCAACTGGAAACCCGCATCACCCCCACGGATCGCAGCATCCAGATCATCGACCCCGCCGCCAAGGCCCCGCTCCCCGGCGCCTACCTCAAGGTCTACGCCGAGTCCCGCGATGGCACCGTCACCTTCCACAAGGACGGCTACACCGACCTGCGCGGCAAGTTCGACTACCTCTCGCACACGGCCATCGATCCTTCGACCATCCGTCGCGTCGCGGTCCTCGTCAGCCATCCGGAAAAGGGTTCGCTCACGCGGATCATCAACCGCTGAGCCTCCATCCAGAGAAACAAGAGAAACAAGAGGGGCAAGAAGGGCAAGAGGGGCACGGGCGGCTCGCCCGTGATGAATATTTTGCTGCGGGCGGGCCGCCCAAGCCCCTCTTGTTTTGTCATCTTCAGGGCCAAAGGCCCGATCCCATATCAGCCCAGGGCATCGCCCTGGACTCCATTGGTAGGTTGAATTGAGGGCTGTAGGCCCGAGCGATCTCTTTGGGCGATCGCAGGTCGGCGGGCAACGAAATGGAACGGGCCTTCAGCCCTCGGGAATTCTTTGGTTTCGAGTCCTGGGAATTTGCCCCAGGCTGGTATCGGGAGGGCCTTTGGCCCTAGATTCCTCATTACTCCCCTCGAGTCTGAGGCAGTGGCGGAGGGACACCCCGCAAAGGCAGAGGCGGAGGTTTTGGAAGCCTTTCCTGCAGAACGCTTTTGTGTCCTTCCATTCGCCACCAAATGATCGTCCGAATCGCAACGATGATCAAAAATATCACCACGAACACAACGCCCGTGGTCATTGAGCGGGACTTCCCTTCCTCGATGAGCACCACCTTGGGCCCTAATTCCGGGTAGAGTTTTTTCAACTTCCGATTCCGATCGCCCAAATGCGTTTCTTCAATCGTCAGGTATCCATCAACTTCGTCCAAACCTTCGCAGCCCTTTGCAATTCTTTCCAAAGCGTCCGAAAAGGCTTGGGGGTCTATGAACCTACCTTGGGGATCAACTTCCTGACCCTTGATCAATCTTTTTATCTCAGCGCTGTCTGAGCAAAAAATCGCAAGGCTCGGAGATCCAAGCGGATCACTGGGCCTGATGATAGGAATCAGCGAGGTAAACGAACCCTTTGGTTTTGCTCCAAGAACGGAGATGGTCTCCAGCCCGGCACGTTCCAAGGAAAGCTTGCATCCACGGACTTTCACCCAGGTTCCATCTTCAACCTTCGACAGCTCCGATACGTCTACCGTCGTCACTTGATCACGCTTGGAATACCTCCAAATATCATAAACCCCGCAAAGTAGTAGGGATAGGCAGATCAAGTTGAGAAACGATCCAAGAAATGCTTTCATTTATCGTCTTCGATGATCATGGAATCAGGTCATTTTGAAACCCTCTCAATCCAGTAGGTTCCCATAATACTTCCGCGCCAGGGCAAGCGACAGGCCTAGGATCTCGTAGCTGTGGCCCTTTTTCAGCGCTTCGTCCGCCATCGCGGCGCATTCGGCGTGGCTGAGGGAACGGACGGCTTGGCCGACTCTTGGGACCTGATGCGGGCCGACCGAAAGCTCCTCCACGCCGAGGCCGATGAGCAGCGGCGTTAGGCGGATGTCGCCGGCCATTTCTCCGCAGACGCCGGTCCAGATGCCGTTGGCGTTGGCGGCGTCGATGGTGCGCTTGATGAGGCGGATGACAGCGGGGTGCGTGGGGCGATAGAGATCGGCGACGTGCGGATTTACCCGGTCCACGGCAACCGTGTACTGGATGAGGTCGTTCGTTCCGATCGAAAAGAAGTCCACTTCCGGAGCCAGCAAATCCGCGCAGACGGCGGCGCTGGGGACCTCGATCATGACACCGACCGGCATGTCAGGATTGAAGGGAATATTGGCGGTCGAGAGCTCGTCCATGCACTCGCGCAGGGCGGCGCGAGCGCGCTTGAGCTCGGACAGGCCGGACACCATCGGGAACATCACGGCGATCTTGCCATGCGCGCTGGCCCGCAGGACGGCGCGGAGCTGGTCCTTGAACATCGCCGGACGTGAAAGCGAAACGCGGATGCCGCGCCAGCCGAGGAAGGGGTTCGGTTCAGGGTCGGTCAGGGGCTCGACCGGCAGCTTGTCGCCCCCGGAGTCGAGGGTGCGGACGATGACCGTGTGCGGGGCCATTTCCTTCGCCATCCGGGTGTAGGCGGCGGTTTGCTGGGCCTCGTCAGGCATTTCCTCGCCGTTGAGGAGGAGGAATTCGGTGCGGTAGAGGCCGATGCCCTTCGCGCCGCTGCGTTTGACGAGCGGGAGTTCCTCGATCAGCTCGACGTTGGCGGAAAGTGTGATCGCGCGACCGTCGGTGGTGTCGGTGGCGGCATCGCGCATCGCCTCCAGCGCGATGCGGACCTTGGCCTTTTCGGCGCTTAGAGTACGGTAGTGGTTCAGCGTTTCCTCGGAGGGATGGAGGATCAGCTTGCCGGCGTATCCATCGAGGATGCCGGGGGTGAGGGTCTGGATGTCGATGACCGTGCCATCGAGCCCGAGCACCGCCGGAATGCCCAAGGCGCGGGCAAGGATGGCGGTGTGCGAGTTGACGCTGCCAAGCTCAGCGGCGAAGCCGAGGATGTGACGACGGTTCATCGCCGCCGTGTCGGACGGGGAAAAGTCGTAGGCGACGAGGATGTGCTGCTCGTCGGGAAGCTGGTGGCGGGTCTCGCCATCGCCCTTGAAGTTCCGCAACACCCGCTGGCAAACGTCCTCAAGGTCAGCCGTGCGTTCGCGGAAATACGGGTCCGGGATGCGGCGCATGGCCTCCAG
>JANOKL010000041.1:0-2552 GCA_031419215.1 Luteolibacter sp. | reverse complement strand
CGGCATCCTGCGCGCGATGAATTTCGTGATCATCCCGGCTCTGTTAGGTCCGCTGCTAGGGCCGCTGATGGGCGGACTGATCGTCCACTGGATGCCGTGGCGGATGATCTTCCTGATCAATCTTCCTTTCGGAGTGCTCGGACTCTGGCTGGTGAAACGTTACATGCCGGACCATCGCGGCACCGATTGCGATCCACTCGACAAGTCCGGCTTTCTCCTGTTCGGCGCCGGCATCGCGCTGCTTTCCTGGGTGCTTGAAATCTTCGGCGAGCACCCCACCAATCCCGTCATGGTCGGCGTTTCCGGCACGCTCTCGCTGCTCCTGCTCGCGGGCTATGCTTGGCACGCGCGACGGGCGAAGTCTCCACTGCTCGCGGTCGGGCTGCTTCGGAATCGCACCTTCCGGATCTCGGTTGTCGGCGGATTCGTCACCCGGCTCGGTATCAGCGGCATGCCCTTCCTGCTGCCGCTGCTCTATCAGCTCGGCATGGGCTTTTCACCGTGGATGGCGGGACTGCTGGTGATGCCGCAGGCGATCGCCGCGATCGGGATGAAACTCCTCGTCCGGCGCATTCTGGCGCGCTTCGGACACCGTCGCGTGTTGCTGTTCAATACTGTCCTGATCGGCCTGATGATTGCCGCGTTCTCAAGGGTCGGCCCGGGCACGCCGATCTGGGTGATCCTGCTATTTAGCCTCATGCAGGGCTCCGTCTCCGCCCTTCAATTTACCGCGATGAACTCCCTGGCCTACGCCGACACCACCGATGCCGAGGCCAGCGACGCCAGCACCCTCGCCAGCACCGCCCAACAACTCTCAATCAGCTTCGGCATCGCCTTCGCCTCGCTCGTCACCGCCGCCTTCCTCGGCGGCATCAACCGCTCCGACGCCGCCACGCTGGTGCCCGCCCTCCACCGCGCCTACCTCCTCCTTGGAGGCGTCACCCTCGCCAGCGCCTTCACCTTCCTTTCCTTGAGGAAGAACGACGGCGCGAACGTCAGCGGCCATAAAGCTCGCGAAGCGTCCTGAGTGGGAAAATCGGTCGCGGCTTGCTTGAATGGGGGGAGACTGACAGCCGACCTTCATGGCCATCGACTCAACAGCGGTTGAAGAGCAGCAGGAGAATGAAAATGAAAGAATTTCCTCAAGCCGCTGGAAACCGGGTGATTCCCTGGGCTAAAGAAGCTCAGGAAATTTAAAGTGCATTCCATCCAACAGACCGCGACTCACCCCAAGTCAATCGACCATCGGCGCAACGGGTCGCTTCCAGGGTCCGAACCCCATTATTAGACGGTTAGTTAGCGGCCGGGAGAATACCCTTTTTGTAGGAATCGAGCGTTTCCCTCAACTTGTCCTTTTGACCATCAGGAGCGGCAGCCATGGCTTTTTCCTGGGTGCTGATGGCCTCATCCTTTTGACCCTGCATGAACTGGATGCGGGCGAGGGTTTCGAGCGCCCTGTTGGAGTTGTCTTGAGCGAGACTTTTCTCGGCTGCTTTGCGGATTGCGGCCAGCAGTTCGGCAGACGGATCCTTCACTCCGGTCGAGACTTCCCTCGCAAGGGCATTCAACGCTTTTGGAAAGTTGGTAGCCGGGTCGGCCATCATTTTCTCCACCAATTTGACTAATGCGGCTTGGTCTCCCTTTTTGATCGCGCCCTGAAGGCGGATCTGAGGAATGAAGGGCTGCATGGTAGACTTTGACTTTTCCATCTCATCGAGCAGCGCGTTGACGGCATCCCAGTCCCCGGTGCGCATGGTTGCATGGAGTTTATCCATTTCATTTTTCACTTGGGCCTTTAACGCAGAGTCCGGTTCCTGCTTGTTGACAACCTTGCTTGGATCAAACGAACCCGCGGCTACCTGCTTGAGCATGTCAACTTTCAACTCGCGAGGGTGGCCGATCCAGGCGATTTTGCCATCCTTACCAACGACAAATGCAGCGGGGATGCCAGTCTGGCCGGCGGCCTGCATCCATTTCACTGCCATATATCCTGTTTTATCGGAAGATGTGTCATCCGTGGCGACCCGGTAGGACATCTTTTCCCCCATTTTTGCCACGAAAGGTTTCACCTTCGTTAGATCCTTTTCCCAGCAGTTTTGACCGATGAATACCACATTGGTGTTCTTGAGTTCTTCATGGAGTTCATCGAGATGGGGAATGGTGGCGACGCAGGGGCCGCACCACGTCGCCCAGAATTCCACCACATAGACGTTGTCCTTGGAGAAGGAGGTGACTGGCTCTCCCTGGATCCATTCGCCGGATTTGATCGGCGGCGCGGGATCGCCGATTTTGAGCGTTGTTTCAGCCATAGCTGAAAGGGAAAGAGCGAGAAGCCCGGAGGCGTTGAGGATTCGTTTCATGAGCAGTTGTCGTGTTAGCTTGTTTCTTGGGCCATCTGAAGCTAGACAGCAGCTACTTACTAAAGTGAATTGCGCCCGAGTGTTAATTGATTCTTTCAATGGGACCATCGACTGATTCAATGGACCTGCCGTTATGAACATCCACCATCTGGAGCTTTTCTACTACGTCGCCAAATGTCGCGGGGTTAGCGC
>JANOKL010000040.1:0-6142 GCA_031419215.1 Luteolibacter sp. | reverse complement strand
CCTCCAGAAATAGACAGCGCTCGGCATTGTCCGCCCGGTAGTGATAGTAGCTCTCCACACCGATCAACTGCCCAATGCCGCCGAAGATTTCCTCGCGCACCTCTGGGGTGAGCGATGGGCACTCGAAAAGCCGCTGGGCCGACCGCGCCAGCAGATCGAGCTGCCCAGCCCGCTCGCGCAATTGTTGATCGGCCCGCTGCCGCTCGGACAGGTCCACCACCACTGCGATTAATCCGAGGAATTTGCCATCGGGAGAGCGCAGAGCGCGCACGTTGCTCTGCGCGGGGATGACTGATCCATCCTTGCGGCAGTAGTTCTTTTCAACCTGGAAATCCGGCCCGCCCGCCGCCAGCCGCGCCACATTCTCTCCGGTCGCCGTGACGCTCGATGAATGCGTGATGTCGAGCACCGATTTGCCCAGCAGCTCGGCTTCGGAGTAACCGAGCATCTCGCACCAGCGCTCGTTGACCATCGTCATGCAGCCGGTCGCGTCGGTCTGCACGATGCCTGCCGGTGATTGCCGCAGGATTCCCCGGAACTGCGCCTCGCTCTCGCGCAGTGTCTCTTCGGTCTTCTGGCGCTCGGTGATATCGGTGTGAACGCCCACCCACTCGCAAATCTCCCCCGCCTCGCCGAGCACCGGCACCGCGCGAACCTCACACACCCGCCACTCACCATCGTGGCGGCGCACGCGGTGCTCGAACTCAAACATCCGCTTCTCCGCCACGGCCCGATCCCACGCGTCGAGGGTTGGCTGCGCATCTTCGGGATGAACAGCCATCGCCCAGCCGTAGCCTTGGTATTCCTCCCGTGATTGGCCGGTGAACAGACCCCATCCGGGTTGATTACCTTCCATCTCACCGCGCGCGTTGTTCGTCCTGATGAGACTGCTCACCGCGCCCGCGGCCGCACGGAAGCGCGCTTCACTAACGCGCAACGCCTCCTCTGTACGCTTGCGCTCCGTGATGTCACTCGCAGCGCCAAACCAAGCGGTCACTTCTCCGTTCCCATTTAGAATCGGCACCGCGCGGGAAAACGTCCAACCGATGGAGCCGTCAGGACGCCGGACGCGATGCTCCAGCTCAAACAGACCCTTCCGGGCGATGGCTTTGCTGATTCCCTGCCTCAAGCGCGGGTGCTCCTCGGGGGGGACGTTTTGCTCCAGCCAAGCCCAGTCGGTGAGCGACTGGGCCGAACTGGCCACCAACTCGCGCCCGTCCAGCGGCAGCATCGTGGACCAGTCTGCGGACATGCGGTAAACCACCTCCGAGGTGGCGATTGCCAGTGCCCGATAGTTCCGCTCGCTATCTTGCAGCGCCTTCTCAGCATTCTTGCGCCCGGTGATTTCCTCCACCACCGCGCCAAAGCCGACAATCTCCCCGCGCTCGCTGTGCACGGGAAACCAATTCACATTCCAATGGCGGATGAATCCAGGCGCGCTTGCCGTCTCGCCCGTGAACTCTTGATCGAGCGCCGGTTGGCCGGTCGCAGCCATGCGCTCCGATACCTCCCGGATCTCCGCCGCCATCGTGGGAACGACTTCTTCTACGGTCCGGCCGAGGTGCTCAGCGGCAGAGAGGCCGTTGATTTCCGCGAGCCGCTCATTGATGCGCAAATACCGCAGTTCGCGGTCAAAGTAAGCGAAACCCACGGGCGCGCGGGCCAGCAGCGTATCAAGCAGCAGCGCCTCGCGGCTCTCCTCTTCCCCCCGCTTCCGCTCCGTGATGTTACGGACGGCACTGAGATGCCCGATGATTTCGCCGTGCGCATCGCGCAGGGCGGTGATGCTGGAATCGACGTGCAATTCGCGGCCGTGTGCCGTACGCTCGAGATACTGGCCATGCCACTGGCCGTGCTCACGCAGCGTGGCCCACACCGCCGCTTCCTCCTCCTGGCTGGGCCAGTGCCGCGTAAAAACCTCGTCCAGCTTGTGCCCGAGCATCTCGCCCGGCTGCAAGCCATAGAGCTGCTCCGCTGCCGCATTGCGGAAAGTGATGCAATCACCAAGATCCACGACCACCACCGCATCGCCGACCTGCGCGAGCAGTTCGCCGCGACTGCGCAGCTGCTCGGCGTTGCTTTCCACCATCCGCACATCCACCTCGCCAGAGCGGATGGCGCGGAGCATCTCCTCGGCCTCTTCCAGCCGCTTGCGCAGCTCCGCGTTTTCGGCGCGGAGGGATTGGTCGGGGGAAGGTAGCGGCGTTCTCATTCAGACTTGGTGAGTGTGCTTGGAATCTCGCGCCCGAGAGCAACAGCTTCGCGGGAAGTCTTGATGTCAGCCAGGCGGCCGAACATGGAACTCCAAGTCTTAAGAGGCTGAATATCCTTGGCTAGAATGGCCAGTTCCTTTTCCAGCATCCTGATCTTTTTCCAAAGTTTGCTTGGTTCGGCGAGCTTTTCTTCAACTTCGGCAAGATTGGAAACGACACACCTGAGTCGAAATCACAACTGCCCCAGTCCCTTCAACGTTTCCAATATCCCCTCGATCTGCTCAGTGCGTTTTTTGTTTTTGCGGCCGAAGAATGCTGAGAGCGTTTCGGCATCTGGAGTTGCGCTACTCTTGTCGTAACTGCCGATGAGCTTGCGGATGATGGTGACTTGGCCGGACAGGCGGTCGGGCCAAAGAATTGGAGATTGGAGATTGAGAAGGGGTTTCCGTGCCGGCGAGGTCGGCATGGAGCGGCGGGCGGTGACCGCCGCTCGTCGTCGCGGTTGGATTCTGATAGTCCGGGCGCAGCCAGCGGATGTGAAAGGGTCGCGTGAAAGGGGTCAGCGTGAAAGGGTGCAAGGATGTTTCGGTCACGACAGCCAAAGGGGCTTTTCAGATCCGGCAGTCGACGGGATGGCTTGCGGGGGAGATCCTGAGGCCTGCGCCCGGTCCTTGATTCGAAATTTGTGCTCGGGATTTCGTGCTTTTTTCCGGATCTCACCCCATCTTGCCGCCGCCTATGCTGGATGCCGACCTTCTCCGCCGCGATTTCCCGATCCTTCACCAAAAGGTGAATGGAAAGCCGCTGGTCTATCTCGACAACGCCGCTACAACCCAGAAGCCGCTCGCGGTGCTGGGGGCCTCGCGCCGTTACTACGAGGAGGTCAACTCCAACATCCACCGCGGGGCACACACACTGGCGCGACTGGCCACCGAGGCCTACGAGGCCGCGCGGCAGACTGTGGCGAAGCACCTTCACGCCGACAGCCCGGACGAGGTCATCTTCACCTCCGGCTGCACCGATTCGATCAATCTCGTCGCCATTTCCCTCGGTCGCTCCGGGCTCATCGGGCGGGGCGATGTGGTGCTGATTTCCACGCTGGAGCATCACTCCAACATCGTGCCGTGGCAGATGCTTTGCGAACTCACGGGGGCGACGCTTGAAATCATTCCCTGTCACGAGGACGGCTCGCTCGACCAGGCGGCCTACACCATGCTGCTCGAAAAGAAGCCGAAGCTGGTGGCCTTCAACTGGATCTCGAACGCTTTTGGAACCATTAATCCGGTGATCGAAATGACCGCCAAGGCGAAAGCTGCCGGGGCGCTGGTCCTGATCGATGCCGCGCAGGCCACGCCGCATCTGGCGATCGATGTCCAAACTCTCGGAGCCGACTTCCTCGCCTTCTCCGGCCACAAGGTCTACGCCCCGACCGGCATCGGCGTGCTGTGGGGAAAGCGTGAGGTGCTCGAATCCATCCCCCCCTATCGCGGCGGCGGTGAGATGATCAAGGAGGTCACCTTTGCCAAATCCACCTACAACGACCTGCCGTTCAAGTTCGAGGCCGGCACGCCGAACATCGAGGGCACCATCGCGCTCGGGGCCGCGCTGGACTACGTGAACACCACCGGGATCGAGGCCATCCACGAGCACGAGACCCGGCTGATGCGTGCGACCGAACAGGCGCTCTCCGCCATTCCCGGTATGAGGTTCTACGGACCCTCGGACCGCGCGGGTGCCCTTTCGTTTTCCATCGAGGGCGTCCACCACTACGACCTAGGCACCCTGCTCGATCAAATGGGCATCGCGGTCCGCACCGGCCATCACTGCTGCCAGCCGCTGATGGCACGTTTCGGCATGACCGGCACCACCCGCGCCTCCTTCGCGCTCTACAACACGCTGGCGGACGTCGAGGCGCTGTCGGAAGCAGTTGGAAAAGCGGCCCGGATGTTAGGCTGACTGATCGCGTGGTCGAGGGGTGAGGCCTAACGGTGCTAAGTTCCCAGGAATCGCGCACTTTGCGAAAAGGTGATTTCTCTCTGGCTTCCACCCGCTGCTGCATGAACCCTGAGGAACATGAACACGCTAAGCATTGTCGGGATTGTCATGATTGTCGCCGGAGCTGGCTTGCTGGCCTACGGCGGATTCACCACGACCACGCGGGAGAACGTCGTCGATCTCGGGCCGCTCAAGGTGCAAGCGGACGTTGAGAGACGCCACAGCGTGCCACCGGTCATTTCGTGGGCCCTGCTCGGTGGCGGACTGGTCGTGATGGTGATGGGATTGAAGAAGAAGTGAGAGTTTCCCAGGTAACCGATCATGGCTTGGCGGGATACTTCTCCTGCAGCCTTTTCCAGTAATCCGCCCAGTATTCATCGTAGTAGTCCTGGGCGGCGGCATCGATGAAATCCGAGTCCACCATGACCGGAGACTTGGCGGGATCGTAGCCCGTCAGGTGGTCTTTTCCAGCACGCAACCTCGGGGAAACAAAGCGCCACTCGGTATCGCCGAGGACTTCTTCACACAGCTTCGCGAGGCCGGGATCGTAAGCCTTGAGCTGCTCGCGGGTGTGGATGTGGTTGTGGTCGTGATCCATCGTCCGGTTGGTGTCGAACCAGCACTGCACACCCTCCGCGAAATACTCGGCCTTGTTGGTCGCGGCGTAGCATTGCTTGGCACCGCCGAAGCGGATGAGGACCTTGTCCTTGCCGGTGACTTTCACGGCGGAGGTGGTCGGCTTTTCGTTCACGAGGATGTCGCCGCCATCGAGACAGCGCTTGAGGAAATCAGGCGACTGCTTCGGAAAGGCCTTCACCAGGGCATCGAGAAGACTGACCGGTTCGTCCCCTTTCACCCGGCGAAACCGCTGGGCGGCCAGACCATCATTCCAGAGGCCCTTGGCCTTCGCCTGCTCGAAGGCTTCCTTCAGCATGCGACGCTGGTTTTCATCGAAGCCCGCGCCGTCGATCACGTGGCCGAATTCATGGATGAGGATGCTTTCGATCTGCATGCCGCCCTCATATTCCATGACGTCCTCCTCGGCGAAAAGCACCGTGGAGCGGCCGTCAACCTTGGTGAGGAATCCGCGTTGCCGCCAGTTGTAGAAATCCAGCTCGCGACCGGTCTTGTCGCTCTTGAACTGCGGCATGTCCGAGGTCAGCTCGTCTTTTCCCACGAGGACGCAGAGAACCTTGCGCTCGCGGATGCGCTTGGCGACGTCCGGCTTGACCGTTTTCATGACCTGGTCGAACTGGTAGGCGGCCTCCAGAAGGGTGAAATCTGACACCTTCTGCGAGGTGGCGATGAGGATGTCCTGCGCCAGGATTCCCTTTTTGTAAAACGTGGGCTCGAGCGTGTATTCGGTGGCCTGGGCCTCGCTGATGGGCTTCACCTCGTAGGCATTGGCGAGTCCCGGCAGGGAGGCAAGAAACGCGGCCTGAAGTAGAGGCGCGAGCAAGGTTCGGATCATGGTGTTGAGTGATTTGGGCGCTATAAACGGAAGCTGACGGCCGGGTCGTTCAGCAGATCGCGATCCAGGGTCGGATGGGGATCGCACGAGAATCATGGATCGACTCCGGGCTTGCGCAATGTCGCCCTTGTGCGAAACCAGAAGCCCATGAAACGGAGTCGAACATTCTTCTCGGCCACCTGCGCAACCTTGTCGGCGGTCGCTTCCCTTCAGGCAGACCAGCAGGTGATTTTCCCGTCCGCGACCATGCCCCGGGTCGACATGCACACCCACATGGATGCCAAGGTCCAGTATGACAAGTGCGTGGAGGCGATGGACCAGTGGGGCGGCACCAACTTCATCACGCTGGGGGGTTTGTTCTGGTTTATGGACAAGGATGTAAAAAACGCCTTTCCGGACTGCGTGAGGCAGTTTCCGGTAAACGACTTGTTGTTTGCGAAGTAAAAGTTGAACGACCGGATCC
>JANOKL010000039.1:0-1997 GCA_031419215.1 Luteolibacter sp. | reverse complement strand
GTGGTTCGGATGCCGACATCGACGCCCGTGAGCCAGTGCTGCACGCCGTTGAGCATGTTGGCCATGTCCGCCACCACCAGCTTGAAAGGGTCCTGAACCTTGTTGGCGGATTTCCACTCCGTCATGAACGAGGAAAACTGGCCTCCGATGTCGATCCCCCCGCGACGGATGAAAGGAAATCGACCTCGACCCAGCCCTCATCGAGGGTCGCCTCGCACACCAGCACGATGCCGGTGTTGAGCAGATTGCTGACGACGGCCTTGCCGTGGTAAAGCATCCGCCTCGACGCCATGATTCGGAAGTCCGACAAAACTTCCGACAACTGCAAGATGCTGTAGGGGTTATAAACTTCGAAAACGACCGAATAGCGCTTGATCCTCAGTAGATTCGCCGTGAGCTCGGTCCCTTGGCTGTTCTTGCACGTGATGACGCTTTGAGAGGTTTCCCCGACGAGTTCCATTGGTTTTATTAAATTCAAAGTTTCTTGAATGGAAAAGGGTGAAGTCGACGCCGTTGCCTTTTTTTTGCGTCAGAATCCGCAGCGCGGCCGTTGTCGGGCGCAAATCAAGCAGCCGGAGGAACCGGGAATCCCCCTCAATCCTTTCCGGGCAGGATCTCCGGAGGACCCATCACCTTGGGCCGCGTTGAAAGGATGTTCACATCCAGCCACATTTGCACCCTGGCTCCCACTTCTCGCAGCTTGGTTTTATACCCGCCGCTGCCGACAACGTCCCGGGCATTAAACCCGACGGCGTCGATTCCGTTCGCCCGTGCGATGTAGATCGCACGCTCATTCTGAAACCGTTGGGAGACAAAAATGACATCGGTCGCGCCGAAGATCTCCTTCGCCCGCACCACTGAATCCAGAGTCCTGAGCCCGGCGAAATCCTCCACAATCCGGTCCGTCGGCACTCCGAGATCCACCAAGGCCTGCCTCATGGCTTCAGGCTCGTTATAGTACTTCGTGCGGTTGTCGCCCGAGACGAGAAAGCAGCTCACTTTCCCTGCATTCCAAAGCCGGACCGCCGCCTCGATTCGATAGCGGAAATAAAGATTCTCCCGACCGTCGATCTGGTCATCGCAGCCAAAGATCAGGCCAACACGGTGCTTGGGGATCTCATCGGCCTCAAAAAAAAGTCGACCCTCAGCTGAGCGGGACGCCTCCAGATTCGTGAAGGCGATCAATGCAAACGCCACCACGAAAAGAATCCCAAGCAGAAGTGCTCCACGGCGCAGGAATCTCCGGATCCATAACGAGCTTGCTCCTTTCATGCGCCAGTCTGGGTCGTGGACTCCGCCATTCGTTTCGGCCACGGGTTCATGGCCTGCATGACTTCGGCGAAGCGGCTGATCACCGGTTCTTCAGGCGCGATGACCCGGAGCCGTCTCGCGCTCTCCGCGAACTTCACTTCCTGGGCCCGGCCGAGCAACTCGCCGTCCACCTGAATCGGCACCTCGCGCTCCGCGATCACGGTAAAACTCTCGGACTGGAAATACTCGGTCGAGACCGCGAGATCGACACCGCCTTTGGCGAGGCCTTTCAGCGAATCCAGTACGAAGCGGTAACCCGCCTCCTTGAACACCAGCACGTCGAGCATCGAGTCTTGGTTGTCGGCCTTGCGGAAGAGCTTGAACTGCCCGCCATAGAGCGAGCCATTTCCAGCCAGCACCGCCACTCCGTGCTCGCGCCGACCATCGCTGAAAACCACTTCCATCTGCGGCGGCTTTTCACCGAGCACCTTCACAGCCGAGAGCAAATAGGCCAAGGGCCCGAGCATCTTCTTGGATTCCCAGGTCGTCTCCTCGATCACCATCGCATCAAATCCCACGCCCGCCATTTGAACGAACGGCGCGTGGTTTGCTTCGAAAAGATCGATCTCCCGGACGTGGCCACGCTCGATCACATCAAACGCTTTTCCCAAATGACCGAAGGGAATTCCGAGCTCTCTGGCAAACACGTTCATCGTGCCCGCCGGCAGCACTCCGAGCGCGGTCTT
>JANOKL010000038.1:0-3226 GCA_031419215.1 Luteolibacter sp. | reverse complement strand
CCAGGCCACCATCTTCACCGCCCTCTTCGGTCGCGGCGGCTACAACGACCTGAACGTCGCCACGCCCGAGCAGGAGCGCTCCGAGAAACTGCTTCAAACCCTGATGGTCCGCTATCCTGAGAGCTCGCTGCTGATGAATGCGCTGCTCACGATCCGGATGGAGGCACCGGATCTCGAGCCTTCACTGCCGATGGCGAGAAAGCTCTGCCAGCTTGCCCCCGACTACGCGCCCTACTTCCAGCTTCTCGGCCACTACGAATGGCGGACCGGCCATCACGCCGAAGCCTCTGCCGCCTTCAACCGCGCTTCGGAACTTTATGAAAGCTGGATGACCAGCACCAAGGCCACGGCGATGGACTGTCCGGCCTGGGCTGCCTCCGAGTGCTATCGCTGCGTCTGCCTCGCCTCGAAGGGCGATTTCGACACCGCCTTCACCGCCGCCACTTCACTGGCAAACAAGAAGGTGCCGAAGGAGCGCGCCGGTTCCGCCGGGGGCCGGATGATTCTCTGGGAGGGGAAAACGCTGCCTGCTAGATTGCTCATGGCGAGAGGACTGAAGGGGGATGCGGCCAAGGCGATGATCGCCCTTCCCACCACCCAGCAGATCGCGGAATACCGCGAGAAGTCCCTCGCGAACTGGTACACCGACGGACTCCGGCTTTACCTCGATGGCCTTCGTCTCATGGACGAGCAAAAGTATTCCGAAGCCAGTGAGGTCGCCAAGGCCATGTCCCAACACGGGGAAATGATGAGCCGCGTCCAGGAATCCGCCAGTGTTGGGGGCGAGCGCTCGTTCTGGAACCGCAGCTTCCGCGCATTGGAAGTCACTGCCAGTGAACTCCGGGGTCGCTTGGCCCTCGCTGGACCAAAGGGTGGCCACGGATCCGCCTACAACTGGTTCCGCTCCGCCGTCGACCGCCAGGCCCGCTCCACCCAACTGCTGCCTCCCGCGATTCTCACCCCGATGGAGCTGCGGTTGGGAAATTACTACCTCGCCCTCAACAAACCCACCGATGCGGTCGCCGCCTATCGCGAGGGCCTCGCCAGATTTCCGAACGACGCATATTCACTAAAGGGACTCCTCGCCGCCTGCGAAAAGGCCGGGCTGAAGGACGACGCCGAAGCCGTCCGCAAGCAGATCGAGGCACTCGCGGCCGAACGCTGAGTCAGACCGCCGCCAGAGTCTCCGGAGAAATCCCGCGCAGGCCGAAGACTTTCACGATCGTGTCTTCGATGAGGTTGTTCGGGCACGAGGCACCGGCGGTGATGCCCACCGTCACCGGCTTGTCGCCGAGAAGGAGTTCCGAGTAGCTACTGCTGATCTCCTCCTTGTGATGGATGTCGTAGTGGACGATCTCCTCCAGCGATTTCAGGCATGAAGCATCGCGGATGAAAAAGGTCGGCAACTGCTGCTCACCGATCTCCACGAGGTGGGTGGTGTTGGAACTGTTGTAGCCGCCGACGACGAGCAGCAGATCCATGTGCTGGTTCAGCATTTCGAACAACGCGTCCTGCCGCTCCTGAGTGGCCCCGCAGATCGTGTCGAAGACCTGGAACTTCGCATCCGATCCATCGCGTGCGACGATCGCCGTTTTAAAACGACGCTGAATCTCCTCGGTCTCACTTTTCAGCATCGTCGTCTGATTCGCCACGCCGACGCGATCGAGATGGACATCGGGATCGAAGCCAGGAGAACAGCCGTCCTTGAATCGATTGAGGAACTCGGCCTTATCACCGCCGCTTTTCAGATAGCTGCAAACGTAGTCCACATCGGCCAGCGTCAGCACGATGAGGTAGTGGCCCTTGCCATCCTCGCCTTGAGCGCGGGAGGCCGTGGCACGGGTTTCCTCGTGGTTCGCCTTGCCGTGGATGATCGAGGTCGTGCCGTCCTTCGCGTAGCCGCGCACGCGACGCCACACCTTCATCACATCGCCACAGGTGGTATCGACGACGTAGCAGCCGAGCTGCTCGATCTTGTCCATGAAATGCGTGGGAGCCCCGAAGGCCGGCACGATCACCACATCCTCAGCGGTGAGGTTGTCGTAGCTGTCGCCCATCTCCTGCCACGGCAGCGAGACGATGCCCATCTCGCGGAGCTGACGGTTCACCTCGGGGTTGTGGATGATCTCCCCGATCAGGAAAATGCGGTTGTCCGGAAACACCCGACGCGCGGCGTAGGCGAGGTCGATCGCGCGCTCGACGCCGTAGCAGAAACCAAACTGCTGTGCCAGCAGGACGGTGGTGTTGCCAATCGAGAGCTTGCCGCCGTGGTTGCGGATCTTTTCGACCACGCTCGACTGGTAATGCCGCGCCACTTCGGCGGCGACCATTTCCATCACCTCGGGGCGTCGGACGTTGACCCGGGGGCGCTTCGTTTTCTCGGCGGCATCGCTCATGCCCGGGGATATAAGCCCGCCCCGCCCCGCGACCAACTTATTTTCCACCGCGCGGCTTTCGGAGGAAGCGTAGCGTCAGGATAGAGCTCCTCCTACAGCGGCGGCGGGAGCCCACTGAGTTCGTGTACCCTTCGCCCGATCAGCTGTTCGATACTCACCGAGTTGGTGCATGCCACCCACTAAGTCGGTGTGAGATGCCTACTGACTTGGTGCGAGTTACCGCCTGAATCGGTGCGAGCTAGTCATTTAGCCGCTTCGGACTGCCCACTGAGTCAGTGTGAGACGCCCACTGAGTCGGTGTAAGACACCCGCTGAGTCGGTGTGAGATGCCCACTGAGTCGGTTCGAACCGGAAGGCGATTCGTTGTAATCTGCTAATTTTACAATGGGTTCCGTAGAATTCAGTATTTTTTGAAGGCCGATCTCATACACGCGCGCCCAACCGCCATTAAGACTATCCATTCACCCAATCTTCACACAAACCGTCACCTTGATCCTTGCCAACCATGACTCAGCTTTGATTTATCCATCGTCGGTATCTGAGAACTCTTGATGCCTGATCCTACCATAACACCATCCAAACACTATCCACCATGGACGACCGTGACCGCCGCCGCAATGACCGCCTGATCCGAGTGCAAACCTTCGGACGTGAAAACGCCGCTGACTTCGCTCCCGACAGCAGGGCACTCACCCACTTCGCAAACATCGACCAGCTTCTCCAGAAACTGGACGCTGCCAAAGCCGACCAAACACCAGCCCGCGTCACCAAGGAAACCCTTCTGGATGCCCTCATGCTGGACTTCAAGAACGTTGCCCGCACTGCCCGCG
>JANOKL010000037.1:0-3832 GCA_031419215.1 Luteolibacter sp. | reverse complement strand
CCGGAATTTTCGACAACCGTCCGCTTCACGCTGAGCAGCATGGAGCCCTCACCATCGATGCCGGGGATGTTGGGATCGGAGTCTCCGGAGAACCAGCCAAGGCCGAATTGCCAGTCCTTATGCTTGTAGCCGAGCTGGACTCCGAGCGTGGTGTCCGGCGCGATCATGTTCGTCAGCATCGCGCGATCCGGGTAGAGGGAATCCTCGGGCTCGATCGTGTATTCCGTCCCAAAGTCCGGGCGGAACTTTCCGAAGGTCACCGTGGCGTCCGACAGGAATTCGGTGCGGGCCTTGATGCGCTCGATCCGCTGGTCGTCGCGGTTTCCGGCAAAGTCGTAGTTCGCCTCGATGTCGGTGTTGCGGAACGCGCGGATGCGGGCACCAAGTCGGGCGCGGCGGGTGCGGGTTCCGTCGAGGTCCACGTTCTTGTCAGGCACGATTCCGACACCCTCAACCTCGGCTTTTCCGAAGGCGGCCTGTTGATCGAGATAGGCGGTGATGGCCATCTTCTGAATCCAGGGATTCGCCTCGTTTTCATAAACCACGGACCTCGCCCAGAGAGAGTCGAGACGGCTCGGCGGATAAGTGGTTTCGAGGTAGGTCAGCGCTCCATTCTCGTCGCGATCAGGAGAACCGGGCGCGGCCGGAACCAGGATCTCGCTGGACTTCTTTTTTCCTTCGAGGGCGTCCAGCACGTCGTTGGCGTGGACCACACCACAGAGGGCGATGGCGGGGAAAAGCAGTCGTTTCATGGAAAGAATCATGGCTTGGTGACTTCCTTGGATTCGTCTTTCTGGCGCTGGCGATCCGCAGCGCGGCGGACGCGGCTGGTATACTGGTCGAGGCTCTCGCTCTTCTTCAGATTGAGAGCGGTTTCAAGAAGTGGCATGGCTTCGACGTAGCGCTTCTCGCGGACATACATTTGTCCAAGTCCGAGATTCGCCTGATAGGCGACGAGCGGCGTGCGGACGGCGAGTTGGTAATTGGTCCGGGCATTCTGGATCAGGACACCGCGCTTGGTTTCGTCGCTCTCGTCCTTGGCGAGCTGGTCGAAATGCTTTGCGAGTTCCAGCAGGACTTCGCCGTTGGTTGGATCGATCTGAGTCAGCTCGTTAAGCAGTTTTCCCACGATCTCCGGCTTCTTTTCCGCCTGGGCGATCCGCACTTCGGTGAGCATCAGCATGGTCTTCTGTCCGGCAGGGATATTGGCGCCGAGCTTGCTGCGGATTTTCTGGACGAAGGTCGAGGCCTTGTCCGGGAAGCCATAGTCGGTGAGGATCTTCGCGGACTTGAGCGCGCGCGGAACATCAAGTGCGGTCGCCTTGTCGATGGCGGCCATGTAGGCGAAGAGAGCGAGTTGAGGCTCGCTGCGGTCCATGTAAAGATTGCCTAGCAGGTTGAGGTTCGCCTCATCCGCGAGGCCCTTGAAACGCAGGATCTCCAGGTTGATCGCGGCGTCCTCCTTGCGGTCCATGCCGAGGTAGGCGTTGGTTTGCTGGAGCCAGAGTTGCTTGTCGTTTGGATTCTCCTCGATGAGCGAGGTGAGCAGGCTGGCAGATTCCGCGAACTTGTCCTGGGCGAGCATGGATTGGGAAAGCCCGAGCTTCCAATCGCGTGAATTCGCATCGAGCAAATAGGCCTGCCGGTAGGCGTTCTCCGCTGCGACGGGGTTCTTTTTCACCAGGTGGCAGAAGCCGAGCATGCCATAGACGCGGGCGGTGGTTTCGCCGAGTTCGATCGACTTCTGAAGCATGGGAAGCGCCTCGTCGGTCTGGTTCTTCGAGATGTAAAGGAAGGCCAGGTTCGTGTGAGCGCGGCGGAAGCGTGGGAAGCGCTTGATCGCCTCAAGGAATGCGCGACGCGCCTCGTCGGTGCGGTCTGCCTGGAAGTAGAGGTTTCCGAGCACGAAGATCATCGCCGGGCTGATCTCGGCGGGTTGCTTCTTGGGGTCGGTGGGGTTCTCGGTTTCCTTGATGAAGCGGATGATTTCCTGTTCGGCCTGCGCGAACTGGCTCTTTTCGAACAGATCGCGAATCGTGGTCAAGGCGGCCTGCTCATCCGTGGAAACCTTCGGCTCCACATCGGAAAGGAAGCCGTAGCTGCCGACGAACTCCTTGATGAACGAAGGGTCCTGAAAGAGATTGGCCGGAGGGATGATGCGGTCTGCCAGGGCGGTCGCCGGCAGGACGAGCAGGACCGGGAGTAGGAATTTGGAGAACATGGCGGAAATCGGTTTGAGGAAGTTTGGAGGTGGGTAGCTGGGTCAGCTCTTTTTGACCTCGAAGTTGAAAGGGACGGAGCAGGTCGACTTGATGGATCGACCATCTTTAACGGCCGGCTTGAATTTCCATCTCGCCACGGCAGCCAGCGCGGCTTTGTCGAGTTCCGAGTGGCCGGAGGACTGCTTGATGCTGCTGCTGACGACCTGGCCACTGGCATCGACGACGCAACTGATCATGACTCGCCCACCCACACCCTTGCTGAGCAGCGCGGTGGGATAGGTCGGCGGGAGCTTGCTGATCGGCGTGGGAGGAGAGTCGGCTTCATCGCTGCCCATTCCATCACCGCCGCCGCCTCTTCCTCCGCGTGTGGCGAAGCGGGGAACATTGACCACGAAATTTCCACCCGTGCCCTCGGCGAGGTCTCCGGGGTCGAGTCCGAGATCGAGATCGGAGGAATCCGATGCCATCTCGGTGGTCGGTGCGATCTCAGGTTCGCTGGACTCTTCCTTGATGTCCGCCTCCTCTGGCTCGGTCAGATCCGGATCTGTTTCCGGTGGAGGTGGAGGAGGGGGTGTCGGAAGGGTGATGTCCACGATCGACTCGCTGACCTTCTTCTTGGTTTCCTCTTCTTCGGAATTACGAAACAGGAACGAGACAGCTCCGCCAAAAACCACCACACCCAGCATCAGCGTGATGAGGAGGTGCTTGTTCTCTTTCTTGGTTTCCGCGGAAAATCGGGACATGCAGGCAGGGCTGGGTGGCCTGGAATTACTTGGTCTGGGTCGCGAGGCCGATCTTGTCGATGCCGACGCGCCCGACGACTTCCAGTACCTGCATGACGCCCTGATACTGGGAAGCCTTGTCGCCACGCACCACGACGGGCAGATCCGGGCTGGCGGCTTTCAGGGCGGTCAGTTCGTCTTCAAGCTGGTCGAGCGTGACGGCAGTGGTGTTGAGGAAGATGCCGCCTTCCGGGCTCACCGTGATGGCCTGGAGCTTGGACGCCGTGATTGGCGCGGAGGCCTTTCCACCGGCTCGCGGCAGTTCGACCTTCACCCCCTGGACACCGGCGGTGGTCATGATGATGAAGATCAGGAGGAGGACGAGGTAAAGGTCCACCATCGGGGTGACGTTGATGTCATCGAAGCTTTTTTCGTCTGCGGAAGCCATGGTTTAAGGGAGGTTGGAGAAGTGAAAGAATCAGGAATTCCAGAGATCAGCCCTTGATGCTGGGGCTGGAGGAGGGGCTATCCGAATCCGGGTAGAACTCGGCGACCTTGGCGACAAACTCGTCGATGAAGACCTGCATCTCGGCGACGATGTTTTTGATGCGACCGTTCAGGTAGCTGTAGATGAACAGTGCGGGAATCGCGACCACCAGACCGGCCACCGTGGCGAGCAGGGCGGAGGCAATACCGGGAGCGATGGAGTTGACGTCCACCTGGCCCTGTTTCGAAATGATGGCGAAGGTGATCATAACACCGACGACGGTTCCGAGCAGACCGACATAGGGTCCACCGGCGATGCTGATGGTCAGATAGACGAGGCCGTCGGTGAGCTTGTGGTTTTCCCGAACAAGACCGGCATCCAGAGAGGCGCGGATGGCTTGA
>JANOKL010000036.1:0-6494 GCA_031419215.1 Luteolibacter sp. | reverse complement strand
AGCGTCCGCCGCGCCCGCCAGCTCCAGTGGCTGCGACCGGATGTGAAGGTCATCGACCTGCGCGGCAACGTGCCGACGCGCTTGAAGAAACTGGCCGAAGGAAATGGCTACGACGCGATCCTTCTGGCCGAGGCCGGGATGGTCCGTCTGGGCTATCTGCCGGTGAACTCTGATGACGAGGTCGAATCGGTGGCCGGTGATGATGCTGCTCTAACAGTCCTGAAGGTCGCGCGACTTGCCGAGGATGTCTTTTACCCGGCCGCCGGGCAGGGGGCGATCGGCTTCGAAGTTCGTGCGGACGACGCCCGTTCGCGTGAAATCGCGGTGACCATCGGCGATCACGAAACCTGGCTGCGCATCACCGCTGAGCGGGAGTTTCTCCGTTTGCTCGATGCCGGTTGCAGCACGCCGATCGGCGTCTATTCGTCGATTGAGAACGACGAGATTTTCCTGAGCGCCCGCGTCTTCCCCGAACAGGGTGGAGAGCCGCAGATCGCCACCGTTTCCTCACCTGCGGACGAGCCCTTTGCCGCCGCGCTTCTCCTTTTCGAATCCCTCGCATGAGCACTCCTGGAATCTGTTATCTCGTCGGCGCTGGCCCCGGCGACCTCGGTCTTGTCACCCTCCGCGCCAAGCAGTGCATCGAGGAGGCGGACGTGCTCGTTTACGATGCCCTTAGTAGCCCGGTGCTGGTCGGCTGGACCAAGCCGGATGCCGAGAAGATCTTCGTCGGCAAGCGTGCCGCCGACCACGCGCTGCCACAGGATCAGATCAACGCCCTGATCGTTGAGAAGACGAAGGCGGGCAAGAACGTCGTGCGTCTCAAGGGCGGTGATCCGATGATCTTCGGTCGCGGCGGCGAGGAAGCTGCCGAGCTCGCGGCGGTGGGTGTGTCCTTTGAAATCGTCCCCGGCATTAGCTCGACGATCGCCGGTCCTGCCTACGCGGGCATTCCGGTGACGCACCGCGACCATTGTTCGCAGCTCACCATTTTCACCGGCCACGAGGATCCGACCAAGGGCGAGAGCTCGATCGACTACGCTCACCTTGCCAAGACTCCGGGCACCAAGGTCTTTGTCATGGGCGTCGCCCGCCTTCGTGAAATCTGCTCGGCCTTCATCGAGCACGGGGCCGATCCGAAGACCCCGATGGCGCTGGTTCGCTGGGCCACCACGGCCTCGCAATGGACGCTCACCGGCACCCTTGGCACGATGGCGGACATTGTGGAAAAGGCGAAGTTCACCTCCCCGGCGGTCGCGGTTATCGGCGACGTCGTGAACGAGCGCGAGAACATCCGTTGGTTCGACAAGCGCCCGCTGTTTGGAAAGAAGATCGTCGTCACCCGCACCCGCGAGCAAGCGGGCGAGCTGACCCGTTCGCTTTCCGATCTCGGTGCCGATGTGCTGGAGCTTCCCACGATCCGCATCGAGGCTCCCACGGATCGTCTTGGCTTCGCGGAGGGCGTCACCCAGGCCCACGAATACGACTGGCTGATCTTCACCAGTCCGAACGGCGTGCAACGCTTCTTCGATGCCTTTTTCGCGACCTACGAGGATGCCCGTAGTTTGGGCAAGCCGCAGATCGCGGCGATCGGGGAGGGGACGGCGAAAAAGATCCGCGAGTATCGAATCGGCGTGGACCTCATTCCGGAAAAGTTCGTGGCGGAGGGGCTGATCGAGGCCTTCTCGAAAGACTCCGTCGAGAACCTGACGATGCTCTGGGTGAAGGCGGAGGAGTCGCGTGAAACCATCTACGAGGGCCTGATGGCGCTCGGCGCGATCGTTGATGAATGCGTGGCCTATCGCACCGTTCCAGAAACCTCTGATCCGAATGGCTCGGTGGCCCGTCTCAAGGAGGAAGGCGCGGACCTCATCACCTTCACCTCGGCCTCGACGGTTGATCATTTCTTCGCCATGGGCGTGCCGCTGCCGGAAGGCTGCGTGGCGGGAACCATCGGCCCGGTCACCAGCGAGGCCCTACGCAAGCACGGCATCGAGCCGGCCTTCGAGGCGAAGCCGCACGACATTCCTGGCCTTGTGAAGGCGGTCACGAAGTACTTCGCCAAGCACCGCTGATTTCCGGCTTGCCCGAACGGGGCCAGTCTGCATCATTCCGCCCGCTTCACTAGAGACGCCGCTGTAGCTCAGGGGTAGAGCAGCTCATTCGTAATGAGCAGGTCGTCGGTTCAAATCCGACCAGCGGCTCCATTTTGATAATCAATAAGTTACAAAGAAAAAAAGAGGCGACTTTTTGAGGTGTCTGTCACCGAAAAGTCACTGAATTCTTCAAGATTTCAGGCAAGCGCGGCTTTCACACGCTGAACTGTTGATCCGCCTTTGCCAGTGATCTTGGCGGTGTTCCTAACAGAGTGACCTTCTTTGAGGCGACGCACGATGTCGGCATGTTTAGAGAGAAGCTCTTTGTCGGAAACCGTGGTGCCTTGTGGCCTTCCAAGCTTTCGACCCTTACGACGAGCTTCCGCCAATCCAGATTTGATGCGTTCCGAGAGTGTCTCACGTTCGGCCCGAGCCATTTCGGCCAAGAGCGCGAACATGATTCCCGCCGCTGGATTCCTCTTCCCATTTGGAAGCAGGGTTTCGATTCCCTGTTGGTGCCAGTAAAGGGACACTCCCAACTCTTCCAAGGCTTCGATGAATCCGTGTGCGATGCTATTACGGCGGGCAAGTCGGGAGACTTCGTGAACCAAAACTTTTTTGATCATCCCGGCCCGTGCCAACTCTTCCGCTCTGTGGAGTCCGTGGCGGTCTGACTCGTCGGCATTGCCTGAGACTTGCTCTTGGCAGATCTCAACCACCTCGAAACCCTTGGAGTCGGCGTAGGCTTGAAGCTCCGAGATCTGGCGGTCGTTCTCCTGCTTGAGTGTTGAGACGCGGACGAGGATTGCTACAGGGATGCGCGGTTGGTTCATGCAAGAAACCTACTCATTGTATTCAAATAATCAAGTGATTTCTTGAATACACTTACGCCGCTCTGTGGGAACGGATAATTGGGCAAAAATCACCCGTCGACTAGGTATCCATTTTTTGAATACAGCAAGGGCCACCTCCGATCCGATCTAGTCGTGATCGCAGTGGATTGCATCCTTTAGGATTTGATCGGGGCTCACTTCCAGAGCGGAGCAAATCCTGAGCAGAGTTGAAAGGGAGGGGCTGTTCACCCCATTTTCAATGAAGGAGACGCTCTGAACGCTGATGCCTGCTTTTTGAGCGAGTCCATTCTTGGACATTTTGAGCAACTCCCGTCGGGATCGTAGCAAAGTTGCCACGGCCAACCCAACTTTTGAAACTTCGTCCTCGCGATTCACCAACCAGAATTCAGCCAACGAGGGCAAATCAAGTGCTTCTAGAATTCTAGAAGTTGGCTTGCGTTTCCGATGAAATTTGGTGCATTTACGCCTCTGTTGTGAGCAAATGGCTAAGTCAGTTTTAAAATCTGAAAAAAATCTGAAAAAATAGAATCTATGAACATTAAATTCAATTGCCCGCACTGTGAGCAGAGCATTTCGGCGGACGGCTCTGTTCAGGGTTCCCAGGTCCAGTGTCCGGCGTGCTCAGGCTTGTTCTTTGCTCCTACTTTTGGCACGACGCAGATCGGGAATCAGCCCAAAAAACTGAAGGGTCCGATCATTGCAGGCTGGGTCATGATCGGCGTGACGTGCCTAATTGCACTGATTCCTGGCCTCGGATTTGCAACTTGGTTGATCGGGGCTCCTATCTTGTTCATCACGGTGATCTTGGGAATCGTTGCCTTGAACAAGGGTGAGACTACTCAAGGAGTGCTGATCATGTTGGCGAGCATAATTGTTGCTCCTGTTTTTCTTCTTTTGGCTCCAATTCTTGCGACGGCTTTGGCAGTAGGGGCAGGAGGAGGTGCGTCGGCTTCGATGCGTAAAAATCCACAAATTACACCTGAGTCGCTCGCTGAAATGACTGGCGATAAAAAGTCCGTGGAATCTGGCGTGTCTATCCCTCAAAATAATAAGCCGATTCCAAATATAAATGAAGAAACTGCGATCATCGAAAGAAAATCTGGATTTGCAATGGGTGAAAAAGTATCTTTTAAAGATTCGACTTGGATCGTTTTAGAAGCTAAGGATCTTGGGGATACACTTTCCGGAGGGATTTCAAAAGATCAGAAAACAGAAGGTAAGTTCATTTATGTTCGTTTTAAAGTAACGAATGAAACTAACACTGAAGATCAAATTCTGTTTTCTCCCGCAATCCAAGATTCTAAAGGTAGAAAATTCGAGGAATGGGATAGGAGTGGTTTTTTTCTTCCAGATGGAGAAAAAGGAATAACCATGGAGCAACTTCCGGCAGGACTACCTAAAACATTTTCATCAATATTTGAGGTAGCTAAAAATGCAGAAGGATTGAGTTTCCTCGCTCGTTCATTTGAGCCACTTGGCCGAGAAGTAAAGCCTGTGCCGTTGAATTTTACAAATTCAAAAGAAAACGATTCAAATATTGATACTGATAAATCCGCAGGGCCAGAACAAACAATAATAAAGAATTTAGAGAAAATCGCAAAATCTAACATTGAACAAAATCCCTCTCCTTCTGATAATCAGAATGAAAAAGATTTAAAATTAGCAGAATTGAAAGGACAGCTCGCTAGCGTTGATATTCAAATCGAAACGAATCGCACTAGATGGCAAAATGGAGTAGATACAATCAATAAGCTCACGAACTACAAAAAAACACCGGTCCAAGAAGGTTCTATGGCATACAAGCAATGCTTGGCAGCATCTCAGGTAATACAAGAGGTTGAACAAGGTGCGGCGGCTCTCCTTTCGGAAAAGGCAAAGCTGCAAGCGACTATTCAATCTTTAGAAAAATAATTTTTCAATCATATTAGAAATCCTAGAAAAATTCAGAAATATTTTTCTGAGGCATATTAGTTATTGTTCGGAATTCTGGACCACTCAAGCAATTTCAAACATGAAGTGCTTTTCTTATTTTCATGCTTGGCATTCTTTTGATTGACCACGATTTGACCTTTCCTTTCAGTAGTAGATTCACTTGGGCAAACCACAACGCCGACCCCATTTTTGCCAATCTTTAGAACTTTGCCGGGAGGAATAGCGTGCATCTGTCCGATGTGGTCCTCCTTGCATGTAGAGCCCTTTGGAATGGCTACACCGCGCCCGTTCTTGCCTGACTGAAGAGTTCCTCCGTAAGGGATCACAACGCGGTTTCCCAGCTTGTCAACGCGCACCATGGAGCCGCATTGCTCTTCGTCTTCTTCCAACAGGCATTTCTTGAATCGTTCCATGAATGTCATGAACATATTTAGCCCGATCACGCGGCTTTTAGACCTTCGTGAGTCTCCCAGTATTTCGAGAAAAGGAACACTTTATCATCTCTTCCGTCCTCCAATTTGCACAAATAGGACACTAAACCATCATTTTCCCACATCGGACACCAATGAAGATCGACCGATTGAGCATTTTTCCCCGATTTTTTCCATAGAGTGTTCACGGTTTCGAGTAATTCATTGAAAAATTCACCTTTTTCATGAGAAAAGTCGATTTTTGGGATTTTATCTGCTCTTCCCTTGGCTTTGAGGTAGTCGAAAGAGAAGAGAACGTGGATGTGTCCTTGACCTGAAATCCCGAACTCTTCGCAGGCAACCCAGTTCAACTCGCTCTCTTTGACCCGAAACTTTCGATTGCATAGGTTTTTCATGACCAGCTTGAGAAACTCGAAGCGGTTCTTTTGTCCTACCCGGTGGGAATCGTCCATGGAGTAGGAACGATCGTGCAATTTTAGCGTTAGCAATCCCATCCAGTTGTGATTTCGGAGTGCGTAGGAGTAGGGGTGAATCTCTCCTCTCGGAGAGTAGGTGCGAAGTCCTTGCGATGTTGTATGAGGAAGTTTCCAAATATCTGATTCTTGGCTATTTTCAGCGGTATCACTGGAAACTTGAGATTTCTTCTTTATGGACCTCAGAACCTTAGCCAGTCGTTTTTTGGATTGGCGGAGTCTCTGTTTCGATCTTGGCTTCTTACGTATTTTTGTTTTATTCATAAAATGTATTGATTCAATAGTATTACAAGTCATGCGAATGAATGGCTTATTATCAGTGATTCGGTCCAAACGTCCTCACTATCAGGTTTCGAGGCTATTTATATAAGCGGACAGGAAATCAAGAGGTGCGCCTCTATCTTTCTATTCTTTGGCGTAAGAGAATATGTGGCCTGTGAAATCAGAAATTATTTTCAGCGAAAACCGATAGGTTTTTTCGATCCTGATACAGGGAATTTTCCCGTTTCTAGCCCAATTTAATACGGTGTTACGGCTCACACTCAGAATTCCAGCAATCACTTCGGGGCCAACTAAAGGTGATTCAATTTTCGATTTCGGCTGATTCATGCCGCCATCGTCTCCTAGTTTTTAATTGTGATATTTTCTATTATTGGAATTCGGGTGAATTTCAATACGGGAAGTTAGATCAATTTAAATATATTTTCG
>JANOKL010000035.1:0-4362 GCA_031419215.1 Luteolibacter sp. | reverse complement strand
GACGTTTTCCTCCTTGGCCGCGAGTTCGGCGTAGCGCTGGTAGGCGGCCTTCGAGTCGTCCGCCGGGATCGGATAGAACGCTTCCTTTCCAGGCTCCCAGGCTTCGGGAAATTCCCGGACGATGGTGGTGTTTTCGATCTGCTGGCCGGTGGCATGTTTCATTTCCACGATGCGCGTGAACGGCACGTCGGCATCCGGGTAGTTCACCTGCATTTCAGGT
This sequence comes from Luteolibacter sp., assembly GCA_031419215.1. Taxonomy (GTDB): domain Bacteria; phylum Verrucomicrobiota; class Verrucomicrobiia; order Verrucomicrobiales; family Akkermansiaceae; genus Luteolibacter. The sequence continues at coordinate 4,142 of JANOKL010000035.1, read as the reverse complement.
TGCCAGTGGCCTTTCTTTCCGGAAATGGACTCCCGCTTGACGAGTTGTTCCGCATTGAAACTCTCATGCTCGAAGCGCAACGAACGGTAAGGCAGTGGACCGAAGCAACGACCAAAGTATTCATCGATCGGGCCTGTGAAGATCAGGTGGCGATGATTCCAGCGCTTCTTCGCTTCTTCGAAATCCACACCCAGATGCAGTTCCACTCCCGGGGAGGCATCGAGCATTTTTTGGAACATGGCGCTGTATCCGTCCCGCGGCAGGGCTTGGAACTCCTCGCGGAGATAACGCCGGTCGCGGTTGGTACGGATAGGGATGCGACCACACACCGAGGGATCCAGATCACGCGGATGGCGTTGCCAGTGCTTCAGCGTGTAACCTTCAAAAAACCGCTCGTAGAGTTCGCGACCGACTTGGGAGACAATGACCTCCTCCGAGTTTTTTGGGAATTCGACAGGCTCGCGTTTCTCTTCCAGCCAGGCTTCGAATTCTTCCGTCGTCGAGGGGCGGCCGATGAACTCCTCAAAGGTGTCGAGATTGATCGGGAAAGTCCAATATCGTCCGCCTGAAAAGCTTTTGACCTTGTACTCGACCGGACTCCAGTCCGTGAAGTGCGTCAGGTAATCGACGATGCGCGTGGAATTTGTCCGGAAGTAATGCGGCCCATAAGGATGAATCAGCACCCCGGCCTCATCGTGGTAATCGTAAGCGTTTCCGCCGAAATGCGGACGCTTGTCGACGACGACACATTTCCAACCGGCGTTGGAAAGCTGCTCCGCGATCACCAATCCGGAAAAGCCGGCTCCGACGATCAGGAAGTCGATGGGATCCTGGCTCTGCATCAAATCGAGGCGGGGGCGACCACGCTTCGGAAATACTCGATTGTCTTGGCGATGCCTTCGTCGAAGGGCACCACCGGCTGCCAGTCCAGCAGCGCCTTGGCACGGGTAATGTCCGGCTTGCGGACCTTCGGATCGTCAGGCGGCAGCGGCTGCTCGATCACGTTGAGTTCCACTCCAAAGTGCCGCGCGATCTCCTCCGCGAACTGGCGGATCGTCATTTCGTGTGGATTCCCGCAATTCACCGGCTCATGGGTTTCAGAGCGCGCGAGACGCCAGATGCCCTCAACCAGATCGGAAACATAACAGAACGAACGCGTCTGCGAACCATCGCCAAAAAGCGTCATCGGTTCGCCACGAAGAGCCTGTCCGATGAACGCCGGCACCACGCGACCGTCATCGAGTCGCATGCGCGGGCCGTAGGTGTTGAAAATGCGGACGATCTTCGTGTCGAGCCCGTGCGCGCGGTGATAGGCCATGGTCGCCGCCTCGCCGTAGCGCTTCGCCTCATCGTAGCAGCTCCGCACGCCGATCGGGTTCACATTTCCCCAGTAGCTCTCGGGCTGCGGGTGGATTTCGGGGTCGCCATAGACCTCGGAGGTCGAGGCGATGAGATAAGTCGCGCCCTTCGCCAAGGCAAGGTCGAGGGCGTTGTGGGACGCGTAGGAGCCCGCTTTCAATGTCTCGATCGGGATCTTCACATAGTCGATCGGGCTGGCGGGCGAGGCCATGTGGAACACGAAGTCCACCGGTCCCTCGATTTCATAGGGCACTGAAACGTCCTGCTCGATGAATCGGAAGTCCGGATGGCTCTCAAGATGCGCGATGTTCCGGCGATGTCCGGTCACGAAATTGTCCAGCGCGATCACCTTTAGCCCGTCTTTCAAGAGGAGTTCAATGAGGTGCGAGGGCACGAATCCCGCGCCCCCCGTCACGACGGCGGTTTTACCCTGTACGGTGAATGTTGGTTTAACGCTCATGAAGTGAAAAAAGGCTTAAGGACGCTGCCGCCCTTGGTCGATCCTTCGCAGCGCGAAGAAAACCATGGGGGGCTTGGGTCAGTAAATTGGAGAGGAAACCATGCAGAACGCGGTTTCGACAGCCCTATGGACCGCATTTTATCGGTTTGTTCAACCAAAAATGAACAAACCAGCCCTCCATGATCGCGGCAGGACTTTTCCCGCCTTCAGGGCGTTGGCCGCCGCGGCAAGAGAATCGAGAATAGATCCAGGTCGATCGCGTTCTGCTGGCCCAGAAATTCCAATAAGACCTTCACCCGCTCGGACGCTGAGGCCACTGCAACCACTTGACCTCGCATGCCTTGGAAAGGACCGACCGCCACCTCAACCTCCTCGCCGACGTCGATCACCGTGTTCAGCGTCAGGACATCGCCCTCGGCCTTTTCCCGCTGGAGGATCTCATCCCGCAGCATCGTGACGAAGTCGTCAGGCACCGGCGGGATCTTGTCGCCGAAGCGCACCAGCCCCCGCACCCCTTGGCAGAACATGATCGCCCGCTCCTGGGTTTGCAGGTCAAACTTCGCCATCAGATAGCCGGGAAACATCGGCTCCACCCACCAGATTTTCCCGCGCCGAGTGGCCTTCCGATACCGCAGGCGCGGGCAAAATACCTCCACGCCCTCCAGCTCACGCAAATGCCCGGCCGCAATGTGCTCGCGCTTCGTCTGGGCTTTCACGCAGTACCAGGCACTGTCCGTCACCTCACTCATTCGCCGAGAATTCGTTGCAACAGCGGCAGCACCTGGCCACCGCGGCGCGTCCAGTTGTCGATGCGCTCCACCCGTTCCTGGAAAAATGCGCGGCGCTCAGGATCCGGCTCTTCCCGCGCGGCCTCCGCCAGCTTGTTGATCTTCTTCTTCCCACTCTCGATGTGCGGCCTCACCTGCTCGCGGATGAATCCGCCGACCAGCCGCTTCAGTTCCACCGCCGGCTCGAAATAGGTCCGTCGCTCGCCATTTCCCTCCACTTCGCGAACCGCGCCCAGGCCCTTCAAGGCCCGCAGTCCCTGACTGGCCGAGCCCTTGCTGATCCCGAGTTTCTCGACGAGATCGTCCAGCGCGAGGGGTGTCGGCGAAATGAACAGCACGCCGTAAATTTCCCCGATCGACCGAGGCAGGCCCAACACCTTCACCCCATCCACAAACACGTCCACGATCTGACGCTCCAGTCCCTCCAGGGAACTCGATGTCTCGTTTTCTCGCTCAGGCAGCGTCGACATGATGCTGCCCATAGCCGTTCGCGGTCGTTTGTTCAAACTTTTTTGAACAAACGTCCGCGCCCTTGCACTCCGGCCTCTCCCGGTTTCTGGTCGGTCCTCATGGAACTCGACTTCACCGGCGCACTGGCCGACCGCGCCTACCCGATCCTCGCCTCGCTGGTCTGCCCTCGCCCCATCGCCTGGGTCACCACGCTCAATCCTGACGGCTCGGTCAATGTCGCGCCGTTTTCCTTCTTCAACCTCGTCGGCACCGAGCCGCCCCTCCTTATGTTCTGCCCCGGCGACCGCGATGACGGCTCGCCGAAAGACTCCGCCCGCAACGCCCGCGACCGTGGCGAGTTCGTCGTCAATCTCGTCGATGAACCGCTCGCAGAAGTCATGGTCCGCACCTCCGCCAGCCTGCCTCCCGGAGAAAGCGAGGCCCTGCGCGAAGACCTCGCCTTGGTCCCTTCCACCACCATCGCCACCCCGCGGATCGCCGGGGCACCCGCCTCATTCGAATGCAAGGTCCACTCGATCCAGCTCATCGGAGAAAACCGCATCGTCTTCGGACTCATCCAGCGCACCCACGTCCGCGATGATCTTTATCACCCGGAAAGCGCCCGCATCCGCACCGAACTCTACCACCCGGTCGGTCGCATGGCCTCGCCGAATTGGTACTGCCAGACACGCGATCAATTTGAACTGGTCCGCCCGGCCTGAGGGCGACCGCATTCAAAAGCCGGGTAATGTCGAATATGCCTTACGGTTGAAGTTATCGGTTTGGCAGGCCCGCGGCAGAGGCCCTTCCAACAGAACCATCACAACCCGCCCGACAAGCCACAAAACTTTGTGGCTGATCCGGCTTCTCAGCCGATTCCCATTCTCAGGTCACGGGCGGTCCAGAGAGCGTTGGCAGCGGGGGCGGCGCTGCCTTTCATGCGCCGTGCTCCGTCCTTGCGCCGGGCGCTGAAGCGTTCGCGTGAGGCGGTGAAGGCTTCGTTGACAAAGACTTTGCTGCCGATGACGGCACCGTCGCTGAAGTAGCGGATGCGGCAGCGCAGCATGGCGGCGAGGCCGAGTTCA